>CALMJT010000058.1 GCA_937864365.1 uncultured Alteromonadales bacterium | reverse complement strand
CCCAACGCGGTCTATACGAGTGGTTGTCCGAGCAAGACGCGGATATCGTATGCCTACAAGACTTGCGAGCGCTGGAGCACGAACTCGACCACGACATTTTCCACCCAAAGGGCTATAACGCGTATTTTTTTGATTCTGGAATCAAACACTACAACGGCGTTGCCATCTACTCGCGCCATCAGCCTAAAGCCTTAATTTATGGCTTAGGTTTTAGCAGCGGTGTTGATATGGAAGGCCGCTATTTGCAGGCGGATTTTGAACACATATCCATTGGCTCATTATTAGCTCCTAGCGCCAACACCGAACTTGAATCGCTTGAAGTAAAAATCAAATTCTTCGACGACCTGCAAGCCCATCTGCACAAAATCACGCGTAAGCGCCGCGCTTTTATTTTTTGCGGCAATTGGCAAATGGCTCACAAAACAGCAGACGTTGAAAACGCACGAGCCAACGAAAATAACGCAGGCTTTTTGGAACATGAACGCCTTTGGATGGACCAATTGTTCACACAAATTGGCTATACCGATGCCTTCCGTTGCGCCAACCGCGATCCCGATGAATACACCTGGTGGCCGCAGGGTGAAGTAGGTAAAGGCGACGGCTGGAGAACCGACCTACAGGTGGTTTCCGACGAACTACGCTCACGTGTTGAATACGGCGTTATTTATAAAAACCGTACGTTCTCATCACACCTACCTGTAATTATTGATTACGATATCGAATTGTAACAGCTTAAAGGCATCGAAATTTTCAAACAAACACTCAAAAACAAATCTCAGTTTCGTGTATTCAACCAAATAATTACCGTGATGGTCGTTGATTCAAGTTTTAATTTCTGAGTTCTTAACAAAATTATGCTTTCATAAAAGCTGTATTACTCAAAAATTTAACAAGTCATTCTTGAATAAACAAAATAATGGCTGAATAAATAAACAAAAAAAGCCCGAAGAACTTATTCAGCTCTTCGGGCTTTTTTATTACCAACACCAACTCTTAAATAGATTTCGCTAAATAGATTCGGCCAATGCTGCTCGCTGTAATCCGTGCAGGGATTCAATACCGCTTTTTGCAATTGCTAGCATCTGCGCAAACTCATCACCTGTGAATGGATTTTCCTCTGCGGTTCCTTGAACCTCAATTAAGCCGCCGCCTTCACACATAACAATGTTCATATCGGCTTGGGCGTTACTGTCTTCAGGGTAATCCAAATCAAGCACCACTTCGCCTTCGTAAATACCAACCGAAACCGCCGCTACTAATTTATCGAGTACAACACCTTTTAATAAACCACGGCCCTCAAGCACGGCAAGCGCATCCATGATTGCAACACAAGCACCAGTGATAGAAGCGGTTCGAGTACCGCCATCGGCTTGAATAACATCGCAATCAACCAAAATAGTGTTTTCGCCCAACGCCTCTAAATTGGCTGCTGCACGCAGTGATCGACCAATTAAACGCTGAATCTCCACCGTTCTACCACCTTGCTTACCACGTGCGGCCTCTCGGTCCATGCGCGTTCCGGTAGAGCGCGGCAACATGCCGTATTCTGCGGTAATCCAGCCACGGCCTTCACCGCGCATAAAACGAGGCACACCTTCTTCAACGGTCGCGGTACAAAGCACCTTGGTATCGCCAAACTCAACTAGCACAGAACCTTCTGCGTGCTTGGTATAATTACGTGTAAATGTGATATCTCTTAATTGATCGGCCAAACGACCACTGGGTCTCTGCATTGAAAATTCTCTCCTGTGCACCGGTAACAAGTATAAATTTGCGGCTAAATAATTGTTTTATTTAAATTGAATCAAAACTGTACGCACAAATTCTTCTGGCCCGGATTATAACTAACCCACCTTGTGATACCATGAAATATTAATTCGTAATCCAGCCGACAAGAAGCTTGCGCCTATTTTATCGCGCACTATAAAAAACCCTCGGCATATTCATTTTGGATAACACTCTCTCATTGAGCCCAACAGAAGGACTGACAATGACCCACAGCATGACCGGCTTCGCTCGCCAACAAAATACCTTTGAATGGGCCAGCCTAACTTGGGAAATACGCAGCATTAATCATCGTTATCTCGAAGCGCATTTTCGGTTACCAGACACACTACGCGTCTTAGAACCACAATTACGCGAAGTATTAAGAGAAAAAATTGCCCGCGGCAAAATAGAAGTCAGCCTGCAACTGCAAAAAATCAGTCAGCAACAATCCATTCACATCGACCGTGAACTTGCCCAACAGGTCATCAATGCCTGCGAAGAAATCAATCAATTAATGGGTAAAACCGCCTCCGTAAATCCCATGCAAATTATGCAATGGCCGGGCGTTATTATTGAATCTGAAACCGACTTTGAAGCAGTCAAAAACGACGCTCTAAAAAGTTTCGATAAAGCCGTCGATGATTTAATTCAACAACGTGCGCGCGAAGGCGACGAATTACAAAAACACATCTCCCAACGTTTGGTAAAAATATCGGAATTAGTTGCCCAAACCCGCGAAGCATTGCCACTAATCAAAGAAAATCAGCATCAAAAATTGCTCGATAAACTTGCAGCACTGCAAGTTGAAATCGACCAAGATCGCCTCGAACAAGAATTAGTGTATCTCGCGCAAAAATCCGACGTCGACGAAGAACTCGACCGACTAGAAACCCACGTTAAAGAAGTGCAAAACTGCCTAAAACAGAAAAAACCCGTTGGTCGCCGACTCGACTTCTTAATGCAAGAACTCAATCGCGAAGCCAACACACTCTCATCAAAAGCCACCGTTAGCGACACCACCCAAACGGCGGTGGAACTTAAAGTCTTAATCGAACAAATGCGCGAACAAGTGCAGAATATTGAATAGTTTTTTATTCGCCCAAGAAAGTCTAAAAAGCCCGGCATTTATAAATAGCGGGCTTTTTTGTTTTCCCAGTGCAAATCGGTTTGCAGATGTCCGTTACCAACTTTAGTGGTGGACAACCATTATTGCCCCCTCCATTATTTCAGCAACTATGGAGTAAACATGGGAAAACTCACAGCAAAACAGGTTATTGCTTACAGCAAAGCCGACCCAAAAAAATATTCAGACGGTGAAGGCCTATACTTTTGCGTCCGCAAACAGGGCTCGCCTTACTGGATGATCCGCTACACCACAGCCAAAGGAAGACGAGAAGCAACCTTGGGACAATTTCCTTTAATGTCGTTGGCCGACGCTAGAATTGCCGCCGCATATTTTCGAAAGGAAGTACGCGACGGCATAGATCCTCTTCTGGAAAAACAGAAAATCGAGTTACCTGACATTGAAACCGTGGATCAGCTATTTCATGACTGGTATCGAACAGACCTGAGTCGACGACTAAAGCACCCAAAGATTCCGTATCGGGTTTACACCAAAGACATAAGCCCAGTCATTGGCATTAAGTGTATTGCTGAGGTGACTGCACGTGACGTGCGCGAAGTATTAGAGCGCATTCGAGAAAGTAACCGCCCTACCATTGCCAACGACACCTTGATGTACATGAAGCAGCTGTTTCGACATGCGATAAAGCTCGACTTAACCCTGAACAATCCCGCCGCAGCATTTACCGTGGACGATGCCGGTGGCGTTGAGTCCAGTAAAGACAGGATGCTCAGCAAAGAGGAAATTCACTACGCCTTCAGTGTGTTTCATACCCATATCAATAGCTTTGGCCGCGACAACTACCTCGCTTGCTGTCTGTTTTTGGTATTGGGCGTACGCAAAAGCGAACTGTGCGAAGCCATGTGGCGTGAAATGGATTTAACCACGGGCGTATGGGACCTGCCCAAGGAACGCAGTAAAACTGGCGTGCCGATCAGCATCCCCTTACCGCGCCAAGCCATTACCTGGTTTAACGAACTGCAAATTCGCGCTTGTGGCTCGCCTTATGTTTTCCCAGCCAGACGAGCAAGCCATCGTCCACATATGGGGCCAGATACGCTAAACCGTGCCATTTCTAAGCTCTTTGGTCGCGAGCCTGGGCGCAAAAAACAGCCTCCCAATAAAATGGGCAAACTTGAACACTTCACCGTACACGATTTGCGCCGCACCTTTCGCAGCCTTGCCGCCTCTTTGGGTATTGCAGGCAACGTAGCCGAACGCTGTCTTAACCATAAGCTAAAAGGTGTTGAGGGTATTTACGATCGCCACGATTACTTTGAAGAGCGCCGAATTGCCCATCAAACCGTGGCTGATGTAGTTGAACCACTGGTGAGCTTTGAGCACCCTTCACAGCACAACACAGGAGGGCATTAACATGCAATTTATGATGCGACTCGCCCCCATTACCTTTCCAATAGCCATGCTGGCAGGCCTTGGTTGGTGTATTGGCATTGCCTTACTCGAACAACCTCATGGTATAGGCTACGCACTTACTCTGCATTGCCTGATGGTATTCGTGGTACTCGCTCCTTGGCTGATGCTAAAACTCATGTTCTACGTGATTGTCAGCCTAGGACGCAAACTGGGGATCATCCCGCCTGCACGCCCAACGCATAGCCTAGGTTATGAAGAATCACTCTATTGGTTCAGAGTATTGGCCTTTTTCGATGGCAAACGCAGCCGCATGCCGAAAAGGCCCATCAGGCGAAACTAACAAGCCCCCATTTGCTCACTTACCGTGGGCAGTTGGGACAATGGGGCAACACTTGATATGCCGAGCTTCAGAGGGTGAATAAGAGGGATGTGAACCGCCCCAAGGAATGGGGCAATTGGGGCCAGCGACTTTACCCTTCGTTTTTTATGCTGATATTTCAATCAAATCGCTTTGATTAGTTCTAACGTCAACATTGAAACAGGTTAAATGTAATTGACAAATAATCTGATCGAACCTACACTTGCTAACAATATGACCGGCGCCACTGCATTTTTGTACGCGTCGGTTCTCATTTCTACCCCCGAAGTAACCATTTCTCCCAATCACTGATTACTCCAAAATCATCTAACGTTAAAATGCCGTTTCTCGATGCTGGGCAAGCTTTAAGTAACTCGACAAGTCTAGGTAACCAAGTTGAGTTTGGGCAAATGACTCCCATGAGTTGAGCCATGATAGCAAAGTACAAAAATGGCTTTGTATTTTTAATATCTGGCCAATGATCAGGGCATGGGGAAGGTTCCAACACGTTGATATTCCATAAGCGACTATGGTGAGCAGATACGTTGCGAATAAAGTTTAGACTGCGAATCCATTTTGCCATTGTATCGCCGTCAGCAAGCCCATATTTTTTTGCAATATGGTTTTTATCTTTGAATTGCAAACCTTCAAATAATCGTGATAACAACCCAAAATCCCAGACTTCAATAGCAACCCAAACAGGTAGCCTACCATCATATTTGCTTTTATGGTGAGTAATGAATGGTTCACGGCGAGATCGACGTAACATCGAGTTATACTTTTCAAGCCAAACTTGGTGCTCAGTTTTACCTTTGTTAGGCCCTTTTTTAATTAGCTTTTTCGTGAAATTCCCGTGTAAACACTCCGGATTCTCATGCGCACAAGGTTCTTTCTCACCCAGTAAATGAGCTACATCAACTCTGACAGCCATTTCAATCCGCTCTAATGCATCAAGAGCAAGCAATCTCAATTTTTTATCAAAGACATATAAATTAACAACATCCTCGAAATGACTATCTTGGTAAAAGTGATCAAATCTAATAGGGCACTTTTGTTCGGCTGAAGACATTACGTCTATTTCTCTAAGTGGATACCAGTAGCCACTCAAGCGGTAATAACCTATGCGTGAAAGGTAATTCATTGCGGCCTGCTCATTATCAATAAGCAGGCCGCGTGACTTTAGCAGTGAAAGCTGCTTTTCCATTGATATCCAAGGTTTAACGTCGGCCATTTAACACTCCATAAAATCTAACATTTGACGCTGCTTATGCAATGCCATCACTGACATCTGTAGCAGCTCAGCGGCTTTCGATTCACTAACAATTCCCTCTGCCAATGCACGATAAACCAACTGCTCAAACAATAATGTCTGCTCTTGTGGATAAGGATTCCCAGGCTCTTGCTTGCGCCAACCGTTTTTTGAAAACTGTATAAATATTTGGCGTTTTTTCTCTTCGGTGATCACACCAAGGTCGGCACTGCGATACAAACAAGCTGCCATGCTTAAGCCATATTCGTGTTTCAGGAAATATAGCTCTTTGGGGTCTACGTTCGAACGTCGCTCTCCTAGATGCTGAAAAAGGCCTACTTCGGGCAATAAAAACGCAGAAGCAAAGCGGTTGCAGGCCATCTCTTCGTCAATGGATTCATCTAGTAAGCCATGTAAAACAAGGTGGCCAAGTTCATGCGCCAATGTGAACCGCTGGCGGCAACCAGGCCAATGAGAAGACACAACAACAATAGGCTGCCCTGATATTTTGGCTTGTAACCCATCAAATTTATCGGCTTGGGGTACGTTACTGACAATCACCAGAATACCTTTAGACTCAAGCAAGTCGATTAAGTCTGGTAATGGATTCATACCCAACTGCCAATCAGTACGGACTTTAGCGGCAACCTGCTCTACTGCGTCTAAAGTGCTTACAACAGGGACGTCGGGGTGGTAGTTAAAACTCGCTATCGGGAAGTTTGGCCATACATTTTTAAGTGCTAACCAGCGCTCAGCCTGGTCAACCACATCGGACTCAATCTTCTTTAGCAACTTAGCTGAAGCTGAGGCTTTTTTACGATACTCCACCTCACCCAAAGCCACCTGTGCTGGGCGAAAGAAGTATTCAGTACGAACCGACAAAGCCGTCGCCAATTTAAGTAAAACTCCCGACGAAGGCATACTCTGGTCGTGCTCGTATTTTTTAACCATGTTGGCACTAATACCAACTTGCTTACCCAAGGCCTGCATCGACAGGCCAGCGGCTGCACGGGCTCGTTTTATGCGCTCTCCAATCATACAGACCTCTGGTTTATAAAAACTAAAATTATTTAAAAATATAAACCAAGATGGCGTTTTTGTCGATTGGTTTTGCAGGGCAATCATTCGCGTGTTCGCAAACACACTTCCCCATGCCTTTACCCCCATACGCCAAAACCACTATCCGTTTGGCTTTTGGATCGAAACGCCAAACAGGGAAATTAACCGATTTACTGTTTGGCTTCTCGATTGAAATCCAAAGCTGGTAGGTCTTGCCGGTACTGGCTTAAAGAAAGGTTTGGCACTTTTTGCCCCCTAAACCAACCTCGGCATCAAAGTACAAACCGTTTGATTTTTTAAGCCCAGAATGCAAACAATCGTTTGGCGTCTCGATTTTTTTGCACTAGCCAAATGCCGCCAAACAGCACCGTATTGGACTATGTCTATCAAACAGTTAGCCGCACACAAGTCATCATAAAAAACTGATTTGACAGGTTAGTTTGATGGCCATTTCTTTCATCTATTTCACCACCGAGTCTGCACCCGACGACTGAAAATAGACGGCATGAAAAACCAACAAGGTGATAAGTGACGTGTTATGGGCAAGTGGTAACGATTGGGATAGAGAATGGATACAGCAGGTGGTCGCTTTACTGATTGGGAATGGCGCGTTCACTCTCTACCCATCATTAAGCCAATGCGACAATACAACCGAACGCTCAACCTGTTGGCTGACCTATCAGTTACCGTGCGTTAAACAAGCGCACCCAGGCCGCCCGATTCACCAATGACTAAATAGCATTGACGCAAAAGTGATCGTAGAAAAATGGCAGAGTCCCTAGTAAAGGCCAAACCTGTATTGGTTGCCTTTACCTGAGGTTGATGGCCACGCGCAAGGCAGGTTGGTTTTGTTACCAGCACATTTGTTACCGACATATAGAGATGGCGCGATTCAAACCAGAACATTGCAAGCAAACACTCCCAACGCGTGTATCTTTTGGTGCTTCACGCCTTTATCTAAAACAGGAAAACGCACTACCTTGCATCCCAAACAGCAAAACCGCGCCTTTTGCCTGCCCAGTTCGCCCATTTGTTGAATAAACAGCGAGAGCAACTGCCGCGCTTTGGCACTGTTACTCAGCCGCATACCACGGCTGAGTAGTATCCGACGGTACTCGCTGCCGTCTCCGACCAATAGTTCTGCTGGCATGGCCCAATAGCGATGGCGATTGTCATCGTCTAACCAGTGCAATAAATAGCCGTAGTTGTCCCCTTGCGGATCGCGAGTACGAGCAGCTACTTGCAACCAAGAGCAGATTTTGACTGGGCTATCTTGCCCTGCTGGTTGCATCACCAGCCAGTTTTGCGCGTTATAGGCAAAACCTGCCGGTAATGTTGGCATGTTGTTATTCACCTCATTGGCAGGTAACTGGGTTGATGCTGATGGTTTATCCACGGCCATAAGCAGCACCGATACGGCGGGTTTCAATCCACTGGTCGATATCGCTTTCTAACCAGCCCACGGCACGCGCACCAATACGAATGGATCGCGGAAATTCACCATTGGCCATCAGGGCATAAATGGTGCTGCGGCCAAAGCCTGTTTTGGCCTTTACCTCGGGCAAGCGCAAAATCCTCTGCTGACGCGCTGGGTGTACTGAGTTTGTCGGTAATTGTATGGTTGGGTTCATCGTTTCTATTTTTTTCAAAATAAGCCTCACTGATCTGTTAAGTTCTCTTAGGAGTTTGCCCCACTAGTATCTAAGAGTTAAACGGACGCAGTAGGCAGATAAATGCCCAGATCGTGCAGCTTTCTGAGGATATTGCGAACAACCTGCCCCAGAATTCACATAATGCCCCAAGTCATAAATACCCTGTGGGCAGGGCTAGTGTGTTGCTAAGTAGCGTGAATTAAGGCGTTGCCCAAACTGCCCCAAAAGCCCAAGGGATGCCTTACGACTTTGAAGCTTCCTTCTCAAAACTCGGTTTTGGTGAGTCGTTTGGATTAAGAGTTGATATGTCGAGTGTATCGACACATAAAAAAGTTATGTCGAAATAAAGGCAAAAAATCGACATATAAAATTGATATGTCGATCTAATCGACAGGACCTGTTCAGATCTTGGCTCACTTTACTTCGAGAGATTGGCAATTTATAGAAAAAGCGGTGCATTTTCCTGTTTGCGCTGATCCAATGTCTTAGCAATCGCAGACACTGTTGTTTTACTGATCCCTTGCTGCTGTGCCAGATACGTAAATTGGCTGATGGCTTCTGCGACTTCTTCAATGACTTGCCTTGCATCATTCCAATTGGCAAAGCCAGCACTGGTAGCAAGTTTTTGCATCACCTTAAGCGGTGGCGCTTTGCCATAACCGCCGAACGCAGTGGCGTGTTCGTTGAATGGATGTGGGCTGTAGGTAACATCGTAGAAAGGTGCAGGATCCCATTGACCGTCATCCGCTTGCAAAAACGCCCAGTTTTTACTGTGGTCGTCTTGATTAGACGACAGCAGGTTAAAAATGGCACGGCGAAATTGCAGCTGCCCAGCGGCTGGCGATTTACACAACTGACGGCTGGCTTTTATCAAGTCAATATAATCTAAACTTGGCGTTCGAAAGTCTGCATCCAGCAGCCCGCAAGCGCTGTGCATATGCAGTCGACCTGAACTGCGATTGCCGCTTAAATTGGTCTGCTCCGTGACATAATCAAAACGCTTAAGCGCCAACCAGGCAGACGCACCGCTTGTAGATGGTGCTTCAATGAGTTGCCAAACTGGTGGTTGACACTTAGCAAGTTCTGCCATTTGTAAATAAACCGCCTCGCACAAACCTTCTTCATGGCCAAGTGCGAGATTTTTAGAGGTAAACTTAACCAGCCAAGCCTCATCTCCAGGCTGAGCGAAGGTCCGACAATACTGAGTTTCTCCAGTAGGCATATAAATCTGTGCCTTAGGTCTTGCCCCACCCGAACTACCTCCGGCGACTAATGCAGCCAACACCTGTTGCGTATGCCCATCTAACTCATCGTGATTATCATCCATATAATCTGACATCGAAGAATCGAACAGCGTTTGTGCTTCTAAGCCTAACGTCGCTAAATCAATATCCGCGTGCGTGGTGGCTGAAAACTCAGACACCGGAGAAAAAGACAATGCTCCCATGCCTTTATCACCGACAAAGGCCAGTCTATCCATCGCCGTTAATTGATTAGGTAGGATGCCCTTTTGCCGGAAAATACGATCTTGTAACAGCATGCCCCAGCCATCGGGCAAACAATCTCCAAATACGCCATGTACACCTTGGTGCGGCGCTTTAGGAGCGACTTGAACTTGCGCGTTCGCATGCAAGGTAAAAGGTGATAAGTTGCCAAGCTGCTGCAAATAGCTGTCTGCATACTGAAAAAAAACGCCTTGCCGATTCTGCGCCAAGACCCCTACAGCAACCTGCTCACCTGAGCTTAGCGTTCGAGTAACATTAAGCTTCTGAATGGGTTTAAAACTCATCTTTTAGCACCTCATCAATACTCGTGGGTATAGCAGCGCGTTCTTTGCTAGGTTGCGTGAGCTGATAAAACCTATCTAGCGAATCAAGGGTCTGCCATAGCAACAGCAATTGGCGAAATGAAATTTGCCCGGTCAGCTCAAATTTCTTAATGGTGGCCGCAGGTACGCAGCTTCGCTCAGCAAGCGCCGCTCGTGACAGCTTTGCCTGCTTTCGTAACTCACGTAAATAAGCCGCATAGGCTTGGCTTACATCGGTATCATCAAGTAAGGTAAAATTCATCCGTAAAGACCGAATAGATACAGCTATATCCATTATAGCGAAATAAAACAAAAAGTGGACATTATTGTATCCACTATTAAATGAGGTGTTGAAAAAATTACTCAATAAAGCCCTTCAAAACTGCTATGTTTTAGCTCTAACAGCAGCATAAAAACGGCACTGTTTTTCCATTGCTAACCACTAAGATTTAGTAAAAGCTATAGACAAGTGGTGGGCAGTTTGGTGGGCAAACAGGCATTTTTGATCGGTTTCTTTTCGATAACTCACTGAGTTTGTTAGGGTCTAGACCGCTACTCAATGAGCAAGTGCAAAACATCGAATAGTTTGATTTGGGTAATTTACCCGAGGTTGATTTTCGAATGGTATCTGAGGGTCGCTCTGTAAAGTGACGACTATCAAATCAGAAGCTTTGGAGGACACAAGCAGTTGTGTTTATGCAACTGCTTGTCTTTTAAGGCGGTTATTCGGCGATGGTTTTTTCGTCGTTGTTGTTCGATACGGATTTTGATCCTCGAATCGCCCAAAACAGTACGCTAAACCAAGCGAACCATGAAATTCCAGAGATTAGGTTGGCGAAGAAGATTTTGGATTTTTGTTCGCCTTTTAAAACAAAGCTGATGATGGTTGGTAAGAAATAACCCACCAAAAAAATCGGCAATAGGATCATTAACAATGTTTTGTGTTCGGTAATAAATGCAGACATAAACTCTCACGAAAAAACAGTAAATCCACGCCGTCCGTAGATGTTGGGGTTGCCCCATAGGCTTTCACTTGGAAGAACCTTAACCCCAAGGGTTCACATAAAACCTTCAAGAAAGTTTCAAATTTCACTCACCGCCACGATAAAAATGATCGTTCCAAAGCAGTTATTGCGCTTAAAGCGCAGGCTTGCACGCCCGTGATTATAGAGTAATTCATTATTCGGAAGAATAATGAACCTACCCTTGATTTAAGATCAATGTGATCTATTAAAACAGGATTTGACGTTTTGAGGGGCTATTCACAGTTAGTAGTTCCAATTTGAACGGATTTGATAATAGACGCAATTTTTATTTCTTCTGTGATTTCAGAGACTTACCAATATAGGCTTACGAAATAAGTTTCGTTAAGAGTTTTCGTAATTAAGGTGCGATTGATAGTTTTGTTGATACCTTTCGACACCCATCAGCTCAATGTGCTTGGCCATAAATGGCTCCAAGGTTTGAGCGAGTTCGGGGTCTTTTGCGGCAACGGCGTAGGCTTCAAGGGTCGATAAACCTTGAACGTTGGGTATTTTGCGCAACAGATAGCGAGACATAAAATCTGGGCTCAACGCAACATGTTCAAGCGTTTGTAGCCAAGAGTTAAGATGCAGCATTTTCTTGGCTTTTTTCCAAGTTGCATCGAGCAGAATCAAAGTGGGTTCGGATGACTTCTCGACATGATTACTACTTTCACCACTTTTACTATTGGGTTGCCAATCTAAAGATTGCTGGCTTGGAAACAACAGCAATAAATTATTCATGCGCAGCGGCGAAAACTGTTCGCCATCAAGTACCAAAGTGGTTGGATAGCGTTGTTTAATCAGCGAAACCGTCGAAAGAGTTCGTTTGCGTTCTTTAGGATGGCGTAAGATCACAAAGTTTGGGGCAGGCGATCGTGGCTCTATAACGGCGCATGAGCAAACGCTCTTGGGCAGAGCGCATCCCCAACAGTATCGGGTCTGTAAAAGGTCGCAATGGTAGATAGGCGCGCGTTTAATTTTTGTCTCTTCGCTATGAAGGCGAACACCAATAATGACAGAATCTTCGTCGGTGAATAATTCCAAAAAACGTCGCGATAACCCTTGTTGTTTTTGGGTGGCATCAACAATTTCGACGCGAAAGTGATTATTACCCACAAGAGTCGGTTCTGCAGTTATTAAAACGATATGGCCGGTATCGCCACTTTTGGGAAGTATTTGCTTCCGCCAGGCCAAAAGGTGTCCGGGTTTTAATTGCGTTATTTTATTGCTGCCGATTTCTTGCAGCACTGAAAAATAATGCACAGCCTTAGGACGCAACACGCAGAATGGATATTTTAGCTGAAGCGCTTGAAACAATAACCGCACAAAACCGCCACAGTCGCAATGAATAGCATCTTGAGTTACAGATTCTTCGCGGGAAAAAGTCTTATGAGGCAAGGCCAACCAATGGTGAATGGTTGAATTTAAAAAAATGGGATCGATTGACAAAACGGGAACTCAATTTATTAATCTTTAAAATCGAGCCATAGAATACACCATGTCAAACGATTCATTGGTATTTATTATTAAAGCCACCAGCAATTTATTTGTGCGGAAATACAGAATGTGTGTCTACTTTAATAAAACCTAAATAAACTTGATAAGAACTTTAAAAACGCTAAATAAACCTCCTAAAACTTAATCAGAATTTCCAATCGTATTTTAAACAGCACTTAAGAATTAACGTACAGAGTGTTGGATGCATTGACCCATTGATTTAATTCTTTTTGATATTCTTCACTGGGCCTAAAAAATATCGAGGTGACATCGTTAGCATCATTACCCATACGGTGGCAAACAATAAAGCCTAAAAGTCGTAATTGCTCAAGCCGATAATACAGTTCACTGTTGGCTATATCCGAAAACTCTTGCGCTAGAGAAATATAATTTACCGAGTTTCTTGTTTCAACAAAGCTCAGTAATTTTTTCTGCGAACCACTAATAAAGTCTCTTTTTTGCAACCAAGACATAGTTAGCTCTGGCGCCATTGCGTCAATTTGCGAAAATAATGGCTGAGTTGTTTCACTGGCTTGAGAAGCTGTATTTCGATCATGAGAACCGCCGTGCGACATAATTATCGGCGGTTTGTAATACACCACTATCGACAGACCTACCGCTAAAATGCCAATCGCTAAAGAGGCGTACTCAAAGTTTTCTTGTGTCGACAAGGTTATCTCACCATTTACGGGAATACCGTCGGTTAATCCAATAAAAATTAACGCGATGCCAATAACTAATAAAATGGCAGAAAGCGGACTGTGAAATGAATGCAGTAATTTATCAATAAACTCGCTCACGAACCTATCCTCTTTATATCAGACAGAAATAAAAATGACTTAATTTTCGTGAATCTTAAGCGGGAAGCTTGTAAAGGCGAGTTCAGTATAAACCAGCGGAAGAGGCAATTCCATTACAGAGAATTTCAGGGACGATTATATGTTCATTAAAACTGCGTAATATATTAAAGAACGATTATTAAAGATTTTAAGATGCCGGGATTTCACTAGAGCGTCCAGCAATACAAAGAAGTATCGGCAATTTCAAGAGTGGTAAGTGATTGTGATGAAATAGGAAGTTGTGTTGTCAATTTCTTCCCACCAATTAAATCATGGATGAGTTAATCGGTGGTTTCTTTAAATAACCACCAAAATCATTTCTTTATTTATTCTTAATTGAAAAGTTCTTTGGTTAAAAAATTACTCGCATCCAGTGCCGGCATTGGCCGCGCGTATAAAAAACCTTGCATGACTGGGCAGCCCAATGCAAGTAATTGATTGGATTGAAATTCTGTTTCTACACCCTCAGAAATAACCTGCATTTTTAGATTTTCTGCCAGCGCAATAATTGATTTTACTATGGCCATTTTGTGCTTATCTTCACTCAGGTTAGCGATAAAACTGCGATCAATTTTAACGGTTTGAATAGGCAGTCGATGCAAATAGGCTAACGAAGAATAACCGGTACCAAAATCATCCAACATAATTTGGCAGCCGATTTCGATAAGCTCGTGCAGCTTTGACACCATTCTCTCGGCGTTGGACATAATCATGTGCTCGGTCAATTCCAATCGAATTTGACCGCGCGCTAAATGGTATTTTTTGTAAACATAAGAAATTTCGTTAAAAAACTCTTCATCGTCGATGGATATAGCAGCAATATTAACACTGATATAAATGTCTTTTTTACCACGAATTTTATTCCATTGTTCAAGCTGCACTGCCGCACGACGTACTGCTAAAATGCTAATTCCTGAAACACAAGCCGAACGCTCGGCAAGCGGAATAAATTCCGCCGGAGAAATCCATTCACCATTGCGACGTTGCCAACGAGCTAAGGATTCAAAACCGGCGATTTTTCTGAATTTAGCATCGATAATAGGCTGCAAATAGAATTGTAAATCACCATTTTTAACGGCATCTTTGAGTTCTATCTGTAACTGGCGCATTCTTCGTGATGTTGCATCAAGCACTTCGTCGAAAATAACCCAGTAAGATCCGGTTATATTTTTTGCTCGATAGAGCGCGATATCGGCATCACGTAATACGTCGTCGGAGTGTTGATAGGCCACCGGCACAATGGGTAAAACGCCGACGCTCAACGAGATCTCCATCGCGCGATCGCCCAAATCTATTGGCGATTTAAACTGCGCGACCACTTTTTCAACCACAACTTGCACGTCTAATCCGTGCGTCATGCCTTCATACAACATCACAAATTCATCACCACCGAGCCTGGCAACGGTATCGCTAGAACGCACGACTTTTTTCAGTCGCTTCGCAACCGCGACTAATAATTTATCGCCAACACCGTGGCCCAAGGTATCATTAATTACTTTAAAATTATCAAGATCGATGAGTAAAACACAGGAATTGATCTGTAAATTGCCACGCTTAATTAATTGCAGATGGTGATCTAAGCGATCGATAAACATGGTGCGATTGGCAAGTTGGGTCAATGAATCGTGATAGGCAAGATCTCGGAAATTGTATTCGGCAATTTTTTGCTCGGTAATATCACAACCACTGGCTAAACCAACCCAGTCTTGATCTTCTTTCTCAAGGGTAATACTGAAATAAACCCAACAAATGGAGTCGTCTTGGCGTTCAATTTTAAATTGCTGTCGAAAAATTCGGCCGACTTTTTTTGGTGATTTCAGTACATCGACAGAGAAGGTAGCGAAAGATTTCCCAAATACCGACTCAATAGAACTGTGTTTTAATTTCTCTTCACTTAGGCCTGTAATAGTGGTTAACGCGTTATTTGCGTATAAAATCTGTTTTTCATTGTAAATAAAAATCGCCATTTGAGTACTTTCGGCAAGCCGAGCAAATCGCAATTCACTTTTCATAAGCGATTGCGTAAGTTCGTCCATCCGTTTATTGATTAAAATACTCACCACCAACAGAACCAATACAATCAACGAGCCGCCCACAACAGCAATTACTAAAGGGTAGGGCGCACTGATGATTTCATTTAATGGCATATGAGCATCGACTCGAAAATAGGTCGCGCTCATAGCAATGGTGTGCATGCCACTAACAGCAAGTCCTAATATTATGCTACTGCCAAGCAGCCGTATTTTGCCGTGCATGGTCTTCAAGTTGTTGCTGTCGCAATAGGTTAATAAGCCAATTAAGGCCAATAGATAGGCAGAAAATATCGACATCACCAGCAGAAGTGGTTTGTAGTACATCTCCGCATTTACAACTAGGCCTTCCATACCAATAAAATGCATAGCACCAATACCCGCCGCTAGCACCAGAGCAGAGGTGTTAATCACTTCTACACTGAGTTGTCGCGGGTTATAGAGCCAGATGCACACGCCGCTGGCAAAGATAGCTGGAAAAACTGAAATAGCGGTAATGACTGGATCGTAGGTTACCGGCATTGGCATGTTGTAGGCGAGCATTGAGGTAAAATGCATCGCCCAGATTCCGGTGCCCATGGCTACAGCGCCAAATATCAGCCAAAAATGGCGCCAAACACCGCTGGTATTGCGGTATCTATGGGTAGCGGGAAGCAAAACTGCGGAGGCAAAAATTGCCAGAAGAACGCCCACTGCGCACAATGCATACTCGTGATGCCCGACAAATAGGGTGCCCTGAAGCTCCTCAGGAGAAACTAGTCGCAAAAATGCCATGATGCGCTCAGATACAAGGTTTATCGATTACGATAAAAAGTATAGGCGAGCAAATGGCTTGCTAACGCAGAATAAACGCTATTTTTATAAGAATTAATTCAATTAACCGATGTAAACAGCTAGTCTTGCTATTAAAAACTATTTTTACAAATAAACGCTACAACGGTTTAAATAAAAATCGATATTTATGAATATCAGTAATTTCGCATGATCTGTATATCTGATTTATTTATCTAGAAGTGAGCTGGGTTTCTCTTTATCAATGCATTGAAAACTCTTATTTACCGAGCGTACGTTTATCTGAAGTTCGTTTATCTTAGAGTTTCTTTACCTAAAGTTTTTTATCTAGAGCTTCTGGCAACAAAAAGATGTCTCGCCAATTGCATGAACAGTAATGATTATAATTGTGAACAATGGCAATTCGCATTGTTAATTTTTGCCCTCTGATTCAATCATAAAGTGATTAATCAACGCTTCTAATAAATCAAATTAAACTCAATAATTCATGAAAGCATCTAGCGCTGTTATTTAGGTTTAGCAGCTTCTGGTGTTAAATGAAAGGCTTCTATTTCTTTCGCTTGGGCGCCTCCGGTTAGAGTAATGCGCATTGCTTCTTCAATGGATATATTCAGTGGCGTCAGCTTGTCTCGACTCATATACATGGTAAAGCCACCGATCTGATAACTCATTGGCAGATACACACCGATTCTGTCTTCATTAGGATACAAGCGCTTGCCGGTATTCTCACCGGTGACAAAGCCAATTTGATGAAAACCATTGCCCATATCCACACTAACAACCGCACTTAAATCGCTGTTTTTACCAATATTAAATACCGTAATAATGTCACTGATTGACGCATAAATAGATTTTACCAGAGGGATTTTTTGTATCACTCTGTCACCAACACTCACCAAATAGCGAGCGCCGTACATATTCATTACCAACCCGACAATAAAAATCAGCACGATACCTGTGGTTACACCAATTCCTGGAAAGTACCATTGCTCAGGCATAATGTTGATTAATAGTTTTCGAATTAACACTTCAAGAGTAACAATCACCCAATAAATTGCGTAGAGCGTGAGCGCTAACGGCAATACCGTAATTAATCCTTGTACAACGTAGGTCAATAATTTTTGCATCGTATAATAACGCCTATCACTCAATGTTCTTGTATTTTGATTAAAGATTTCTAAAACGTACTTTTAATTAAACCCTCTTTTATGGCGTTTAATTGAAAATACCATCAATATCCTTGCCATGAAATCCGGGGAAGAAATCATCGACCAACATCAACGCTTTTTGTTTTTCTCTTTTCGCCAAAATTTCTTTCAATCGATCTAAGTTTTTTAAATAATCCAACAGGTCATGTAACGCATATTCAATACTTTCGATACCGTCTTTGTACAGAGTGAATTTTTTATCGATCTTCGCGTCGGTTTTATCGTAAAAACTGCTGTATAAATAATGTTGCATTGCGCTGCGATGAATTAAGGCGTCTTTTTTCAGCGCTAAGTCGTGCAACTGTTCTTGTAATTTTTGCATTAAATCGGTTACCGAAAGGCCGTATTTTTCGGTATCCAACTCGCCAATGTGCTCCATAAATAAATCGATGATAGTGGCAACATCGTTGTTATCTCGGGCATTAGTTAGCTTAACCATCAAATGTTGCTTTTGTTGGCGCAATTTCGGATCTTTTTCTTTATCGGGATGAAGTGTATTGGCAACTCTACGGAATATTTTTTTCAGCCAAAGGTCGTCTAGGTCTGTCGAGGATGAATGTTCCAGAACATCAAAGGGTTCGTTACTGTCGGGCGACGCTGCATCCAAAAATTTTTCGTTGAGTTCATTCAGAATTTCTTCTAACACAGACTCAGGAATAAACTCTCGATAGGTATCTATAAGATCTTCCAAAGAGGCTTTATTTCGATCAATACCACTTTCAGTTTCAACAAATGGGTCATCAATGGGATCGTCTTTTAAATCGGGAAACAGCTGCGCGACAGCTCGGTTATACGATGTCGTTAATTCGTACGCTTTCTGTTCGCTCAGTAACGCGATGGTATCAATTTCTAGGCTGATCCAATCGGCCAGTTCTTGACGATGCCAATGAGACAAAGACTTGCGTCCCATAAACTCAGTGAGACGAAGGACCAGCTTTTCTCGTGCCGGTATTAACACTTGGCACTCGATTTCGTAAATTTCTGCGAAATAACGCGAATGAATAGCCGCCAGCGTGGTTTCAATGTGT
The DNA here is from genome assembly GCA_937864365.1 of uncultured Alteromonadales bacterium. GTDB lineage: Bacteria > Pseudomonadota > Gammaproteobacteria > Pseudomonadales > Cellvibrionaceae > Sessilibacter. Next base: position 32,063 of record CALMJT010000058.1, on the reverse strand, counting down.
TCGATTAACTGCGCTTGTGTTTTTACTTTTTGCCAAAGGTGATTGAGCGATTTATGTTGGCGCGCTTGGTTCTTCGCCAAAGGCATCAGTAATTTCATATCCAAACCTTTGTTAATAAAACCGTTGTTAATAAAACCGTTGTTAATAAAACCGTTGTCAATAGAAGGTGAGCCGTCATTGGGTTGATTTTTACCCACAACCTGATCCCAACCGGTATTTTCAGCAAACCATCGTCAAGTGTCGGTTTCCACTCTAAGCTGTAAGTAAATAGACACCGAGACTCTTACCGCATCGAAAGGTTGTATTTCTTGGTGACAAGGGTAGGATGCGCTCTTTTTTTACGCACAGAGGCTTTTTTGCAATAGCATCTTTGCGTTTTTATGCTCATGGCGTAAAACCACTATCGACACAAGCAACGAACGAATAAGAGGTCTTAATGACTACCCGAGGCACACTCTACACGGTATCGGCTCCTTCTGGAGCAGGCAAGACCAGTTTGGTTAAAGCCCTGATCGAATCTACCGCCGACGTTACTGTAAGTGTGTCACACACCACCCGAGCAAAACGCCCCGGCGAAATCGATGGTATCAATTATCATTTTGTTGATGCATCGCGGTTTCAAGAAATGGTCGAGCGCGACGAATTTTTAGAGCACGCCCAAGTTTTTGGCAACTGTTACGGTACGGCAAAAGCTTCCGTCGAAGATGCGTTAAATGCAGGCTTGGATGTTATCTTAGAAATCGACTGGCAAGGCGCTGATCAAGTCAGACAGATTTTTCCAGATACGGTGGGTATTTTTATCGTTCCGCCTTCTATTGAAGAATTAGAATCTCGCCTGCGTGCACGCGGGCAGGATGGCGATGACATCATTGCTAAAAGAATGAACGAAGCGGTCGCTGAAATGAGTCACTATATAGAAGCCGACTATGTTGTCATTAATGAACAATTTGATCTTGCTTTAAGCGAACTTAAGTCCATTATTACCGCACAAAGGCTCACTTTAGATAACCAGCAAGCGAAACACGGCGAGCAATTGCAGAAACTGTTGTCCTAGACGATCAAATTTTTTACAATCGCCGCCTTTTCGTTTCCAGTATTCAGCTAAACCAAGCTGATCCAATTACCGAGTAAGAATTCATGGCCCGTATCACCGTAGAAGATTGCCTTAACCACGTAGACAACCGTTTTGAATTAGTACTTGTCGGCAGCAAGCGCGCACGCCAACTGGCAGTTGGTGGTAAAGACCCATTGGTTCCTGAAGAAAACGACAAGCCAACCGTAATCGCTTTGCGTGAAATCGAAGAAGGTTTAATCGATGCGAGCATCTTGAACCAGAAAGAAGATCACGACGACGAATACCCAATAGAAGAACCAGAGCAAGACTGATTGCTATGTTCTGCGCCGAGCCACTGAGCTCGGCGAATCCTTTTGTAACTTACCCGCCTTTTTACGTATTCTTTACGTAGCCGTTATTCCTCGTATTCACTGAGATCAGCATTGATCTGCGCCACTTAAATTTACATCTGTTTTACCACTCAGATCACTCAGCAATTTGTGCCGAACTTTGACCGACTGCCCTATTTTTTTCCTAAAAATAGGATGGTGCACGGCTTTTGTTCGTTGATCTGTAAAGGAAGTTCGGTTTCTGAGATAGTCTCAGCTATTAAAGAGCAATTATTGAATGATTGGTCGAACTTTTGAGCTAAGCTAAATTTTAAGGCTCTAAAACTAATCAAGTGGTATTGATTATCGCCAAGTGTTAGCGCATTCTTGGAGCATTCTTTAGTTTATTTCCAAATCGGAATATTAACTGATATTTCACCAGGTTATTAGATCGAGCAGAATTCACCCACGTGGGCAACATAGAAAAACTCAGTCAACATCTTTCCACCTACCTAGAGCCTTATCAGGTCAATCTGGTTAAGCGCTCCTATTACTATGCCGAGCAGGCCCACGAGGGTCAGCGCAGAAGCAGTGGCGAGCCCTATGTTACTCATCCGCTGAGTGTCGCTACAATCTTGTCTGAGATGCGTATGGATCATCAAAGCCTGATGGCGGCGATGTTACACGACGTGATAGAAGATACTGCAATCAACAAAGCGGCCCTTAGCCAGCAGTTTGGTGAAACCGTTGCCGATCTCGTTGATGGCGTCAGCAAACTCACTCAAATCGAATTCGATTCTCAAGCCGAAAAAGAAGCCGAAAACTTTCGCAAAATGACCTTGGCTATGGCTAAGGATATTCGCGTCATATTAGTTAAGCTCTCCGATCGTCTTCATAACATGCGCACACTGGGCGCGCTGCGGCCCGAGAAAAAACGCCGCATTGCCCGTCAAACACTGGAAATCTACGCACCAATCGCCGCACGTTTGGGTATGAATGACATCCGTATTGAGCTTGAAGACCTGTGTTTTCAAGCCATTCATCCCATGCGATCTCGGCGTCTTGCCGCGGCGTTAAAATCCGTGCGCGGCAATCGCAAGGAAGTCGTTGATACCATCCAAACCGCGATTTCAAACAGACTCGATCGCGACATAGTCAGTGCTACGGTAACCGGTAGAGAAAAGCATCTGTACAGCATTTATTTGAAGATGCGCAGCAAAAACAAGTCGTTCAAAGAAATTATGGACGTCTATGCCTTCAGAGTTGTGGTTAACAGCGTTGAAGACTGCTACCGCGCTTTGGGCTCGCTGCACAATTTGTATAAACCGGTTCCGGGTGAATTTAAAGATTACATCGCCATTCCTAAAGCCAACGGCTATCAATCACTGCACACTATTTTGGTAGGTTTGAGCGGCATTCCCATTGAAGTACAAATACGTACCGCCGAAATGGACGCCATGGCCAACCAGGGCATCGCGGCGCATTGGCTTTACAAATCTGACAATGAGAGCGATTCGGATTCCATTGGTCATACCCGAGCAAGAAAGTGGATCAAAGGTTTGTTGGAAATTCAGCAACAAGCGGGCGACTCTTTAGAATTCATTGAAAACGCCAAGATTGACCTGTTCCCCGATGAAGTCTATGTCTTCACACCTAAGGGCAAGATTGTCGAATTGCCCGCGGGCGCGACCTCGGTAGATTTTGCCTACGCCGTTCACACCGACATTGGTGATCACTGCATCGCTTGTCGGGTGAATGATCGAATGGCGCCGCTATCTCGTCAGCTGCAAAGCGGCGAAAAAATTCAGATTATTACCTCTGAAGTCGCTCACCCTAATCCATCTTGGTTAAATTTCGCAGTATCGGGCAAGGCAAAAGCCGCCATCCGTCACTATTTAAAACGCCAGCAACACAATGAATCCATTGAACTTGGCAGCAAAATGCTTCAGCAGGCGTTGCAGGTTTATCAATTGTCGGTCGATAAACTCGATCAAGATCATCTGCAAAAATTACTCGATTTGCTGGGAATCAGCAGCAAAGATCAGCTTCTTGAAGAAATTGGCTTAGGCCGCCGTACCGCATCATCCATTGCCGAACTGCTCGCCACCGATCACCCCACCGATGTCAAATCTAAAGCTCAACCGTTGGTTATTTCTGCCGCAGATGCTGCTGTTATCAGCTTCGCACGTTGTTGCTGTCCAATTCCGGGCGACACCATTGCCGGTCACATCAGCGCAGGCAAAGGCTTGGTGGTGCATCAAGAATCTTGTCGTAATCTTGTCGAAATTCGCCAAAGTAAACCCGAATTAGTCAATAACATGACGTGGGCAAAAAAAGTCAGCGGCGAGTTTATTGTGATTTTACGCGCCGAAGTCATTAACGAACGCGGCATTATCGCCACCATGGCGACGCGAATCTCGGAGCAAGGCGCGGGCATTGAAAAGATTCAAGTGGATGAGAAAGACGCTCACAACATGGTTGTAAAACTCACGCTGAATGTAACCAACCGCAAACATCTAGCGAACATTCTGCGCAGAATTCGGTTACTAAAAACCGTAATCCGCGTCAGCCGACACAAAAACTGACTTGCCAGCACCAAAAACCACTATATACTGCCGGATTTCTTTCGCGGCGGCCCCGCTAGGCTTTGCTAACATTCTGATACCACATCGGGATTCAAAGACTGGCGATACCAACGTATAACTTGGCCTAGTCGCAACACTTAACAACTCAGGGGGCGACTATGACAAACAGAGCGACCATTCACACCGATAATGCGCCAGCGGCGATCGGTACCTATTCTCAAGCCATCAAGGTTAACAATACCGTTTACATGTCGGGCCAAATTCCTTTGGTTCCTGAAACCATGCAAATGGTGTCTGAGAACTTTACCGAACAGGCTCATCAAGTTTTTAAAAATCTGGCTGCGGTTATTGAAGCTGCCGGCGGTGACCTTAAAGACATCGTAAAACTGAACATTTACCTAACGGATCTGAGCAACTTCGCGCAAGTTAACGAAGTTATGTCAGCATACTTTAGCCAGCCTTACCCAGCGCGAGCGGCAATTGGCGTTAGTGAATTACCCAAGGCGGCGCTTATTGAAGCCGATGCAGTAGCGGTTATCTAACGCCTGGCGTCATGGGACCATGGGTGGAGGTGAAAGTTGTTCAACAATGCGCGCAGCGCATGCGCAACTTGAAGCCGCAGCCCATGGTTCCCATGCACGAAATGGTTAGGTATGGGGAAGCTATTTGAAACTTTATACCTACCTATCATTACTTTAGTTTAACCAAAATAATCTGACGTTTTGATTTGACTATCATCGCAAAGAAATAGATGCAAAAGAACAACTTCGGCACTTCCTCTGTTGATATTCCCTGAATTAAATTCTATTTCTTGCTCAAGAATATTTAGTCTTTTTTATACAACACATATGCAATATAGCCAAAGTGCGTAATAACAAACAATACCGCACCCGCATATGGCAGGATCTTATTTATATAAATGCCAATCAGCAATGCTATAACTGGAAAGATTGGTATGATAGGAATTAAAGACGGTCCATCACTAAACGGTTTGCCATTATACATATTTCCTACTTTTATAAAGGCGAATACCCCTATCCAAAAAGTAGAAATACAAGTTACTAAAATTTGTTGGTCAGTCACAAATTTACCTAACAGCTAGATTACTTTGGTGTGGCTTATTTTTTTGATAAGCCTCACCAAACTAGGCTTTTTTACTTCTCAAATACTCTTCTAAAATTTCTGGATAACCCTCACGATAACTTGGGTACAGAAATTCATATCCTGAATTCTTAAGACGCTGATTACTCAGCCGCTTACCCGTGTATCTGAGCTGATTTTTGTTATCTGGCAATATAGGCTCTTCTGCGTATTCAACTCCCATGGCCGACGCCAAATACCGTTTTATCTCGCCACCGGTGCACGAGACATCATCGCTACCAATATAGATCGATTCTGGCTGTTCGAGCGTAAGTACATGAGCAATAACTTGTGCACAATCGTATTGATGGATTCGATTAGTGTAAGCGTTTACACCAAATCCTGGCCCAGGCGATGACTGGCCTTGAAGCACCGAATCGAGCAAGCGGAAGCGCCCCGGCCCATAAATGCCTGAGAATCGAACAATCACAGCTGTAGAACAGGCGTTTAGCAAGACTTGTTCGGCTTCAAGCATTCGAGCACCAGCAAAACCGACTGGCGTTGTGGCGCTTGATTCATCCACAACGCTGCCGTCGTCTTGAGCGTAAACGCTAGTACTCGACACAAAGACAACTCGTTTAGGTGTAATATTTTTACGTTTAATTAAATTAGAAAGTTCTACAATAGGCTCAACGTAGGCTTCGCGGTAACCTTGATCGCTGCGAGTTTTTGGTGTTAACGAAATAACCACCGATAAATTGGGGTTGTCGAATAAATGCTCGTAGTTATGGGTTTCTTGCACACTTGAACATAAATAGTGCACAGATGAGCTAAATTTCGATAAATTAGGACTATCGTGTAATGGGTTGGCAGATAAATCTACCTGTGAACAATTTCTAGTCAATGCTGTTATGTCAAAGCTCGAAGCGCTACTCAGAGTGGAAAACTGCCTTCCAATTTGACCAAAACCCAGCCATAACAGTGAAAGTTTGTTTTTTTCAGGTGGTGAATTACTTGTCATATATTTACAGAAAGTTAATAAAAAATATTTATTTAACCAATATCTTAATAAAATAAATTAAACCCGCCGAATCGATAGCCAAAATTGAAAATACGGGGTAATCTAGTTTTAAATAGATAATATTCATCAATTCAGCAAGTCGAAGAGCCTTTAACAATGACCCTCACGGAATTACGTTACATAGTAACACTGGCGCAGGAGCAACATTTTGGCCGAGCAGCGGAAAAATGCTTTGTATCCCAGCCGACTTTAAGTATCGCCGTAAAAAAACTAGAAGAAGAGTTGGGTGTTGCCTTATTTGAGCGTTCCAAAACACGCGTAAAGCCAACGCCATTAGGCGAAACCATTGTTAGCCAAGCGCAGTTGGTGTTGGAACAAACTTCTGCCATTAAAGATATGGCTACCGCTGGTAAAGACCAACTCAAAAGTCCGTTACAGGTTGGCGCGATTTTCACCATTGGTCCTTACCTGTTGCCACACTTTATTCCAGAATTAATTCGTCGCGCTCCCGAAATGCCGTTGTATGTAGAAGAAGGTTTTACGGCGACCTTACGCCATAGACTGCGAAACGGCGAGCTGGATGTCATTATTGTAGCTCTACCTTTTACCGAAGCCGATGTGGTAACCCAACCTTTGTACGATGAGCCCTTCGTCGTATTAGTTCATAAAGGCCATCCGCTCGAAGATAAACAAACCATTGAGACTCAAGATCTCGACGGCCACAATATTTTACTACTCGGTGAAGGTCACTGTTTCAGAGATCAAGTCTTTGAGGCATGTCCCAATATTCGTCCTTCGGCGGATAATGAAACTAACACGTCTAAAATTCGCACCGCAGCCGAAGGCAGTTCGTTAGAGACTTTGCGTCACATGGTTGCGTCGGGTCTTGGCATTACCATTTTACCAGCGTCCGCCGCAACCAGTCCGTTTTATAACAACGACCGCCTCGTGGTGAGATCTTTTGCCGGACAAGCGCCAACGCGAACCGTAGCACTGGCGTGGCGCGCGAGCTTCCCTCGCCATAAAGCCGTCGATGTGCTGCGTCAAGCCATTAACCAATGCCAGCTCGATCGCACAGTTTAAGTTTTTAGCCCCTGCAAAAGGGGCTTTTTTATGTTCGAATTTTTGCCAGCGACATTTCTCTTTTGACCTTTTCTCACAATTAGTTTTTAATCCATTTTCATGGATAAAAACACAGTACTTTTCATGCTTTACTTCGCCAAGTCGCACAGAGACTAAGTTTCGCTCATGCAGGCTTCACCTCTAGAAAGCACCTTCGAACTGACGCCTATTACCCACTTGAAAGGCGTCGGGCCACAAATGGAGGAAAAGCTCGCGAAGTTGGGCATTACTTGCTTTAGAGATTTATTATTTCATCTGCCCATCCGTTATATCGACCAAACCCAAATTACCGATGTTGCCGAGCTCAGGCCGAGTACCTACGCACAAATTGAAGGCGTAGTGGTTTCGGCCCATGTTGCCTATGGTAAAAAACGTAGTCTTGTGTGCAAGGTGCGAGACGATACCGGCAGCGTTTGTTTGCGATTTTTTCATTTTACAGCCGCTCAGAAGGAGCGGCTGGCAACCGATACTCAAGTTCGTGTTTGTGGCGAAGTAAAACGAGGCGCCACCGGTGTAGAGTTTTTCCATCCGGAAGTTGAGGTTCTAGTACCCGAGCATGAACAACATTACGAGCTTCCCGATCGGCTTACGCCAATTTACCCAAGTACCGATGGCTTAACACAAAAGCGTTGGTTACAACTCACCGATCAACTGGTATCACGACTAAAATCTGGTCAAGTCAACGAACTGATCGATTCAAAGTTTTTAGCAACGCACCAGCTACAAACACTCTCTCAAGCGCTCCTGTATCTGCATCGACCGCCCGTAGACGCCAACCTTTACGAACTGAGCCTGGGTCTGCACCCATTACAAAAACGTCTAGCGCTGGAAGAATTACTGGCGCACCACCTAAGCCTGCGCGAACAAAAGCTCCGTGGGAACACTCACGACGCCTACGCGCTGCCACGCGCAAAACAGCTAGAGCGAAAATTGCTCGATTTTGTGGGCTTTACCCTCACCAACGCCCAAGCGCGCGTGATCGACGAAATCTGTACCGATCTCGCCACACACACACCCATGCGACGATTAGTGCAAGGTGATGTTGGTAGTGGTAAAACCTTGGTGGCGGCCATGGCCGCGATTCAGGCCGCGGCTCAAGGCAAGCAGACCGCACTGATGGCGCCGACAGAAATTCTTGCCGAACAGCACTTTCGCAACTTTACGCGGTGGTTTGAAGAAGGCTTGGGTATTCGTTGTGCCTGGTTAGTCGGCCGCCAAGGTGTTAAAGAAAGGCGACTGCAAAACGAGGCGATCTCATCCGGCGAAGCTTTGGTGGTGGTTGGCACTCAGGCATTGTTTCAAGAAGGTGTGGAATTTCACGATCTTGCCTTGACCATCATCGATGAGCAACACCGTTTTGGCGTTCATCAACGCTTGGCATTACAACAGAAAAGTAAAACCTCGGCACACCAACTGTCGCTCACCGCCACCCCCATTCCAAGAACCTTGGCGATGAGTTTTTACGCGAATATTGATATTTCCAGCATTGACGAATTACCGCCGGGCCGAAAACCTGTTACCACCGCCGTCATTGCTCAGAATCGTCGCGACAGCGTCATTGAGCGAATCGGCCAGGCCTGCGAAAGCGGTCGTCAGGCCTATTGGGTGTGCACACTGATTGAAGACTCAGAAACCCTACAAGCCCAGGCCGCGCAAGCAACATGGGAGATGCTCTGCGAAGCGCTTAGCCATCTAAAAATTGGCCTGGTTCACGGCCGCCTAAGCAGTGCCGAAAAAGACGAGCAGATGCAGGCGTTCAAGCAGCATCAACTCGATTTACTGGTGGCGACAACGGTCATTGAAGTTGGCGTGGATGTGCCAAATGCTAGCCTGATGGTGATTGAAAATCCCGAACGCTTAGGCTTGGCCCAGCTGCATCAATTGCGCGGTCGAGTTGGGCGTGGCGAGGCCGAAAGCTCCTGCGTATTGCTGTATCAGAAGCCTTTATCCAAGGTTGCACGCAAACGTTTAGACATTATGCGCAGCACCAACGACGGCTTTGTGATCGCCGAAGAAGACCTAAGAATTCGTGGCCCCGGCGAGGTGTTAGGAACACGTCAAACCGGTGATGTGCAATTTCGCGTCGCCAATCTCGATACCCACCAAGACTTGCTCGCCAAAGCAGTAGAAATTGGCGAAACCCTGCAAAAAGAAAATCCTCGCGCGGCCCACGCCATTATCGAGCGTTGGCTGGGTCATCGTCAGCAGTTTGCCGACGTCTAGCGAAGTCACCGTTTACGTCAGCCATTTTCGACTTACTCGAACTTCAAAATCGAAAATTCGATTACCAATTTCTTCACAATTTCTATCACTTGCCGTTATTGAAATTAGCAAAGCGCCGCTGCAGCACTGCAAAGACTTGGGTAAACCAAGTTTTACCCACACGCAATTTTACAAGCATTTGGCAGAAATCCATCAAATTCAAAGGCCATCTCTGAGCAGTGAACTACACTTAGATTTGCAGGACACCGCTGATCTCAATCAGATTGCGCAGGCAGCTGAAGCCGTGATCGATAGGTAAACATTCAAACTATAAGAATAAAGCCGAGGAACTGAGGTGCAATTCCCAAGTAATGTTAAAAAACTCTTGGACACCAAGCAGATAAATTACACCATGACCACATACAGCAACGATACAGCAACAGCCAACCATTACCGCGACCACCATCTGCGAGACAGTAACGCAGCGCGCTCTATTTTATTGGAAGATGAGCGCGGTAAGTTGTTGGTGGTGGTGCCAGCGAACTGCCTACTAGATCTACAGCGTCTTTGCCAATTGACCAGCCGCAATTTGCACGCAGTTGACGCTAAAGAAGTTGAAAACTACATCAGCTCGAAGAATCTCGATGGCATTCCAGCGATCCCAAACATCAGTGGTTTAGAAACGGTCATTGATGAGCGCCTTACCAAAGCTCAAGAACCTATCTTGTTGGACGCCGGTAAGTCGCCACATTTGCTTGAGATCGATAACGAAGCTCTCGATCAGTTGATGGCCCACAAGGCTTCGAGCTTAGACATCGCCATTCCTATTGCTCAAATTGAGCAGGGCTTGATGTCCACCGATAACGACGTGGCCGACATTAAGCAATCAGTCTCTAAATTCACCGCGCTTCGCATCAAACAGCGCCTTGAAGACACCCTTGAGATGCCGCCGCTACCAGAAACTGCCCAGCGCATCATCAAATTAAGGGTAGACCCGGATGCAGACATCAGCGACCTGTCGTCTATTGTTGAAACCGACCCCAGCCTCGCCGCGCAAGTCGTTAGCTGGGCATCATCGCCTTATTACTCGGCTCCCGGAAAAATTCGCTCAATTCACGATGCTATAGTGCGCGTTTTAGGCTTCGACATGGTGCTCAATCTCGCTCTGGGAATTGCTCTGAGTCGAACTCTTGATATTCCTCCCAGAGGCCCACACGGCTCACAAACCTACTGGCGCACCGCGGTTTATATGGCCGCCACCATGGAAGGCTTGGTTACGGCCATTGACCGACCACATCGCCCCGGTTTTGGTCTAGCGTATCTTTCCGGCTTACTTCATAACTTCGGTTATTTGATTATTGCCGACGTCTTTCCACCGTATTTCGACCGCCTATGCAAATCGTGGGATGCTAATCCGCACGTAGATGACTCGGTGGTAGAAAAGCAGCAAATTGGCGTCAGTCGCCAGCAATTAAGCTCTTGGTTGATGGATTTGTGGAATATGCCGCAGGAGGTTGTAACCGCGTTGCGCCACCAAGACAATCCCGATTACGACGGCGAACACGCCATCTACGCCAATCTTTTGTACATTTCCCATCGCATCTTGTGCTTAAGAGGCTTAGCGGACGGCCCCAAACAGCCACTGTCGCCAGAAATGCTCGCCCGCGTGCATTTGACTCAAACCGATTTAGACGAAACCCTCGATAACATTATTGAATCCGCCCTAGAGCTAGAAACCATCGCCAACGAACTCAGCCATTAATCGCAGTTTGCGAATAACCAAAAGCCCTCATCTGAGGGCTTTTTTATGGCGTCGATCTTTGCAAAGAAAACTTGCGAACGGCTATGAAGATGCTTGATTGACTAGATCTTTCAATTGTTTTCCGGGCTTAAAAGACACGCTGTTACTGGCGGCGATTTCGATTGGCTCACCGGTCGCAGGACTGCGCCCAGTGCGAGCGGCTCGTGTTTTGGGATTAAACGATCCAAAACCCAAAATATTAACCGACTCGTTGCGACTTAATGCGTTGGTGATTTCATCGAGAATGGTGGAAATGATGTCATGTGCCTTTTCTTTGGTGATGTTGGCACTTTCGGCGACGGCGTTGACCAATTCAGTTTTATGCATGGCGAATGATTTCTCTGTTGTTGTAATTGTTAAATCTTTCTTCAAAACCACAGCAACGCTCAAAACAAGTTAAGAAATCCCTAACTAAATAACTCGCTTTGTCGCGCACTTTAAACACCTCTGGCTTTCTTTTTAGTCGAAATTATGGCTTTATCAAGCCGCTAAGGCCGTAAGATCGCAGCCAAATTGATTTACCACCTGTTTTTAAGCCAAATCTTAACGATTTGAGTTATAGCCAAAGAAGTTTGTCGAGCCATTAATGAATCTTGAGAAATACGTAACCCCAAAATCCGGCGACTGGAACGACTACCTAAAATTGATGCGAATGGATAAACCGGTGGGCAGTTTATTGTTGCTCTGGCCGGTTTATTGGGCGCTTTGGATTGCTTCAGAAGGCGAGCCCAGCGTCAGCACCCTAATTATTTTTACCCTCGGCGTCTTTGTGATGCGCTCCGCCGGATGCGTTATCAACGATTACGCCGACCGCAACTTTGATGGCAAGGTTAAGCGTACCAACCAACGTCCGCTGGCGGCTGGAAGACTATCGGAAGGCAATGCACTGTTTCTGTTTATTGCTTTGTGTGCTTTAGCCTTTGCGTTAGTGATTCTGACCAATTGGCAAACCATTGCGCTGTCATTTGCCGCATTACTGCTCGCCAGTGCTTATCCATTTGCCAAGCGCTACACGCATATGCCACAGGTCGTATTAGGTGCAGCATTCTCTTGGGGAATTCCCATGGTATTTACGGCCGAAACCAACACGTTGCCAAAAACCGCTTGGGTCATTTACTTTACCAATCTGCTCTGGGTGATTGCCTACGATACCTTCTACGCCATGGTCGATCGCGATGACGACTTAAAAATTGGCGTGAAATCCACCGCGGTATTGTTTGGCGATATGGACAAGGTTATTACTGGGTGTCTACAAGTGCTAACGCTATTCGGCATGCTACTGATCGGTGATAACGCCAAATTGGGCTGGATTTACTCCATTGGCGTGGCCGTTTGCGCGGGTTTGTTTGTGTATCAGCAATATTTGATTCGCAATCGCGAGCGGGAGCAATGTTTCAAGGCGTTTAAGAATAATCAGTGGGTGGGCGTGGTTTTATTCGTGGCGATCGCGGCTGATTATTTGCTTTAAGCATTTAAAAATTTAGGCATCTAAACATTACGATTTTTATGCCCTAAACCTTATGAATTCTGCGGCAATTACTAACTCATTAGACAGTTTTCGCCAATATACCTGTGTGTTTCACACAAATTACAGATTTATCACAACCAATTGCTATGATTGTCATAAAAGCGAAACAAAACCTTTATTAAATGCACCCAGCTTAAAACGCCTCCTTAAATTCACAATTCCGGTGTGCAACCATGGCCGATAAAACAATTTTGATCGTAGACGATGAATCCTCCATTCGAGATATGCTGCGTGTAGCACTTGAAATGGCGGATTATAAATGCCTTGAAGCCATGGATGCGCAAACGGCACACACCCTGATTGTGGATGAAAAGCCAGATTTGATTCTGCTCGATTGGATGTTACCTGGCACCAGCGGTATCGAATTAGCTCGTCGCCTCAAGCGCGATGAGGTTACTTCGCAAATTCCAATCATCATGCTTACCGCTAAAGGCGAGGAAGACAACAAGGTACAAGGTTTAGAAGTCGGCGCTGATGACTACATCACCAAGCCCTTCTCACCCAGAGAGCTGGTCGCTCGCTTAAAAGCAGTTTTACGTCGCACCGACTCTGCCTCTACCAGTGGCCCAATTTCGGTCGAAGGTCTAGTACTCGACCCGGTAAGCCACCGCGTTACCATCAACGAGAAACCCATCGATATGGGTCCAACCGAGTACCGCTTGCTGGAGTTCTTCTTAACCCACCAAGAGCGTGTGTACACTCGCGGTCAACTGCTTGACCACGTTTGGGGCGGCAACGTCTATGTGGAAGAGCGCACCGTTGACGTTCACATTCGCCGCCTGCGTAAAGCCTTAACTCAAGACGACCACGACCGCTTTATTCAAACCGTGCGTGGCACCGGTTACCGTTTTTCCATCAAAGTCACCGAAAAAGCTTAAGATAAATCGCTTATACTTGAGCTTTAATGTCGTAAACCTATCACTCGAGATCACTCGTGCATCGTGGCTTTGTATCTGAATTTCGGCAATTTTTAGTCGCTATCGCCGTTGCGGCTGTACTTGGTCTCGTCATTGGTTATCCACTGTATACCTTATTGCTGGCCAATGTGTTGTACGGCGCTTGGACGCTGTACAACATGCGCAAGCTTGAGCGTTGGCTAACCACTCGCAGTATCGGCCAAGTACCAAACGCCACCGGCTTTTGGGAGGAGGTTTATTACCAGGTCTCCAACAATCGCGAAAGGCACAACAAAGAAAAGCACCGCTTACAATCACTGATTCTTCGGGTGCAAGAAACTACCGCCGCACTCAAGGACGCGGTGATTATTTTAGACGACCAAGCGTCTATTCAATGGTGGAACCAAAGTGCCCGGCGACTGATTGGTCTACAACCGGGCGATCACGGCAAACCCATCGTTAACTACCTGCGCTCGCCGCGCTTTGTGCGCTACCTTGAAGCCGAAGATTACTCAGAACCGCTAACCATGCCGTCGGCCACCGATAGCGATCAATTCTTAAGTTTTCAAATCAACCGCTACGGCCAAGGTGACTACCTGATGGTGGTGCGCGATATTTCACGGCTGCAAAAGCTTGAACAAATGCGCAAAGACTTTATCGGTAACGTTTCTCACGAACTGCGTACACCGCTGACGGTGGTGCGGGGTTACTTAGAAACTATGGCCGATAATGCCGATTCGCTGCCCGGTGTTTGGCAAAAAGCCATCAGCCAAATGGAACAGCAATCGAAACGCATGACCTTGATCATTGAAGATCTGCTGACTTTGACACGCCTTGAAACCGACGACAGCAGCCTGCGAGAGACAAAAATTAACGTCGCCGATTTGCTGCAAAGCATCGTCCACGACGCCCAAGACCTCAGTGGCGACAAGGCTCATCAGTTTGAAATCGACGCCGACGAAGACTTTTTGTTGATTGGCGTTATCGAAGAGCTACGCAGTTGTATTTCGAACCTAGTCTACAACGCCGTGCGTTATTCACCGGCCAAAAGCCAAATCATTCTGCACGCTTACGTTGACGAAGGCGGCGGTCATATCGCCATTGAAGACCACGGCATAGGTATTGAAGCGCGCCACATTCCCAGACTTACCGAACGCTTTTATCGCGTTGACGCCAGCCGCAGCCTAGACACCGGCGGCACCGGCTTAGGGCTGGCCATTGTTAAGCACGTATTATCACGTCACCAAGCCCTTCTTGAAATTACCAGTCGAATCAACCACGGCAGCACGTTTACCTGTAGCTTCCGTCTGGATCGCGTTGTTAAAGAACACCGCCCGTCATCGTTAAACGATAGCGAATAACATCGTTAATTTCAGAACTCGTACCGACTCTGGATTTCAGAAAGCACAGTTTTGAAAACACAATTTCGAAAACACAATTTCGAAAACAGTGTTTTGCAACTATCGGTTGAACTCTCGTCCCAGTTCTAGTTTGATAAGCCCTACGGCATAGCTTTCGCAACTCGCGAAAATGGCATTAACGCTCGCAGCGTTAAACCCAGTATCACATCGAACCTGCGCTTGGATAATTTGTATGGATTTTAAGTTTGTAACCAGTGTTACCGATGTTGACGCCAACGACTGGAATCGCGTCGCCGGTAGTGATTATCCATTTTTAAGACATGAATTCTTACACGCCTTAGAAAGCAGTGGCGCAACCACCGCCGAATCCGGCTGGCAACCTTTTCACCTAACGGTTTACCAAGGAGATCAACTGATCGCTTTGCTGCCACTGTTTGTTAAAGGCCATTCCTACGGCGAATACGTATTTGATTGGGCATGGGCCGACGCCTACCACCGCAACGGTTTGCATTATTATCCAAAGCTGTTAAGTGCAATTCCTTTTACACCGGCTACCGGCCCACGTTTTTGCTTTGCCAGTCATCTCGACGAACAACAGCAACAAACGTTAATGACTCAAATGGCAGAAGTGATAACCGACCAGGCTGCAAAAATAGGCGCGTCGTCGTGGCATTGTTTGTTCAGTGATATCAAGGTGGCAAGCCATTTAGAACAGTCGGGATTTGCCTTGCGCCAAGGCTGCCAGTTTCATTGGTATAATCAAGATTTCAAAGATTTTGACGACTTTTTAGCGACATTTGCCAGCCGTAAGCGTAAAAACCTTAAAAAAGAGCGCCAGAAGGTTGAGTCTCAAAACGTCACCTTGATACGCTGTGAAGGCAGAGACATTACCGAAGCGCAATGGCGCAAATTCTACGAGTTCTACCGCCTTACTTATCTAAAACGCAGCGGCCATGATGGCTATCTAACCGGAGATTTCTTTCAAACTTTGGGTAGAACCATGCCCGAAAACCTGATGATGGTTCAAGCCTACACCAACGACAAACTGGTCGCGGCGGCTTTGTGTTTTAAAAGTAGCACGCATCTTTTTGGTCGCTATTGGGGGTGTCGCGATGAGTACGATTCGCTGCACTTTGAAGCCTGCTACTACCAAGGCATTGAATACGCCATAGAGCAGGGCATTCAATGTTTTGATCCCGGTGCACAGGGCGAACACAAGATCCAGCGCGGCTTTACACCAACCGCCACTTGGTCAAATCACTGGTTGGCAGACAGTCGATTCGACGAAGCCATTCGCGATTTTTTACGACGCGAAAAGCCAGGCATTGAGCAATACATGGCAGAAACCACAGAAATGCTACCTTTCAAACAGGAATAAAAGCTAAGCGATCAATTTCATCTAAACTTCTAGAAGATTCTTAATTAATGGGAATCTTCTTTAGTTAGACGCAATTGACCCAGAGACCGCTTTGACCCTAATAACCAAACTCGAACTGATTAAGCTCTATGAGCGTCACAACTGCTTAATTGTTGACGACATGCCCGAAATGCGCGGCGCCATGAAGCGTATGATCAGTACTCAAGGCATCGCCAGAATCGATACCGCCGCTAACGCGCAGGAGGCGATGTCGATGTGTAGATCCCGCCCATATAGCTTGATCATCTGCGACTACAATCTGGGCCGCAGCCAAGATGGCCAGCAATTGCTTGAAGCGCTGCGCGCTAAAAAGCTGCTCACTCCCGTGGGCCTGTTTGTCATGATCACCGCAGAAACCTCTCGCGAAATGGTGCTCGGCGCCATAGAAAGCCAGCCGGATGACTACGTTGCCAAACCCTTTACGCCCAAGCAGTTTTGCCTGAGGCTCGATCGAGTCTTGATCAAACACGAAGCCTTACTGCCGATCAAAAAACTCTTCGCCGAAAAAAACTACCGCGAAGCCATTGAAGTCTGCGAAAAAATGCTCGCCCGCGGTGCTAAGTTTGCGTTTGAAATAGAGCGCATCAAAGGCCGGATTTTATTCTTACTGGGTGAACTGCATAAATCCCGCGAGCACTACGAAAGCATAGTTGAACAGCGCCCGCTGCCTTGGGCCATGCTGGGTTTAGCCGAAACCTTGGTTGAGCTTGGCGCCATGGATCAAGCGGAAATTATTCTGCAAAAAGTGCTCGCCCACGATCAACGCTACGTTGAGGCCCGAGACCTGTTAGCGCGAGTGCATTTGTCGCGCTCGGATATCGATAAAGCCCAAGAAGAAATCGAACACGCGTGTAAGTTGTCACCAAAATCGGTGTTGCGACATCGTAAATTGGCCGAAATCGCCGAAGCCAACGGCGACGTCAAAACCAGCACACGAAGTTTTCAGCACGCCATTAAGTGGGGGATGAACAGTATTCACGAAGACGAATCGGACGTGTATAACTTCGCTCGCAAAGCCGCCCATTGGGCCCGCGACTCATCCACAAAGGAGTCTTACGAACAAGCCGAAAAGGCGCGCAAAATTCTCACTCGTAAACTCAAAGACAATCCCGATGATCTTGATGTACAGCTCAAAGGCGGTCTGATTTTATCGAGTTTAGAGCAGGCAATGAACAAACCAACGGCTGAGAAAAGCAATCACGAAGCCCGACAACTGTTTCGCGACAACGCATCCGACGACGCCGATTGTCATCTTGATTACGTGCAAGCCTTGCAAGACGCCGGTGAAACCGAAGAGGCCGAAGATCATCTTCATGCCATGGCCGCGGAGTTTGCCGGTGAGTCTAAAGTGTTGGCAAAAATAGAGCGCGCCGCAGCCACACCGGTTACCCAAGGCTCCAAAGAAAAAGTTGCCTCGCTGACCAAATTGGGGATCAGCGCTTATCAAAATAAAGACTATCGCCAAGCCACCCGCGTCTTCCAAGAGGCGCTGGCGATATTTCCAAACCATCCGGGCTTAAACCTCAACCTTGTGCAAGTGCTTTTAGAACAATACGACGGCGCAGTAACGCAACGCGACGCAGCATTAATTAAACGCTGCTTTGAAAGAACACAGAACGTGAAAGAAGGCGATGCTCAGGCGGCTCGCGCAAAAGCGCTGCAAACGCAATTTGGCGAAACGCGTATTGTTGATCACTATCCAACATGACTTTTTCCCTAACAGTATCTCCACAAGAATAGTGCGATGTTTTATTGCTGATATGTTTTATTGCTGATATTTTTTATGCGTGTCTTTTAAAACCAGTTTTTAAAAAGCGCTTACATTTACCAATCTACTAACAGGCAATTTTCTATAGGAAACTCTGATTAACCAGGGTTTCTCGCGACACAAGGATGTGTCGCCAATTTCAAGAACGGTAAGTGATTGAAATTGTGAAGAAATTGGAAATCGCATTTTCAATTTCTGTCTTCTGATTAAATCATGGATGAGTTAATCAGAAGTTCCTCTAGGAAATTGTTATTCAGGAA
Source organism: uncultured Alteromonadales bacterium (assembly GCA_937864365.1). Taxonomy (GTDB): domain Bacteria; phylum Pseudomonadota; class Gammaproteobacteria; order Pseudomonadales; family Cellvibrionaceae; genus Sessilibacter. The sequence continues at coordinate 13,639 of CALMJT010000058.1, read as the reverse complement.
CCCTCTAACGCCTCGCCAACAATCGAGAATAAATACGTTAAACTCTCAGGCATCAAATCCATTTATACCACGGTATAATCCACACACTTTTTGATTGGATGTATTTACGTGGATGTACTGGCCTTTCCTCTTGATGGCGTGTTACTGCTGTTTGTTTCGGCGTTAGTCTCGGGATTTATCAACACTCTTGCAGGTGGCGGTGGCCTAATCAGTTTACCGGCGTTATTTTTATTTGGTTTACCACCACTGGTTGCCATGGGCACCAACAAGCTTCAAGGCACTGTTGGCCTAGCGACATCAACGTGGTTGTTAATTCGTAAAGGCAAGCTCGATTGGCGCGAGACAAAACCACTTATTATTACTGCTTTTTTAGGCGCCCTTATTGGTGCCATTGCCATTCAATTCATCAATGCAAAATCGCTCTCGTTTATTATTCCCATCGTTTTATTTTTAATTGCCATTTATTTTTTAATTTCGCCCACACCGCAACAAACAACAGAACCTAAAATTTCTCTAAAATCCTATAAAAACGGCGTTATTCCCACCATTGGTTTTTACGACGGATTTTTTGGCCCGGGTACGGGTTCTTTTTTTGCGCTTGCCAATGTGCTTGGTGCCGGAAAAGATTTAGTAAAAGCCAGCATGATGGCTAAGCCTTTAAATTTTGCCAGCAACTTTGCCTCGTTAATTATTTTTATCAGTTTAGGAAAAGTCGTTTGGATAATTGGAGCATTAATGATTGTTGGGCAAGTTATTGGCTCTTGGTTGGGTTCGCATTTTTTAGTCAGCATTAAAGCCGTTTATATTCGGGCTTTAATTGTTTTTATGTGCACCGCCATGTTAATTCGTTACGCCGTTAGCCAAGGTTATTTAAGCTTTTAAAGCTCTAGTTAACTCACTGCTGATTTAATCAAAGTAATCCTCGGTGTAGTTCGCTAAATTGTTCGTCTCTTAAAGCAATCACGTTAATAACCGTTCCGCGTTGTTAATGCATCTTAAAAAATAGAAAGAATTTGGAGTGAGCGAATGCAACTAGCTGTTCAATGTCGACAATCCTTTAAGGTATTACGCCAAAGCCTTTACCTCGCTGGCGCAGCAGTTCTTGCAGCATTAAGCCACAGTACTTTAGCCAAAACGGCAATCACAGCCGATGCCATGATTGATGTTATCAGCGGCAAAATTATTCAATCGCCACTGATCATCGTCGATGGCGAAACCATTACCGACATCACCACCACTGCTCAGCAAGCCATTCCCGCCGACGCGACTCACATTAACCTAGCCGGTAAAACACTCTTGCCGGGCTTGATGGATATGCACACGCACATTACTGGCAGCCATGAAATCCACGGTTATAATCGTTTATTGGTCACACCCGGTAAATCGGCGATCTTGGGCGTAAAAAACGCTGAAACGACATTGATGGCAGGTATTACCACCATTCGCAACGTGGGTGCAGCAGGTTTTATTGATGTTGACCTGCGCAACGCCATTAACGAGGGATTAATTCCCGGCCCGCGCTTGTTTGTATCCGGCCCACCGCTAGGCATTACCGGCGGCCACTGCGACAACAATTTATTACCGCAGCAGTATCATCAAAAGGCCGAAGGCGTTGCCGATGGCCCTTGGAGTGTGCGCGAGAAGGTTCGTGAAAACATCAAATACGGCGCGGATCTTATAAAGTTTTGTGCAACCGGTGGTGTACTTTCTAAAGGCACCAAAGTCGGCGTTCAGCAATACACCCTAGAAGAAATGCAAGCCATTGTCGATGAAGCGCATCGTCGCAGATTAACGGTCGCAGCTCATGCCCACGGTACCGACGGTATTAAATCGGCCATTAAAGCCGGGGTGGATTCCGTCGAACACGCCAGCTTTTTAGATGACGAAGCCATTAAACTCGCCAAAAAACACCACACCGTTTTTAGTATGGATATTTACGTCACCGAATTTATTTTATCCGAAGGCGAAAAAGCAGGAATTCTGCAAGAAAGTCTTGATAAAGAACGTGTGGTTGGCAAACGTCAACGCAACAGCTTTACCCAAGCGGTAAAAGCGGGCATTCCCATGGTTATGGGTACAGACGCGTCTATTTATCCGCACGGTGATAATCCCAAACAACTGTCGCGCATGGTGCAATTTGGTATGACACCCTTACAAGCTCTGCAAGCCGCCACCATTAATGGCGCGAAGTTGTTGGGTAAAGAGTCGCAACTGGGTAGCCTAGAAAACGGCAAATTCGCCGATATTATTGCCGTTAGCGGCAATCCTTTAGACGATGTATCTCTGTTAGAACACGTCGAGTTTGTTATGAAAGGCGGCGAGGTTTATAAAAACTAAAGGAAACACTGATTAACCTAGAACTTCCTCGGCACAAGGATGTGTCGCTAATTTTGAGAACGGTAAGTGATTCATATTGTGAAGAAATTGGAAATCGAATTTTTAATGTCTACTCACGGATTAAATCAAGGATGAATTAGCCAAAGGTTCTTATAGTTCAAAAACTCAGAGCATCTTTTACCTACATTTACCGACGAACCATAATCTTTCAAACTTCAATCCTGTATTCTCCGTCACACAAATTTAAACCAATCCTTTAATCGTCTCGTTTTATACAACACTCACCAAAGGTTTATTTTTTGGAAACACTACCACTTGCTTTAGATATTCTTGTATTACTATTTATTACCGCCGTTGCCGCAGGATTTATTGATACGCTCGCAGGCGGTGGTGGCTTAATTGCACTTCCCGCACTTATTCTTGCTGGAATTCCGCCACTGCAAGCACTAGGCACCAATAAGCTGCAAGGCTGTATTGGAACGGCAACCTCAACCTATTTAATGATTAAAAAAGGTCGCGTTACCATTGCCGAAATAAAACCCTTATTAATTACTGCGTTTATAGGGTCAAGCCTTGGTTGCATAGGCGTGCAATTTATTAATAGCGACGCACTCGCCGTGGTAATTCCCATTGTATTAATTATTATCGCCACTTACTTTTTAATTGCACCAACACCCAGTACCGACAGCAACAAAAAACGCGTTACCGAAAACCAATATAAAAATGGTGTAATACCTGCTATTGGATTTTACGACGGATTTTTCGGCCCTGGGACAGGTTCTTTTTTTGCCTTATCGTCAGTCGTACTTAATGGTAAAAACCTTATCAGCGCAACCGCACTGGCCAAACCACTCAACTGCGTGACCAACATAGCCGCATTAATTATATTCATTAGCCTCGGCCAAGTCGCATGGCTTGCAGGCATCACCATGCTTATCGGACAAATTATTGGCGCATCCATAGGCTCACACACACTACTCAAAATAAACCCACTCTATATTCGAATATTAATCGTTATTATGTGCGTGGCCATGTTGGTTAAATACTGTTTTTACTCTTAAATCTTACACAAACAATTCGTTAAAAAACTTCTAAAAAATCAAATTAAAAACTTATTCGGTTAAACCGACACATCCAAATATTTTTTTATTCCTTAAAAAAATATCCATTCTTAAGTTTACTGATAGAACTCTCAGTAAATACCTTTTGAAATCACACTTCTTATTAGTACGGGTTTTCTTTTCAATTAGTTTTTTGCATAACATTATCAGACAAAATTAACAACCGCTGCTTAAGTTATTTAGTAGTTACTTTTATGCAAATTAGGAGATAGGTATGTCATTCACCGAAGACTCAATAGATGTAGTTGTGGCACTAGGAAACGGAATCTATTCAGTGGGAGAGGACATAGTATTAGGACTGCAAAGAACCGGACAAGGGCTTGGGTTAGGTGAAAACGGACGGATGGCTAAAATTGGATATGAAAATAGAGCCATGGTTACGATTCTAGAAAAATTTATCAAATATGGAATTGAAAACCAGAAAAGTCCGCTATATCAAAGTATTGCACTAGTGTTGGAACATTATTATTCATACTTTCCCGAACATGCCGTAAGATCCTTGGCTAAGCAAGCTGGAGTGCTAGCTGGATATAATGTAGGAAGAATGATTATCGGAAAAAAACTGGCGACTGCTGTTGCTATGAGAATAGCCACCGTAATTGCGGCTAGCGTCGCGTACAAAAAGTTAGCCAAACGTATAGGCGTTTCTGCAGGAGCTTCAGCTACCGGAATAGGAACTCCTATTGGCCTACTTATGATGCAGGGCTTCATGCAACGATCTTCTCTCGCATCTACACGCCTGAAAAATAAAAGCCCAAAACTTCACTCATTATTGCAAAGAAATGGGGACTTACAGTTGTTATACTTTTTACTTGAAAAACCTTTGGAAAAATACATTCACGCTATTGCCACCGCAGAAAAAAACAGCATACAATTTCAAAACGCAATTGAACTGAAATATAAATTGAACTAATTTTTCTTCCGAGAAACTCGTTATGACTTTTAAAAAATGGCTCTATTATTTTTCAAAATTCACTTTTCTTGATGAAATTCTCGGCTTCATATATTGGGCCGCAGCACTTTATGGTTTATTTCTCATCACACGAAACACCGGAAGCAGTATAGAATTGATTTTTTTCATAGCAATTTATGTAGTCGTGATTGTTATTTTATATATTTTTGCATTAAAGAAAATTACAAAATTTTTTAAAAGAGATCCTGAGAAGCACTAAGACATACCCTTTAAACCTTACCCTCCAAAATTGAAAATCTAAATAAATATTATGTTATATGTAAGAATTACATAATAATGGCAAATAGAGATTCACCCCTAGCAATTCGTATATTTACACCTATATTTTTTATACTGAGTTCATTAGCTGCTTTATATTGGTTTTTCTTTCGCACATTTGAAATATTTATTACCCCTTTATCGCCTGTAGAAGTATTCGATAAAGGGTCTTTTTACATGCTTGGCGTAGGTGTTGGTTTATTAATTCTCGCAATAGTTACCGTTCAGGAAGGATGGCTAAATAAAGAGCTATCAAAAAAACAGTCTTCCTTTTTGACTAAAGTGGCTATATTAAGCGTTGTATTAATTTTCCTAACACCCCAGCTAATGCACTATTGTGCAAATAAATATCTAGCAGGAAAAGGATACACAGTTTGTGATGAAGCTTCTCATCAGTGGCTATTTGTTCAAGACATTGTCTAGGAAACTCTGATTAACCTAGAGTTTCTAGCGACACAAGGATGTGTCGCCAATTTCAAGAACTGTAAGTGATTGAAATTGTGAAGAAATTGGAAATCACATTTTCAATTTCGCCCTCTGATTAAATCAAGGATGAGTTAATCAGAGGTTCCTCTACATTGAATCATTTTTCGAGTGCAAGGACGCTTTGATAAAAGATGAAAAGTTATAAATTCTCCTCCAGCACCATAGACAAAGTAAACCACCTCGCAACACAGTTTACGAGAACAATAACAATTAAGTTAAATGATATAATTCATCCAAAAAATTTAAATCATATTAAATAAATAAAATGGAAAATAGAGAACCATATTCAATACTTAATAAAACAATTGGACCCCCACTGTTTTTAATAGGCGGAATATCCGCGACAGTGTGGTTTTTTTATCGGATATTTTTTCTTTTTCTGCATATAACAGGCCCAATAATTGTATTCGATAAGGGCTCATATTATATGCTTGGAGTCGGTATTGGTTTGCTATCACTTGGAGTTGGTATTGCTATAGAGTTTTGGGGTGGAAAACCAGCCTCTGATAAACAAGGGAAATTTATATCAAGATCAGCAATTTCAGGAGTTGTTTTGGCTCTTATAATTCCTCATCTTTCACATTTTTCTGTAGACGTTTATCTGTCAAAAAAAGGCTATAGAGTTTGCAATGAAGCATCGCACCAGTGGCTATTTGTTCGAGATATTGTCTACATCGAACCATCTGTTGATTGCACAAAAGACCTTATCAAATCACAATAACTCTTATATCAGGTTAAAGTGACCTCCCTAAAATTCTAATTTTTTAAGCATCCATGAACAACAAACAATATAAAGAACTACTTGAAAAGACAAAAACCCAATAGAGAAATTAAAAAAACAATGAAAAATCCTCAGCCACTAGAAATTCTTCGATCAAGGTCACTAATCCTTTTATGAGAAATTACAGGAATTCCAAAAATGAACGATATATGCCCATGGTGTGAGTCAAGAGTTGAGTTTGAATAGGAGACAATTACATCCGACTCTTGCGGAGCTGATTTAATGTGTGTAATCGGTGACATTCATAGCCCTGATAATATTATCTTAATAAAAGAACCAATTGACTCAAAAAGTTAACTAAGAAACTGTAGCTTCCATTAATATCTATTAATCTAAAGATTTCAGCGACAAAATAATGTGCCTCTAATATCGGGGGCAGCGATTGATAAAGACGAGAATAAATTGCAAGTCAAATTTTTAATATCTAACTACTGATTAAATCATGGTTGAGTTAGCCATAAGCTCGTATAATTTATCGCTAAGAAATTTAAGCATTCAAAGAATATTATGAAATCATTTGTTTTGGCATCACTTACTTCGCTGCTATCTGCAATTACTGTAGCAGATGAATTGACCTGCAAAGATTCAATTGACCGTATAGACACAAAATCCATTTTAGAGCTATGCGATGAAAGTAAATTAAACACTTCTTTAGAGAAGTTTATTTACGCCAGAGCACTTAGAGAGCACTACTTACCTAGATATAAATTCGATGCTTATTACGTATTTGGCATTTATGAGGCTGATGAAGATGACCTTAAAATAATGCAAAAAATTGCCGAACTGATATTACCAGAAGCCAAAACCGGCAAAGGCGAAGCCCCTATAGACTATGCGATCTTATCCTCTATTTTAGCTCAAGATTCGCCTGATCCTTTAGAAAATAGTCGCAAAGCTGAATTAGCGTCGGAAAAATGGTTAAAACTTTCCGCTGAGTCAGGAAACCTACATGGCATGTTTCTTTACGGTATGCAAGGCGTCGATAAACGCACAAAAAAAATCACTAATGTAAAAAAATTTAGATCACTCGCCAGCGCTGCAATAATACATGAGTATCAGCCAGCGATTCTTTTCTTAGAAAAAATGGGAATCTATAAAAACGGCCACATTAACCAAGAATGGCCAAATTAACTCTTTTTAAAAAAATGTAATTCTACCGATATAGATAAAAAGCCTTAAGATAACCTCCACCTATTTTCTGGTTAAATGCCAGCAAGATGTTAGTAGTTACAGAATAGACATCAAGACAAGACAATGGCTTCAACCGGGAAAGCAACTCCCTAACAAACTGAAAAGATTGATTGAAGCATGGGTTGAGGTGCACGAATCTGATCTATTTATTCAATGGAATAATGCTCAGAGACGAATTCCAGTGCGGATAGTAGGATGAGGAAAATATATGTGGAATGAATTAGAAGCTTACCTTAGCTCCAACAACGTAATTATTGAAAAAGGCATACTGAAAGTTGAATATATCGATGGGTACATCCTTCAAATTTGGTTTGAGGAAGACTTAAACGTATCGATTTACAATCTGGATTTTCTGCCAATAATTTCATCGCCAGATGCAGGAGAAGTCTTTAATAGACTACTTAACAAAAATTTATTTATGCAAGCCGTGGGTAGATATAACATAACTTGGTACGACGAGGAAACGGGCGAATATAACGAAAACGCAATAGATATTTCACCCGAAGCTGTAAAGTGGTTCTGTAAAAAATTCGGCAAGATCATAAAAAATTAAAAACGAAAAATACAAATTAATGAACAAATAAATTAATATCATCGAATTATTTTTAATCCAGAAGACTCCGATTAACCTAAAATTTCCTGTGATTCATTGATACGTGACCGATTTTAGGAACGGTATGTAATTAAAATCTTGAAGTGATTGGAATCCAGTTTTTTCCCTCTGATTAAATCATAGCAGAGTTAATCAGAGGCTCCTTTGTTAATTTATTATTTAGTAAAAACCAGCAACTGATTATTCGCAGGCATGGCGTTATCTTCTTTGAGCGTGAGGCCAATTTTTGCAGCGAGTTCTTGTATGGCTTCTATATCGCGGATGCCGCTAACGGGGTTTTGGTCTTTGAGCCATAAATCAAATTTGGCGTTACTGGGTGTGGTGAATTCGCCGTTGTATTTAAACGGGCCGTAGATGATTAATTGGGCGTTGTCGCCAAGTACGTTGGGCAGGCCTGCAAAGAATTGTTTTACCGAGTCAAAGCTCATTATGTGAAGGGTGTTGGCGGTGTAGATGGCATCTACTGTTAATTCCGGCCAACCGCCGTTTACGTCTAGCTCGAAAGGCCGTTCGATATTGTTACCGGTGTATTCATCCAGCCATAAGTTAATGCCGGGGTGATTTACGGCAAGGTCTGAGGTGTGCCAACGCAGATGCGGTAATTCTCCAGCAAAATAAACCGCGTGCTGGCCGGTGCCAGAGCCAATTTCTAAGAGGTTTTTCGTTTCGGTTAATAATCGTTGAAGATGATTAAAAATCGGTTCACGGTTATTAATGCTGGCGTTAGAAATTGGTTTTTCTGTTGACACAAATTACCTCGCTTAATTGGGTTTTTGATGTTTACCCAAAATTAATATACATATTTTTATAGGAAACTCTGATTAATCTAGAGTTTCCTATAATCAAATAAATAAGACCTGTTATTGCGCAACATCTCGCGTAAATACCCAGGTGTTGCCTTTGCTTAGGCCTTCGTTGTAAACGTAGCCATTGCTATCAAACCCTTTTAGATCTTGTGCTTGGGTAATACCGTGGCGTATGGCCCAGGCGCTCATTAGGCCACGAGCTTTTTTGGCGTAAAAGCTGATAATTTTATACTCGCCATTTTTTAAGTCTTTAAAGGTTGGGGTAATAATGTCGGCATTCAGCACTTTTTTATTGACTACTTTAAAGTATTCGTTAGAGGCGAGGTTAACCAGTGTTTGGCTTTTAAGGGTTTTCAGTTGTTCGTTAAGCGCCTCGGTGACTTTATCGCCCCAAAATTCGTAGAGGTTTTTGCCGCGTTGGTTTTCGAATTTGGTGCCCATTTCAAGTCGGTAGGCTTGCATTAAATCGAGTGGGCGCAATACACCGTATAAGCCCGATAAGATTCGCAGATGTTTTTGCGCAAAACTAAATTCTTCTTTGCCAAAGGTTTCGGCTTCTAAGCCTGTGTATACATCGCCTTTAAACGCCAGCACGGCCTGTTTGGCGTTGGTTTTATCGAAAGGTTGCGACCACGCTTGAAAGCGATCAAAGTTTAAAACGCCTAGCTTGTCGCTAATGCTCATTAGGTTTGAAATATCTTGGGGCGCAAGTTTACGGAGGTCTTCGATTAACACTTCGCTGTCATCAAGAAAACTCGGTTGGGTTGCGGTTTTGGTGACCGGTGCGGTTTCATAGTCCAGCGTTTTTGCTGGCGAAATTACCATTAACATATCAAAGCCATTGTCTTGTTTGTTGCAAAATAAAGCGGATTTATTCCGGCTTTAAAATTTCATTCCACCAATTGAGTGGCGTTGTGCCATCTTCTGGACTGTAGACATTGCCGTAACGCCAAACACTACCGGAATGCTCGCCAATGTATTTATTCAGCATGTCTTCTATGGCATTAAAGCCACAAGACACGTGAATGCTGTACACCAACAGTCGTGGTGACTCGATATCCAGCTCACCACCGAGCTTCTCGATACCAGAGGTTAATTCTTCGGCGAATCGTTCGGCATTTTCAGCATAAACACGAATGCATAAATTGCCCGAGCGCTTGACCAGCTCAAAAGAGTCACCATCGCGTTTGATGGTGTCGCCTCTCGCTAGCCCTTGCACAAACGCAGGCGATGTCACTAGTTGGCAGCTGTCGTCATCGTTAATGGTTACACGCAGCTTTTCAACCACGGTTTCGCCGTCGGGACGTGTTCCGGCGTACATTTCTATTACTTGCAGAGCTTGCATTTTATTTGGCCAATGTTTCGTTATCTTGGGTTATAGACGGTGTTTGGCGTTATTATAACGGCACTCCGGGTGCAGGGCACAAACGACCTATTTTGCAGTCGATAGGTGCAACCCGAATGGATTAAACGGCAGCTTAAGCCGATTTTATTAATCAATATATTATTCAGTGCGTAAATTCATAGTAAGAGGAAGTTCTTGTGAAATTATCCAAACGTATTGCTATTGGTATGATAGCGGTGTTGCCAGCACTGCATGGCTGTACCACGAACCCTGTCACAGGACAAAGCCAATTTAGTTTGTTGTCTCGTGCTGACGAGATTGCCATCGGCGAGCAACAGTATGTTCCCAGCCAACAAAGCCAGGGTGGCGAATACACTGTTGACCCAAATCTCAACGCGTATATTTCTTCGGTGGGTCAAAAACTGGCGCGCGTTAGTGATCGACCAGACTTGCCTTACGAATTCGTAGTGTTAAATAACGATGTGCCAAACGCTTGGGCGTTGCCGGGTGGCAAGATTGCCATCAACCGGGGCCTGCTTTACGAATTAGAAGATGAATCGCAACTCGCAGCAGTTTTGGGCCACGAAATTGTTCACGCCGCAGCCAGACACGGTGCCACTCAGCAAAGCCAATCAACCATTCTCGGTGGTTTAGGTTCTTTAATTCAGGCAGTAGGTGAGAGCTATGGTTATGGCGCCTTAACTCAGCAGGGCGTGGCTTTGGGTGCATCGGCTTTTACGGCCCAATATGGCCAAGGCCAAGAGCTCGAAGCCGACCGCTATGGCATGGATTACATGGGTCGTGTTGGATACGAGCCAATGGGTGCGGTTGAATTGCAACAGACCTTTGTGAAGCTCTCAGAAGGTCAAAACACCAGCGCCTTACAAGCTTTTTTTCAAAGTCACCCACCGTCACAAAAGCGTGTTGCGGCTAACTTAGAAAAGGCACGTAGTATGTCTGACGGTACCCGCAACAAAGCAGCCTTTGATCGCGCTATGTCCCAGATTCGTAAAGATAAACCCGCCTACGATTTGCACACCGAGGCATTAAAACTCGCGGGCGCTAAAGATTATCAAGGCGCCTTAGCAAAAGTTGAACAAGCCATTGCGAAACAACCTAAAGAAGCTTTGTTCTGGACGACCAAAGGCCAGTTACAAACCGAATTGAAAAACGAAGCCGCAGCGAAAACGTCGTTTAATAAAGCGATTAGCTTAAACAACGAATACTTTGCGCCCTATCTGTACCGAGGCATTATTTCTGTTGATCAAAAAGAATACGCCGCGGCCCGGTCTGACCTGCTACAAAGTAATCAATGGTTGCCAACGGCTTACGCGACCTATTACTTAGGTCTGAGCAACGCCAATTTAGGTAACATTGTCGAAGCTCGCCAAAACTTTACTGCGGTTCAGCAGGTTGGCGGAGAGTTAGGACAAGCAGCCACTCGTCAGCTAGAACAACTCGGAAATTAGTCTTACTTTTCGGCAAATTTCTGCGTTCATTTTTAATAGTCACCGGTAACTCTGCTCACCTTGGGCGGAGTTACTTTTTTAAACCTCAGTTGCGCCCTCGGTATATATTCAGAGCTCAAGAACACAATTGCGAGCACTGGGTAGCACAGCTCAGTTCGAGATTTTTTGCACCAAAGTACAACACAGAAATTCGATGACTCCTCGCCAAAATCTTTTTTTACGGTCTGAAATCTTCGGGCAGTAAAACATATCATTTATGTTATTTAGCAAACCAAAAACTAACCCTGCCGTACTTTTACGGCAGTTTTTACCGTTCATTCTGTAAAATAAAGTTTACTGGAAAACTCAACTTTGAAAGAAAACGCACCGCTTTGGTACTCATAAACAATAAAAGATCGATATTGGAGAAAAATTTACAGATTCTCCCGTTTCTTTTGAGTCTCGTCATAAATCTGTCACAAAAACGACACAAAATAGCAGCGGTAGGCGTTTTACTTCGTAAATCTCTCAAAAAGATCTCATTTTATGACAATCAATACCTCCGCCACGTCATTACCCCAAACTGAGTATACCCAACGTAACTGGCAAAACTGGTTGTTGGTGGCCGCTCTCGTTTACTTATTGTTAGTTGCAGTTTCATTAATTGGTGGCGGTTTTAAGCAAGCAGCCGGTGCCAGTGCAAAAGAATTATTTGAATTCGCCAGCAACCCAATCACTGGCTTGGTTATCGGTACGATCACCACCGCGTTAATTCAGTCGTCCAGTACCGTAACATCCATTATTGTGGGTTTAGTTGCCGGTGGCATGCCCGTCAGCGTCGCCATTCCTATGGTAATGGGCGCAAACATCGGCACAACTATCACCAATACTATTGTCAGCCTTGGCCACATCAAACAAGGTGAAGAGTTCCGACGCGCCTTTGCAGCTGCAACCGTGCACGACTTCTTTAATGTTTTATGCGTGCTGATTTTTTTACCGCTTGAAATCATGTTTGGTCTTTTAGATCACATAGGTGCTTTTTTTGCCAAAATGTTAGTGGGTAGCGAATCAGTATCAATGAGCGGCCTTAATTTTATGAAAACGCTGGTCGGGCCACCGGTTCATCTGCTTAAAGATATTCTTTCACCTCTATCATCAACCTTTGCCGGTGTGATCACGATTGTTCTTGGTGTGGTCTTGATTTTTGCGTCAATTACCTACATTGGAAAATTATTGAAAGTATTGATGGTTGGTCGCGCTAAAGAAGTGTTGCACTCCGCCGTTGGTCGCGGCCCAGTAACCGGAATTTTTTCGGGCACATTAATGACAGTGTTGGTTCAGTCTTCATCTACAACCACCAGCCTTATCGTCCCTCTGGCCGGTTCTGGCGTGTTTTCATTACGTCAGATTTATCCTTTTACTCTTGGGGCAAATATTGGAACCTGTATTACCGGTTTATTAGCGGCTACCGCTGTGACCGGTGCTAATGCTGTTTTTGCGATGGAAATCGCGCTTGTGCACTTGTTTTACAATTTAATCGGCGTAGTTCTGATCTACGGCATACCTATGCTGCGCGAAGTACCGTTAAACTGTGCTAACTGGCTTGCTGCCTTGGCCGTAAAAAATAGACTGTATATCGCTGTTTATATTTTGACAGTATTTATAGTTATTCCGGCAATTTTAATTATTGGCAGCAAACTTGTTGGCGGATAAACAAAATAAAGGTCGATGCAATGGACTCTATACAATCGCAAAAGCAAGAGCTGCAAGAAAGAATTCAAAACCTTGAAGCAACGTTAAAGGAATTAAACCAAAAGCTGGAGCAGTTAGAACAGCAAGAACAACACGAGGCGATTGATCACCTAGAAATGTATTTAGAAGAAGTTGATCACCACACTTCTCATTTACAAAATGTTGGCCAATTATTAGTGAACGAAATTCGCAAGGTATTTGCCTAGGCCGGTAAATATCATCGGTAAGTACACCCGCCTGTAACTTCATGCAATTTGTATGAAGCATCAACCGTAAAACAGTTCTTAATAGTCTGTTTTACGGCTTTAACACTTCCCACCTTAATACTTCTCAATAAAAACCGTAAACATTTTCCATCGTGCATTCGCATGTTTAATTTTTTCGATATCGAATAATTTGTTTAATGAATTATTTGTACAAAATTATCTTTCAGAACCATTGCACAGCTCTCTGTAATTCACCGATGAATACAATATAGGAACCTCTGATTAACTCATCCATGATTTAATCAGAGGACAGAAATTGAAA
>CALMJT010000057.1 GCA_937864365.1 uncultured Alteromonadales bacterium | reverse complement strand
ACGCAGGCCCAACCACACTATCCTGCCCTTACAGTAACGGTGTGATTTTCCAAGCAGGCAATATTCCCCAAATTGGCGCCCCTGATTTTATCCCTCAAGAATATATTAATTTAGGTCGAGCATTAAAACCGACACGTGCAGAATTTAGTAAGACCTTATTTTATGATCCTGAAGGGAAAGACAACAAAGCATTTACCCAGCGTTGGTTATCTCGGTTTGATGGGTAAACAATCGGACCAATAAAATGACGACATTTGACTACCAACATATCACCCAAGAGCCCGTTGTCTATTACCCTAGAAGTGGTAATCCATCCGCCGTTTTAGGTTTAGCTATGGAGTTCTATATCGGCGGACCCGGTCAAGGTAAACGAATAGAAAATGCAGCAAAGTGTGTTGAAATATACTTAAAACAAGCTAGCGGAAAATTAAAACAATACATGTTGGATAAACAACGCCAAATGCAAGTTTTAAGAGATGGTGAGAACATCGACCTGAGTCTTATATATGAAATGGCCGACCCTAAAAATACCTTTCAGATTCAGGCTGGTATTGAAGAAGATAAAGCAGATTTTTGGTCATTGGGCGCTTACTTAAATACGGTAATGCGACAGAATTATTTGGGTAAATTATTGATAACCTATCCGTTTTCTTTTCTCGATCAAATCGGACTTAACGGATTTATTCAGCAATTTGTCTCAATGTGCAATGCCATGGAAGTTGAGCATGCCTACGCTGGCCCGAGTTTTATTGAGCCTTTTAATGTAGGTGGCATGGACGCATCCCATGAAGTTATAGGCTCGCAGCTCTTTAATTATCCCTGTTTTAACGCCTATAACTTAACAACAACCGGAATTAATTTTGGCGATGGTACTAAGTCCATTGCTTTTCTAACGGCAGTTTCTAATCGCATTCTCGAAAAAGCCGGTGGTGCTCAAGCCGTGATATCGAATGCAGGCCAATCAACATTATCGTGCCCATACAGTAACGGCGTTATTTTTCAAGCTGGAAGCGTGCCGAAAATTGGCTCCCCTAATTTTATCCCTCAAGAATATATTAATTTAGGTCGTGCGCTAAAACCAACGCGCGCTGAGATCAACGACTCTTTATTTGATGATCCCGCAGGTATAGATGACGATGGATTTACCCAGCGTTGGTTATCTCGTTTTGATGGATAAACATGTCAATAAATTTTTTCAACTAAAGCTTAGAGGAACAAATTATGGCTGAACCTCTCAAAATTGCATTATTAATTGATTGTGAAAACGCTAGCTATCATTCATTAGATGGGGTAATTCAGGAATTATCTAAACATGGCGAATTAATAGCACAACATGCTCACGCAGATTGGAGCCAACCTTCATTATTAAATTGGTCTAATTACTTGCAAACTAAACCGATCCGATTAATTCATAATTGCGCCCATATCAAAGGGAAAAACACCAATGATATTGCAATTACGATTGATGCAATGAGCTTATTGTATGACAAAAACATTAATCTATTCGCCATAATGAGCAGTGATTGTGACTTTAGACCATTAGTATTACACTTAATTGAATCAGGTAAAATCGTATACGGATTTGGAGAGAAGAAAACTCCTTTAACTCTTGTAAAATCATATTCGAATTTCTTTTTTACGGAGTCGCTCTTAAATGAAGACTCTCTCTTAGATACACCAAAACTTCTATGTGACAAAAATTTTACAACGATAAACCGTCCATTAATTGAGTTATTAACACATGCGGTTCAAAAATTCGAAGAGCACGAAGGTTGGGCTAACGTCTCAAAAATCAGCAATTACTTAAAAGATTTTTGTAACTTTTCACCAAAAGAACATGGCTACAAGAAATTAAGCTCATTAATTAAAGCTACACGAGCGTTCGAAATTCGATTAGGT
>CALMJT010000056.1 GCA_937864365.1 uncultured Alteromonadales bacterium | reverse complement strand
TCGCGACACAAGGATGTGTCGCCAATTTCATGAACGGTAAGTGATTGAAATTGTATAGAAATTGGAAATCACATTTTCAATTTCTGCCCTCTGATTAAATCATGGATGAGTTAATCAGATGTTTCTACACGTAAAATTTATTTTTGCTTGACCGTATTTAATAGTTTGATCTTAGTGCTGTTGATGAGTTTGCGATTGTGTGGCGGTTGATGATAAAAGGCGTAACTGCTTTTACCTTTGCGTTTTATTTGGTACATGGCTTCGTCGGCTTGTTTTAATAGCTCAGTATGATCTTGATTGCCTGCATAATAAAAGGTAATACCAAAGCTAGCTGTAACCGTAACCGAAATGTCGGCCAGAAAAATGGGTTTTTCTAATTGTGAAATCAGTCGTTTTAAAAGTGCTTCGACGGCAATTTTTGCGTCTCTGGTATTGTTAGAAAGCTCAGGAATTAATAGTACAAATTCGTCGCCCCCAAATCGAGCCAAAGTATCTTTGCTTCGTAAATATTGGCGAATAGTTTTTGAAATTTTAGTCAGTGCTAAATCGCCAATTTTATGCCCGTAACTATCATTAATGATTTTAAAGTTATCCAAGTCGATAAATACTAATGCGCCCATTAAATGGTTACGTTGATAGGCAGCGAGTGCTTGATTGAGTCTGTCGTTGAGTAAGCGTCTGTTGGGCAATTGGGTGAGTTGATCGTGATAAGCCAGAATTTGAATTTTTTGTTCGGCCAGTCGATGGTGGGTTATATCTTGTGTGACGCCAACGACTTTTATCGAGTGATTTTCTTTATCTTCTATAGTGCAGGCACGGCTTTGTAGAATTTTAACGCCAGATTCTGTGTGTATTTTATATTCGGTGTTAAAAATTATCTTTCGGTTAGAAGCGTCTATTAAACTGAGTTTAACTCTTGCCTTATCGTCTGTATCTATTTGGTTGATCCAATCCCATAAATAACCGCTTGTGTCTGTGGGTTGTATTTCAAAGATTTCGTACATCCAGTGATCCCAAATAAGGGAGTTATCACTCGGTCGCCATTCCCATATGCCCATTTGGGCAACATCTGTCGCCAGCATTAAACGTTCTTTTATGGCTTCAAGTTCTGAGCCGGCGGCGTGTTGATCGTGATAAATAATAACTAAACGAAGACCGTGAACCTCATGGGCTTGCGCTCTCATTAAAAACCAGCGTTTAACCGTGTCGCTGTGACAAGGGTAATCGAGGGTGAATTCATCGCATTCGCCACTGATGACTTGTGATAATCCAAGGTGCGCTTTAGCCGCCAATGCATCACCGATTTGTGCCGACTGTTGGCTGATATTTAAATAATTTAAACCAATCCACTGATTATTATTTTTGCCGTTTTCGCGCCCAAAATTAATCCACGATTTATTCACATAAACTATTTCGCCGGTTGAGTCAACAACAGCGATATGAGAGGGTGATTTATCAAGAATACTGGTGAGCAGCGCGGTATTTATATTCACGATTTATTCTTTTGATGTTTTGGTGAAGTTAATATTTTTAACAAAATCATGTTTATAAATCGAGTAATTGTTCTAGCTTTTAAATATTATTTTTTTGGCTATGTTTTTTGGTTAGATGTTATTCATGTTTTTACTATGAATGTTTATATGCTATTCCTAATAAAGAAAGTGGTTGTATTTTTTTATTCTAGTAAGTGTGCCTGGGGTTTTTCTTTGTTGATTTATGAGTGAATAGTTATATGAGTGTTTTTAGGTGTTAACTTTGATAGAAGCTTTGGCGTTATCACGATGTTAATTAGAATTTTGAAAACTGTTACAAATTTGAGATAACAGGGATTTTATAAAATAGACTTTGACGAATTCATTTGAATAGAGCCAAGTATTTTGGGGTAACAAAATTGTTCATCTAACTCTAAAAACCTCTGATTAACTCATCCATGATTTAATCAGAGGACAGAAATTGAAAATGCGATTTCCAATTTCTTCGCAATTTCAATTACTTACCGTTCTTGAAATTGGCGACACATCCTTGTGTCACAAGAAACTCTGTTAATCAGAGTTTCTTGTATTTTTTGTGCAAATAGTGGCTAATATTTATTGTCTGTAAATATCGTTGTATTTTTCTAGAATACGCCAAAATCAGAAATCGATTAAATAATGATCGGTGTATCTGCCATAATTCGTCATATTTAAAATATGAAATTGCCAAGGTTTATTGTTACTCTAGCCGCAATTATTGCGCCGCATTTACAGCCTAAAAACGGGCCGAATGAAGTGCGCAGGTTCAGACTGGGAAGAATGAATGAAAACGCCTTTGATGTTATTTAAGTTTGTGTTTGGATCAATTCAGTGGCAGGCGCCAATTTGGTTGGTGTACTTTAATAGGCAGGCCAGATCTAAACCTTGGTTATTAGCACTGTTGCTGATCTTACTAGTTGCTGTTATTGGCTACTTTTTTTATCTTAAATCGCTTCCAGGTCAGGTTTTTGTTAAAGCCAATGTTGAGCCACCATTCTTAACAGAAGATTATCAAGGCGCATCTGCCAGTGGCCTTCAGGTTTATTTTGAGTTTGATTATTCAGAGCTTAAAGAAGGGCAAATTCTACCCGAACAATCGCCTTCTATTGCAAGGTTAGATTTAATCGGTGAAGAGTTAACCCAAGGCGTGACGATTGCTCCAGTCATAGAAGGTCAATGGCAGTGGGGGCAAGATCAGGTGTTGTATTTTTCACCAGAAGGCGACTGGGCGCCGGGTACGGAATACACTATTGATCTTGATCCGGCAATTTTTAGTGAAGAAACTCGTTTAAAAACAACTCAAATAAGCTTTACAACCCCGGCTATGCAGGTATCGATTGATGACATCAGCTTTTATCAAGATCCCACCAACAGTTCTATTCGCCGTGTAACCGCCGATCTTAATTTTACTCATCCCGTTGATCCCAAGAGTTTTGAGCAACATGCGAAATTGCTAATGCGACCTTCCGGCGCCGGTATCGAGGTAAAACCCAAAGCCTTTTCGTTTGACGTCAATTACAGCGAAACTTTTCGCACCGCTTATGTTGTCTCTGAGCCCATTGATTTACCCGATGTTGCCAACACCATGACATTAAATCTGGACAAGGGCATTGCCTCTAAGCTGGGTGGTGCACCAACCGATTCTGTGGTTGATAATCGCGTGTTAATTCCCGATGTTGCGAGCTATTTAAAAATATCGGAAATGTTTTTTGACATTGTTCGTAATGACCAAGACGAACCCGAGCAGGCCGTATTTATAGAATTAACCGACGATATAGAACAAGAAAATTTAGCTGAAAAACTCGAGTTTTATTTATTGCCCGATCGTTGGAATAATCGCAACGCCCATTGGAATAACGGTGGCGAAATTAACGACGCTATTCTTGAACAAAGCGAAAAGCTTTCACCCAAATGGCTAGAAAATCCTCGGTCATATTCTGCAACTTACAGTTTTGTGTTTGATGTTCCTGAAAATCGCCAGATTTACGCGCGTATTCATAAAGGCCTAATATCGCGTAACGGTTTTAAAACCACGGTTGCTTACGATCACGTTGTCACGGTCAATCGTTATCCGCAAGAGTTGCAATTCTTTGGTGAGGGTTCTATTTTAACCTATTCAGGTGAACATAAACTTTCGGTTTCTGCCCGCGGTGTACAAGCGCTTAAGTTTTCCATTGGGCAAATTATTGATGGTCAGTTAACACACTTAATCAGCCAAACCAGTGGCGATATACGTTCGCCAGATTTTAACAATTGGTATTTCGACGAAAATAACATTGCTAAAATAAACGAGAAAATTGTTCGTTTAAACAATGCTCATCCTAAAACCTTGAGCTATGCATCTTTAGACCTAAGCAGCTATTTAAAAGACAGTGGTCAGAGCTATGGTTTATTTTACGTAAAAGTCCACGGTTATGATGAACGAAGAAAAAATACAATCTACGGTATAGAAGATCACCGACTTATTTTGGTCACTGATTTGGGGATTATTGTTAAATCCAATATCAACAATACCCAAGATGTTTTTGTGCAATCTATTGTTGATGGCAAACCTGTTGCCAATGCAAAAGTACAATTGTTGGGTAAAAACGGATTGCCAGTAGTAGAAGGCACTACCAATGATTCGGGTCATACTCAATTAGCCTCTACCGAAGGGTTAAGTAACGAAAAACAACCGGTTGTGTATTTTGTAACCCACGGTAATGACTCTTCATTTATTCCCTTTGATCGCTATTCACGACAAATTAATAACTCCCGTTTTGACGTTGGTGGTATTAACCCGCGTTATCAAAAAAGTGAGCAGCTAAACGCTTTTGTATTTACCGACCGCGGTATTTATCGCCCCGGCGAATCGGTGCATTTAGGCTTTATTGTTAAACGCAATAATTTACAAAACGTTGAAGGTATTCCGGTAGAAGTGCAAATTCTAGATTCGCAATATCGATCGTTAACCAAACAAAAGATAACGGTACCCAAAAGCGGTTTCTTTGAATTTAACTTTGATACCAAAGAAACCTTTAATACCGGTCTTTATACCGCACAAGTGTACGTGTTGCGTAACAATAATCGACGTGGCGAAGAACTGGGTAATGTGACCTTTACGGTTGAAGAGTTCCAGCCCGATACCATGAAGATTACCAGCGAATTAGAAGGTTTGGATATGGCTCGCTGGACAACGCAATCTTCTATTACCGCAAAAGCAACGCTTAAGAATCTGTTTGATGTACCAGCACAAAACCGCAGAACGGAAGCGTATTTACACGTTTATCCTGCCAGTTTTTATTTCAGTCAGTTTAAAGACTACACCTTCTCGACCATAACCAGCGATAAAGAACCGCTAAATATCAGCGAGACTCTGCCGTCGATTACAACCAATAACGACGGTGAAGCACTATACGATATTGATTTGAGTCGTTTTAGCAGTGGTACCTATCGCGTTAATTTAAGCATCGAAGGGTTTGATCAAGCCGGTGGGCGTAGTGTTACGACCAATAGTAGTGTGCTTTTATCGCCGTTGGATTTTGTCTTGGGTTACAAAACCAATGGTCGTTTGGATTATATTAATCAAAACAGCCAACGCAGTATCGAATGGATTGCCCTAGACGCACAATTAAATACAGTGCAACAACAAGATTTAACCTTGCGTACCATTGAGTTACAAGATGTTTCAACATTGGTAAAACAACCCAACGGTACCTATCAATATCAAACCATTACCAAAGAAAATATTCTTTCCAATAAAGCATTTGTTGTTGACGATAATACGTCATTGGCTATCGACAGCTCGCAACCGGGCCGTTACGCCTACGAGGTTTACGACAACGACAATCATCGTTTGTCGAGAATCGATTTCACCGTTGTAGGTGTGGGTAATTTATCCGGTAAAATTGATAAAAACGCCGAGCTACAATTGACGCTAAATAAAAACGATTACAAGCCCGGCGAAACGATTGAGATGAGTATTCAGGCTCCGTACCAAGGTGCTGGCTTAATCACTATCGAATCCGATCGTGTGCATATTTATAAGTGGTTTAAAACCACTACCCAAAGTACGCTGCAAACCATTCGCGTGCCCGATAATCTAGAAGGCACAGCTTACGTTAATGTTGCGTTTGTGCGCGATATTTCGAGCGAAGAAATTTATACCAGCCCTTTAAGTTACGCGGTGCAACCTTTCAGTGTGGATCGCTCCAAACGTGACTTGGCGGTAAATTTAGAGATAGATCGAATTGTTCGTCCGGGTAAAACCATGGACATTCGTTATTCAACCGAAAAACCCGCCAAAATTGTTGTCTTTGCCGTTGATGAAGGCATTTTGCAGGTTGAAAACTATCAAACCCCTCAGCCGTTAAGTCACTTTTTACAAAAGCGGGCGCTCGGTGTTACCACCATGCAAATTATGGATTTAATTTTGCCAGAATTTAATCTCTGGAAAAGTTTATCCGCCGCCGGTGGTGGTGCTTTCGTCGAAGCTGATGAATTTCTGGCAGCAAATTTAAATCCTTTTACGCGAAAAACCGATACTCCTGCGGTTTATTGGTCGGGAATTATTGAATCAACCAGTGATGTGCAAACGGTACAGTTTAATGTACCCGACACATTCGCGGGTGCATTACGGGTAATGGCCGTGGCGGTATCCGACGAAGCTATGGGTGCAACTAGCAGCAGTACCATTGTTCGCGGGCCGTTTGTATTAACACCCAACGTACTTTTACAAACCGCACCGGGTGATGAGTTTGAGGCAACTATTGGTATTGCCAATATCATTGAAGGTTCTGGGGTTGCTGCACAGGTGAAAGTCAGTGTAGAAACTTCTGAACATCTAGAGCTGCTGTCTGAATCCACTCAAACCATTGCGATCGATGAAGGTGGCGAAGCG
>CALMJT010000055.1 GCA_937864365.1 uncultured Alteromonadales bacterium | reverse complement strand
CTTTGTTTGGGGCAGTTTACCCTACAAGCTGGTACGAGATTATTAAACCACTACATATAGATAACGCCCGTGCATCGGCTGAGTGGAGTGAAGATTAAGGAAATTCAGACCAAAACCCGAAAGTGGTGGCGCTTGTTAAATATTTTTACCAATTCCACTGCTCTATAACTTCCATTGTTTGTAGTTTATGAACTTTAGGAACTTCTATGCATTGCGAATCAATAGTGGCACTCAGTTCATGCTCAATATACTTTGCTTCAAGGTACTTTGATATAAGCTCAACATTCTTACCATTTTTCTTGCCGTTGACAAATAACACACAGGACTCATCTGATTCTGAGGCGATTACCTCAAAGCCGTTTTCGAGCTCCCAAAACTCGCTTCCTGAAAGTATCTGACCTTTAGTTGTTCTAATTAGCTTTGGCATATTTGTACATTTATAACACCTTGCTCACCGGAAAATTAGGGGCGCAGCGAGTAATTTTCCGAGTGCAGCAACTTGTTACACCTCTTTTTTGAAGCCGAGTAGAGACATTTCAGAATATGTTATACACTTTTCTTCCGGCGAGTAATGCGCTTGGTAAAACTTAAAATCATCTCTATCTGTTTCTCTACATTTTTTCTCAATTATTTTTATTACTTTCAATTTATCTTCTCTTGTCGTTTTAATCCCAAAAATAATGCCTTTAAGAGATGAGAATTCATAATTTAATGATCTATCTTTTGGGTCAGAAAAACTATCTAATGAGCTCGCAAGGATCAAACGATGTTCGTTTTCATATGACCAATCTTTTGATTTAACTGTTACATCTCTATAAAAATTTTCCCAGTAATTTTCACGCCAACTATCTTCAGATTTAATCATGTCATCTGCACATTCACTCAAGGCACCATTTAATGAGTACCACATGGAATTCAACTTAGGGATAGGAAGTCGACCAAGCATACGAAAGAAATCTATTTGACCATAACCTTGAATGTAATCTATCGGATAAAACATTCTGTTGCTAAATCCATAAGTAGGACCAGATGTAGAGCTGTAACCATTTCTTCCTTTTAGTTTTAGAAAAGATTTTTCATTAGTTACATCAGCATTAAAGATCAAGCAAGCACCAGAATGATTATCACCATAATGCCCCCATACTGAAGAACTCTTACACTCAGACATAAAACATGCGGTATACCAATCAGGGAAAACCAACTTTTCAATTTGAGAGATATATTCTTTAGGGAACTCAATAATTACTAGATTTCTATTCTTTTTGTCACTATCGATATTTCCATTAAATCGATATATAAGATCCATCTGTAGATTACTATGATGATGTGCTGAAAACATAGCGTTTGCTATTTTTTCATCACCACCGCTCTTAAGTAAGCTTTTCTCAAGAATACCTATAAAGTCTTGGCTTAATAGGTCGCGAATTGGTTTATCTGCTTTAGAGTTTCTATTGTCTCTTTCAGGAATAAGTCCACTTCTTTCATATTCTGAATAAATGACTTCAAGCGCATAACTATGAATATTTTGAAGATAGAAAAACAATTCATCTCTTCTTACAGGTGTTGTTCGCTTAGAAATTGATTCGATAAGCTTAATTAGGTTTTCATTATCAAAGAATTTGTATGTAATGTTTACGAATAACTCTTGATACATTGGTGTGGGAAAATCTTCCTCACCAGAAAAAACCGGCATGTGGGCTCTAGTTATGGGGTGCTCTTCACCTGAAATTATTAACAAAGAACAAAGCCTCTCAAGGCATAATAGATAATGTCGGAACAAATTTCTCCAAACTATGAAGTCACCTCTCCAATACATATCTCGAAAGCCTTCCATAGGATCGTTTAATGATTCTGGCTCTGCAAAATAGATGCTTTGATTTTCTAATTCTTCGAACTCTCCAATCAAACTATTAATACGTCTGAACCTGTAAAATTCCTTCTTCATATAATAGAACTCAATTTATTGGGGGGTGTAACAGGTTTAATAGACGCCGTAACGACGCGTTCCCCCCGAATATACCGTCATTACGACATGTATTTCGGGTGGTTTTTCTGGAAGCTATCTCGAATATTTTGTTAGGTCAATATTTTCAATTGTTTGGCATAGAATTCATTTTTATGTCTTCTGTATTTGCATATTTATCTTAAAAAGTAGGTGTGTTTACAGACTTTTTAGTTGGTTGTATTTTGTGTGATTTGGATTTGTTAAGTGAACAAATGTAATTCGATGAACGCTTTTGATTATGCTTTGATTGTGTTTTTAATTGGTCTTTTAGAGTTAGGTTTTTAAAGTTAGATCAGAGTTTAGAGTGCGTTTTTGATTTTTAAGAATATTATGGGAATTTTAATAAAAAATTCTTTAAATTTTTTAATTAATGTCTTTTATTTTAATAGTTTTGATGATGTGCAGTGGAATAGGTAAAAATATTTAGGGGTTTGAATTAATAGGTGGCAGGACTATTTGAATGGAGTTATTTAAGTAGGGTTATTTATGATTTAGGTCTTCTTTAAAGTCGATATCTAAGATTACGCCTAGGTCGTCAACTTCAATTAATGATAGGTGTTGGGTGTGTTTTTTTATAACTGCTGCGGCACCTGAGTCTCCGTTTAAACCGGCTAATTCTTGCCAATATAGTTTTCCAAATACTACTGGGTGGCCAAAGTTTCCGTATCGGTTTTTGAGTTTAAGGTTGGTGTTTTCGAGTTGTTGTTCTGTAAGGGTAGGGCGATGTATTTTATGCGGGTCACAATTGTTGGTGACAAGTTGAATAGTTTCGTTTTTGATGTGTGGCATGTCGGCTAAAAAGATTGCGGCGCTGGTAAGGTAGTTGGGTAATGTCTTTTTGTTGAGTGTGGTAAAAACATTGCCAATGCTACTGCCTAAGCCAGTATGCGCATTTTGCGCAAAGAATACGTAATTTGCAGGGTTTGATTCTAAGCTTTGTATGGTTGATAGGTCTGTGTAGTGTTGCTGAATATTAAGGTCTACCAAGCTGTCGTTACTCGATAACACCAATACATGATATTGAAATAACACTGTTATTTTATTAATAAGCGCATTTAAAAGCGTGGTGTTTTGAAATTCTGCCAAGCGTTTGTCTTCAATACCAAAGCGTGATGAAGAACCCGCAGCCATTATTACGGCAAAGCATTGTTGGTTTTTTACAGTCACAAACTAATTCTGCACTTTAATGTTTATAGCGCATCGCGGGGTCGGCCACGATATACTCGCAAAATATCGGCAACTACGGCGAGAGCAATTTCGGCAGGGGTTTTACTGCCTAACGCTAGGCCAATTGGCATTTGAATTCTGGCGAGTTGTTGGTCATTCAGTTTGGCAATTTTTTGTAATCGCTCGGCGCGAGCATTACTGGTTTTTTTAGAACCCATAACGCCAATATAAAAAGCGTTGGTGTTGATTGCGTCCATCATTGTCAGGTCGTCAATACGTGGGTCGTGGGTGAGTGCAACAATTGCCGTTGAATTAAAATCTATGGTCGCGCTAAAAAGCGAAGAGGGCATTACATTTTTAAAATCAACGCCGTTTACGTTAAAGTCTTTAGTGATGTTTTCACGCGGGTCACAAATGGTTACCGCGTAACCCAAAGTTTGCGCAAATTGAGCACAGTAAATAGAGATCATCGATAACCCAGCAATAATAATTCTAACGGGGTTATTTAAGCGAATACTAAAAATACCGTTGTTGTTATGTTCAACAACGTCACCATGGCTGTACAGCCACTCAAAAGATTTTTGGTTGGTTTTTGTATTAATGGTTCTGCGTAAGCAAGACGGGCGACTGGTTGTATTTATCTGGTTTGCACTGTTTGGTTTGCTATTAAAAGCGGTTACTTCGGGCTGTAATTCTGTATAGGTAACGCCGTTGAGTGATAATAAAAATATCTTTAAATAGTGCTGATTAACCGGCGTAGGTTCTAGTTTTTCAACCAATATTTCTAAAATGCCGCCGCAAGGTAATTGAATTTGTGGTGCGTTAATATCGTTAGTATCACCGTAGCGAATAACCGTATTTTGTTTGGTAAAGGCACCGTCGCGAATTCTGGCGAGAAAGTCTTCTTCTACGCAACCGCCAGAAAGTGACCCTACGGAATCACCTTCTGGGTTTGCGACCAATAAAGAACCCGGCTCGCGCGGTGACGAGCCAAAGGTAGAAAGCACCGTGCACAAATAAATTGTGCACGATTGCTCAGACCAAGCTATCGCTTGTTGTATAACTTCTAGATCGAGCCGCTGCATATTAACTTGAAAGTTGGTTGGCAATGGGCAGGGTACGAATCCGTTTGCCTGTGGCTGCGAAAATTGCGTTACACAATGCCGGTGCTACGGGCGGTAAACCCGGTTCACCAACGCCACCCGGTGCAATGTCTAAATTGTTATTAACCAGATGAACGCGTACTTTGCGTGGTGAATTTACCATGCGTGGCAGCAAGTATTGATGGAAATTATCTTGCTGAATTTTGCCGTCTTTTGCAGAAATTTCATTTTGCAGCGCAATGCCAATACCCATAACAATGGCACCTTCAAGCTGCGATCGAATACGCTCAGGGTTAATTTGCGGGCCGCAATCGTAAGCAATATCGGCAGAATGAATAATAATATTGCCGGATTTTTCGACTTCTACATCCATCACCACCGCTGCGTAAGAGACAAAACTGTAGTGCATGGCCAAGCCCATTCCGCGACCTGCGGGAAGCTTTTTCCCCCAGTCAGCTTCTTCGGTAACTTTTTCGATAACGCCGCGCATTCTGCCAATATCAATGGGATAATCTTTAGGGTTTTCACCGTAGTTCCAGTTGGCGCCAACACTTGGCGGATCAATTTTACGGGCAGGGCCGAGTAGATCGAGAATGTATTTTTTATGATCAACACCCGCTTTATGGGCACATTCGGCAATAAAGCTTTGAATACCAAAGGCGTGCGGCAGGTTATACACCGAACGGAACCAGCCAATGCGAACGTGGGCGGGCGCTTCCGGGTTTTCGATGCGCATTGCCGGAATGTCATACGGAAAGTTCGCCAAACCCATGCCTAACTCGAAAACGGCTTTGTGCATTGGATCTTGCGTAAACAATGACGAAATCGTGGGGGCTAGAGAACGGTGTAGCCAAGCCGTAGGCTTGCCTTTTTTATCAAGGCCCGCTTCGAAGTGTTCCAAAGAAACCGTATGGAAGTACGAATGGTGCAGGTCGTCTTCTCGCGTCCACTGTACTCGCACCGGTTTACCCACTTGTTTGGCAAGAATTGCTGCCTCGGCGGCGTAGTCTGGTTTTGATTTACGGCCAAAACCGCCACCCAATAAGGTCACGTGTACGGTTACTTGTTCTGGTTTTAAGCCTATTGCTGCGGCAACCGTGCCTTTGGTTGCCTGCGGATTTTGTACCGGTGCCCAAACTTCTGCGCTGTCGGCGGTCACTTTGGCTATGGCTACCGGTGGTTCCATTGGCGCTTGCGCCATGTGCGGCATGTAGTATTGCGCGCTTATTGTATCGCTGGCTTTTTTGAATCCTGCGGCCAGATCACCGTTTTCACGAATCACTTTTCCGGGTTTTTGTGCGGTTGCTTCAAGCAGTTTGCGATATTCCACCGAGTCGTATTGGGCATTTTCGCCGGCTGGTGTTTCGTCCCAGTCTATTTTTAAGGCATTACGGCCTTTAATAGCTGCCCAAGTGTTCGATGCAATAACTGCCACACCACCTAAAGGACTGAATCCCGCCGGTTGGCTTGCGGTATCGAGAGTTAGGGTTTTAATGACGCCCGGTACTTTTTTAGTTGCAGAATCATCCACCGATTTTAAGGTAGAGCCGTACACAAGTGGTCGCTGAATAACGGCGTACACCATGCCTTCTAAATGAATATCAGCACCGTACAGAGCTTTACCTTGAACAATGTCTTCGCCGTCAATCGCTAATGGACGAATAGGGTTGTTGCGGGTTTGATAGGTGTCGCCGGTCTCACGACCCATGTAACGCCATTCATCGCGTGATTTAAGAACAAGAGTATCTCGTGCTGGTACAGGTAATTGACTGGCGATTTCTGCAACTTCAGCAAAACTCAGTTTTTTGCCCGACGGTGTGTGAATAATTTCGTGTACACCGGCCTTACATTCGGCAACTGGCACCTGCCATTTTTGCGCAGCCGCTTGTTCAAGCATGGTTCTGGCACTGGCTGCAGCGCGACGCATAGGATTAAACCAGTGACGCATACTGCGTGAGCCATCAGTATTTTGGTTGCCGTATTTTTCTTCGTTAGCATCGGCCTGTAAAACGGTGACTTTATTCCAGTCTGCGCCGAGTTCATCGGCGACAACCATCACCAAACTGGTACGAATACCTTGGCCCATTTCTGAACGATGGTTAACAATGGTTACCGAGCCATCGTTGTGAATACTGATAAATACGTTGGGATCATCAACCCAGCCATTAGGCATGGCTGCCGCGCCGTATTTTTTGTCTTCTTCTGCTAGCGCAAAATCCCATTTTGCTGCTAACACTAAAGCTGCTCCGGCCAAAGCACCTTTTAAAAATCCGCGTCGACTAACGTTTTTAATTAATAAGGTATTTTCAGATTGACTCATTATTATACCTCCGTCTTGTCAGCAGCTTTATGAATGGCTTTTTTAATGCGGTTGTAGGTACCACAACGGCAGATATTGCCACTCATAAAGGAATCGATATCGTCGTCGCTGGGCTTAGGATTTTTTTTGAGTAACGCCGTAGCGCTCATAATTTGACCCGCTTGGCAAAAACCGCATTGCGCAACACCAACATCCAGCCAAGCCTCTTGCACCTGTTTGCCAACGGGATCGGCTTGAATCGCTTCAATAGTAGTGATTGATTTTCCGTTGGCGAGGGCAAGCGTTGTGACGCAAGAACGAATTGGCTGACCATCCATATGAACAGTACAAGCGCCGCAAAGCGCCATACCGCAACCAAATTTGGTGCCGGTCATACCCAAAATATCGCGCAAGGCCCAAAGTAGTGGGGTGTCATCGGGAAGGTCTAGCTCGTGTTTTGTACCATTCACGGTAAGAGTGGTCATTTATTTTCCTCAAGGTTTGGTCACGAGTTTAAAAATAGGTATAGGAAACTTTACTTAACTCAGAGTTTCCGTGACACTCGGATGTGCCATCAATTTCAAGAACGGCAAGTGAATCAAATTGTAAAGAAATTGAAAATCACAGTGTCAATTTCTGTCTTCTAACTAAGTTAGAGACAAATTAATCAGCGGTTCCTAAGGTTTTATTGTTTGGGTAATTTTAAAAAATCGATTTATTACTGGTTTTTATTAATTAAGTAATAACAAATTTATTCATCACAAAAAAATTACTTTTAATTTAATATGCCTTGACGAAAGGCGTTAACATCTTTGGTTGGCGAATTGCCAAAATATCGGCTGTATTCGCGACTAAATTGCGAAAGACTTGCATAACCAACCCGTAAGCACGCTTCACTAACATCAACGGTTTGATAAAACATAAGTTGTCTTGCTTGCTGCAACCGTAAGTTTTTTTGGTATTGAACCGGCGTCATAGACGTGATGTTTTTAAAATGCTGATGGAACGAAGACGGGCTCATATTGGATAAGTTCGCCAACTCATCAACCTTAACGGGCTGTTCGAAATGATCGTTAAGCCAATTGATTGCTTTGGTAATTTTCAGCATGTTCGAGTCGGCAACACCCAATTGCGCAACGTGAGCACCAACCGGGCTTTTCAATAAGCGGATTAGAATTTCCTCAACAATTAACGGATAGAGCAGGTGCATTTCATCTTGATTGGTGTACAGCTCTAACAATCGCGTAGCGGCATCAATAATTTTGGGATCAGCATCACCAACATATAATGGTTGAAACGATTTAGTCATTGGTGCTTGAGAAACAAAAATCTTACTGACTAGCTCCGTTAATTTATTAACGTCGATATCAACAACCACACACAAATAGGGTTTTTCTGGGCTGGCGCCGACAATACTAGAATTAACCGGCAGCTCTGCTGGGTAGATTGCAATGCTTGACTCACCGTATTCGTATTGGTCTTGACCGATTTTTACGCACTTTTGCCCTTGTGCAACAATACATAAACCCGGTTTGCTCAATACTGGCACTACATCGTACAGCTTTTCAGTTGATTTAAAGACCCGAACTCCTTCCATCGGTAGAACTATACATCCAGAGTGAGGCGTACATCGGTCAATCAAAGAGGCCAGCTTTGACAAAGCGGAATCTTTTCTTTGGGCGTTAATGGAGGACTCCTTGGTAGATACTATACCGAAAGGCTGGGCCGGTACCGGCGTTACAGTAATAGTCATGAGGTCTCCCAAGCAAGAATTTGAAAATCTAAAACGGGTGTTACTAAGGTATGACATTCAAAGACGAATTACTTGCCTAATCCTACAAACATATTGCCTGATTTTGTAGACACGGCGCCTTACAAACAGGAACCTATTTGGAATAAATAGCGTTGATATAACTGATATAAACGATTGATAGATGAGGGATAGTGATAAGAACCGAAAACACAATGATACATTTTTTGAATGATAGATTTCTAATCTATTGGCCAAAATAATCAAAAAAGTACGAGCTTTATCCTATTTTAAAAATCATCTTAAATGCATTATTTATTAATTTTAATTATTCTAAAGGTAGAAAAATTGAACACTGCATTTCTAATTTTTACCCAAAAGACTGAATGAATGATTTAGTCATCATTTAACCCCCATTTTTTTATCCGCGATATCAATGTTGTGGCTTTTATACCCAATAACTGGGCCGCGCCATCACTACCAAATACTTTACCGTTGCAATGGGTTAGGGCATTCTGAGTATTGACTCGCTCAAATTCACGAACTGCCTCTTCGCTAAGAATATCCACTTTTGCTGGTGAAGATTTTCCTTGAATGCTCGGCGCTTGCTGAAAATCCGGGAAACGAAGTTTGTTACCTGTCGCTAAAATAACTTGTCGCTCAATAATATTTTCCAGTTCGCGAATATTTCCGGGCCAGTTGTAACTTTTGAGTTTCTCAACTTCACCTATCGGTAACTCTAGTAACTCCTTGTTAATTTTAGTGCATACTTTTTTCAAAAAATGATGCGTCAGCAATGGAATATCATCAATTCGATCGCGCAATGACGGCGAGGCGAGAGGAAAGACGTTGAGTCGAAAATACAAATCTTCTCGAAATAATCCTGCGGCCACCAGCTGTTGCAGATTTTTATTGGTAGCCGCAATGATACGCACATCGGTGATACGAGTTTTTGCATCACCAATGCGTTCGAATTGCTGTTCTTGCAGCACTCTTAATAATTTACTTTGCAAATGCAGCGGAATTTCTCCAACCTCATCTAAAAAAATGGTACCGCCATCGGCGAGCTCAAAGCGTCCGGCGCGATCTGCGGTTGCACCGGTGAAGGCACCTTTTATGTGACCAAAAAATTCGCTTTCAAATAAATCACTGGGTATTGCTGCGCAATTAACACGAATAAGCGGTCTATCACGCCGTGTACTCGACTCGTGGATCGCCCGAGCAATCAGTTCTTTACCGGTGCCAGATTCACCGGTAATCAACACCGTTGCATCGGTTGGTGCAACCAGTTCAATTTGTTGAATAACTTTTTGAATGGCTAAAGACGTACCAATAATTTGTTGATGATTAAATTCAGAATTAATTTCTTCTAACAGATAGGCATTTTCTTGCTCCAGTCGATTTTTGAGTCGCTCGACTTCTTCTAACGCTGCAATTAGGTTTTTTTGATCGTTGATTTTTTGCGAAACATCGCGAAAAACAATAACAGCACCAATAATTTCACCATTATCTCGAATCGGTGTACTGGTGTAATCGACATACACCGGCTGGCCAGATTTACTCCAAAAAACATCTTGCTCAACGCTGTGAACTACGCCGTCTCGAAAGGCTTCATAAATAGGGCAGTCCCTTGCATCGAAATGGTCACCATTTTTAAAACTGTGGTGAATCATTACATGCATATTTTTACCGGCAAGCTCTGCGGCGGTGTACCCTAAAATGCGCTCAACAGCCGGATTAATAAAGGTCGTTAAGCCGTTAACGTCAACACCGTAAATTCCCTCTCCGGCGGCATCCAACAGCAATTGATTTTCGCGTTCAAATTCTTGAAAAACCTGCGTTGTTTGATTCCAATGACCCAACCCCGATAAAAAATATCGCTGCGCCTCCTGTTGATCACGTAGGGTTTTTAATTCGCTGGCATCTTGAATTAGCGCCAAAATTACGGTTTCGCTCGGCTCATTTATACATCTTGCTAAGATTTCTAATTGAACAGTTTTTGATGCAAATTCGTACGTTAAAGAATCCGTCCAAGCGGTATCTTTTTCGAGCACTTCTTGGGTAAACAGCAGCAGTTGATTGAAATTGTTTTTGAATAAACTTGAGACTTTTTGACGAACAAGCTCGGTTTTGTTTTTACTCAACAAGTCCGCCAAGACATTATTAACGGCGATAATTTCATCATTAACCGGATTAAAAACCATGAAACCACAGGGTAAATGTTCACCATACTTGGTCCATAAGTCCGGCGAGAGTGGTTGTATTGAGTTATCCGTAGAGGTCATTTTGCGATCGGCCTAGAAATAATGATGGAATAAATCGGGTTTAACCATACTACGAAATTTCATCAACTCACGCTACGAAATATCATAAATTACGATATTTCGTACATTGTAAATCACTTAAATGTTTTATATTTTCTATAAATATCAATGCATTATGAAATATTTCTAGACTGGTTCTTATATTGCTTAGGAGTATGCATCACGTACTAATGATTTTTCATTGGCCGAACAAACGATCATACAATTTAAAAAAACAGGAGCAGTATTGTGGACAAATTAACCATGACCGAAAAATTAATGGCCGCCAAAGCTGAAAAGGGCGTTACTTGGGAAGAGATTGGTCAGAGCCTTGGTATGTCACCGGTTTGGCTTGCATCGGCCTGCTTGGGAATGAACAGTGCTCCTGCCGAAAAAGCCAAGGCGATTGCCGAGTATTTTGGCTTTGGTGAAAAAGTGGCGGCGGCATTAGAAGCCTACCCAACCAAAATTTGGGATCAAGCGGTACCTACCGATCCATTAATTTATCGCCTGTACGAAGTTGTTGGCGTGTACGGCGAAACACTCAAACAGGTTATTCAAGAAAAATTTGGTGATGGCATTATGAGCGCCATCGATTTTTCAATGGAAGTTGACAAAATCGAAGATCCAAAAGGCGATCGCGTTTTACTAACGCTAAATGGCAAATTCTTACCGTATAAATCTTGGTAAAAATTTTATATCTAATCGCCGCTGATTAAAGAAACATGCTTTGGCGGCGTTTATTGCCCAAGCTAATTTTTTCTAATTTAAGCAACCTCCGACTAGGTCATCCATGATTTAATCAGAGGACAGAAATCGCAAATACGATTTCCAATTTCTTCACAATTCTAATCACTTATAATTCTTGAAATTAGCGACATATTCCTGTGTCGCAAGAAACTCTAGATTAATCAGAGTTTCCTTAAAATAAGAAACAAACAACTTTGAGAGAAAGACATGACCGAATCAGCTCGCCCGCCGTTGCCTCCGTTTACCGCACAAACCGCTGCCATTAAGGCCCGTAAAGCCGAAGATGCTTGGAATGGTAAAAATCCCGAAGCCGTATCCTTGGCATACACGCCGAATAGTAAATGGCGCAATCGATCGGAATTCATTAATGGCCGTGCCGAGATTGTTGAATTTCTGGCTAACAAGTGGCAAAAAGAAACCGGCTACAAATTAATTAAAGAAGTGTGGGCCTATAGCGACAATCATATTGCCGTTCGTTTTGCCTACGAATGGTACGATGATGATGGCCAATGGTACCGATCTTACGGAAATGAAAACTGGAGTTTTGACGAAAATGGCTTAATGCAAGAACGTCACGCCAGTATCAACGATGTTAAAATAGATGAGTCAGAGCGAAAATTCACTTGGGAAGGCACTGTTCGACCGGATGATTTTCCGTCACTTTCTGAACTGGGTTTATAGGAAATTCTGATTAAACCGGAGACGAGTTAGTCGAAGGTTACTATAGGAACCACTGATTAACTCATCCATGATTTAATCAGTGGACAGAAATTGAAAATGTGATTTCCAATTTCTTCACAATTTCAATCACTTACCGTTCTTGAAATTGG
>CALMJT010000054.1 GCA_937864365.1 uncultured Alteromonadales bacterium | reverse complement strand
TTGGCGACACATCCTTGTGTCGCGAGAAACTCTAGGTTAATCAGAGTTTCCTCTAATGTTACAACGCGTTTCAGATTTAAATGATACCAAGATAATCCTTGATTAATTATGGCTCTGTCTTGCTGAGTTTTACCAAACCACTGACTTTCTTTACCACTTAAATCTGCGATGTAGCGCATGATGGCCGTCGCTTCGGATAAGCATAGATTCTCATGCTTTAAAGCGGGTACTTGATGAAGTGGATTTATTTTGAGAAAAGCTTCACCTAGATGTTGATTTAGCGATAACCAAATATGCTCTATTAAAAAATCAATGTCGGCCTGTACACACAACCAGTGCACCGCTCGACAGGGCTCTGACGTAGGATCAAGATAAAGAGTTAGCTGATTCATAATTCAAGTATTTGTATACCTAGCAAACTTATAAAGACAACAATTTAACGCATCTAGATGCTGTCTCCATTTAAAAACCCTTAATTTCAAGCCTTTAATAATTCCTTGACCAGTAAAATATAGTTTTGCATGGAGTGGTCACTTACGGATTCTTTGAGTTTTGCTTTGATGTCATCGGTATTGAGCGTCATTTTATCGAGTGCTTTATACCAACTCGGTGGATTCACTACACCTTCTCCAAGGTCGTTAAAATAAATTAAGGTGCCACCGTGTTCGTAATCAAGCTTTAACGTGATCTCGTCATTTAACGAAAAGTTCGGTGTGGTGAAAGGTATGGTTGGCACTATGTCGCGGTTGTTCACCACTCGGAAATAACGATTAATTAATACCATATCCAAACGATTAGCGTAGTTCAGTGAACCAACTCGCGGTTGGCCAAAAGTGTATAGACCCGCGATATTTAAACTGCCTGCCCATTGTTGATCGTGCTCTAATTTACACTGTATTTTTTCTGCGGCCATAACAGCAAGAGCACCACCTAAACTGTGCCCCGAAATCCACAACGGAATGCTTTTTTCTTGCGTGAACAGTTTTGTTTGCTCAAATAATCCTTTAATGGAGTTCCAGTTATCTTCTATTGCTTGAGAAAAACCTTGGTGCAGTGTTATATCGAGAATTTCTAGATCACTTCTACCCAAATACCAAGGAGATTTAATATTTTGAATGTTTAGGTCTGTTAAATAATCGTCAATGTTTTTTTCGGTACCGCGAAAAACCAGCACAGCAAAATTGATGTTATAAAATAAAAAGGCCTGCGTTCCAAATTTACCATCTTCAAAACCAACAACCTCCAGCCCCCAAATCGCCGCCTGAGATTGTGCAACAGAAAGATTGGAATAAGCCAAATTTGCCAGTCGCGCGCACCACAGCATATTAACGGCGTTGTAACCAATAACAGTGCTATTAAACGATTGAATACTATTAAGGTCTAGTGCTTCGGTTACTGCTTCGGGTGTTGGTAATCTGCCTTGATTCAATTCTATGGGTTTGTTGGCGCTTGATGTATTTGCAGCGCCAGACACTTCTGTTTTGGAGCTTTCCATACCCAAGACAGATCTTACCGAGGTACGTGCCTTAACAAGACGATTTAACATGTCAAACCAAAATGGCGCGCCTAGCGATAATGCAACAGCAGTAATAAACCAACCAATAAGAGTTCCAAAAACTGTTATCGAAGACTGTACAATCCCGCCGCCTTTCCCGGTGACAACCTCATAAATGGGCGTTTTATCAGACCAACCAACAACGGGAATAACATCAATGGCTAGGTCTTTTATATTTTTCTGACAATCTTTGAAACTATCTTTTTCGAGATTTTCACTAGCACAGGATTCAATCTTAATTTTACCGGATTCAACCAATTTTTCGGCCAGTGAAACCTGTTGCTCGCGCACGGTTGGGTTTTCCATGATTAAGCGCAAAATGTCGATGGTGTTTGCGTTGACAAAAACAGCCAAACAAAATCCTATGGGTAGCAAAACCCACAGACGCAGTCGTCGTTTAAACCAACCTTTTGATCGCTCTGCGGCGTCGTTAAACCAAACCGCAAGCAAGTGCTCAAATTGTTCAACATTTTGTCCCGATTGAATCCAATATTGAAACACCTGTGCTCGCCAGCGATTATCTCTGTGACTGCAATACACACCGTTTGCCATAGTCATGGCGTCTTCACATTTGTTGTGAAGCGCAGCATCTAGTTTGATGGTATTGGTTCTTAATTCAAAGTACCGATAGTCGAGCAAAGAATCTAATAATACAAAAACGAAAGTATCGGCGGGAATTTGCGAAGGTACGTTGGTATGTCTCGGACGATGTTCGCTATCGAAAATTAATTTAAAATAAAGAACGCACAGTTGCTCGCGAAACCTGTACAACCAGGTAGCTTTCGGCTCTTTATCATCATCGGGTTTTGGACGCAAACTTTGTATGCGCTGATGTTTGAGCATCACACTGCACTGTGCGTGGCTGGTCATGTTTGAAATAAGACGACACAATATTTGCGAATGCAATCGCCAAATCTGCACAATAACTTCGCTTCCAGCCGTCACAATTAAACTTAGGGTAAAATAAATAGCAATAATACCAATGAAGGCATCAAGCATATCCAGCGCAGTCATGGTTCCTTCCCTTTATTCTGAGTTGCAAAAAACAGCCTAAATAACGGCGGCTATTATTGGAACCTCTGATTAACTCATCCATGATTTAATCAGAGGGCAGAAATTGACAATGTGATTTCTAATTCCTTCACAATTTCAATCACTTACATTTCTTAAAATTGGCAACATATCCTTGTGTCGCGAGAAACTCTAAATTAATCAAAGTTTCCTATTCATTATTATTTGCATCGTGATTATCGAATTGTGTCAGCGCTGCGTAGCTACACACTACAAAATCGAATTCCGTGCAATTTATCGGTGATGCTTCAAGTTGTCTTAACAGAGGTCATTAAATATCTCACCGATATCTGTAAAAGTGTTGCGAAACCGTGAATGACTCAAGTTTCGCAATGGATTTTAGAATACCGTTTAATGTCTGAAACCAAAAGTCAAAAAGCCATCGCAACCTCTGATTAAGGCATCCATAACTTAAGGACAGAACAGCAATTGAAAAGGCGTTGATGGCACAACCTTGTGT
Organism: uncultured Alteromonadales bacterium; assembly: GCA_937864365.1. Classification (GTDB taxonomy): domain Bacteria; phylum Pseudomonadota; class Gammaproteobacteria; order Pseudomonadales; family Cellvibrionaceae; genus Sessilibacter. The sequence continues at coordinate 9,134 of CALMJT010000054.1, read as the reverse complement.
TGCTGGAAATTATAGGTTCCTGAGCGAGGCCAGATTTCATAAAAAAGCCCACACAGAAACCTGTGCGGGCTTTATAAAACGACTATTGCTGGGTTAGCGTTACTGAATAAAACTACCCAGTTTTTTGGCAAGGTCGGTATTGTCTTGATTACCAGCAAATTTAGAGGCGGCGACACCTTTGGCCAGCACGGGAACATCCACCGCGGTGTGTCCATCGGTGGTCCAGCCCGTGTGGGTTTTTAGGTCGATGTAGTGCTTAACCCAAGCATAAAAAGCTTTGTCGTCTTTTGCCGTAATCGCTTCTAACGATTCTTTTTCGTCTTTAGTAAGTTCAACTTTTAATAATTTTTCGGCGCTCGCAGCGCGTTTTTTCGCGTCGTCAATTTTGCCCAATTCATCGGCAATGGTTTTTGGTGACTGATCAAGGGTGTGAATAAACTCAGGGCTCCAAATGTATTCCCCATCACGAGCGAGCGTTAAGCCACCGGTGCTGTGATCGGCGGTTACCACCAATAGAGTATCCGGATGAGAGTCAACGTAAGCCTCTAGCCATTCTAGCGTGTCGGAGAGATCGGCCATTTCTACCATTGCGGCTGCGACATCATTGGCATGCCCAGCCCAGTCCACTTGGCTTGCTTCAATCATCAAAACAAAACCTTTGTCGTTTTCAAGCTGATGGACGGCTGCCTCAGCCAAAGGTAACAGGCGACGTTTTTGCGGATAATCCAGTGCCCAAGGCAAGCCGATTTCTGCAAATAACCCCAACAGTGGTGAACCCTGCTTTACCGATGGCAGTTGATCGATTTTATCAACGTAGGTGTAACCGGCGTCTTTAAACTGTTGAACAATATCGCGGTCTTTGCGCTGAAAATATAACCAACCACCGCCAAGCATGACGTCGGCGGTAAATTGACCATTTACGCGCTGATCAAAAATACTGTCTGCAATGGCATTGTAATTGCGACGGCTCTCGTTGTGAGTAAGAAACGCAGCCGGTGTTGCGTGGTTAATTTGTGACGTTACAGCAACGCCGGTTTTATAACCGGCGGCCTTGGCTTTTTCTAATAGGGTTTGTACGGGTTGTTTATCGGCATCAACGCCAATTGCGCCGTTATAGGATTTAACGCCAGAAGAAAGCGCCGTAGCGGCAGCGGCAGAGTCGGTAACATAACCTGAAACCGGTGCAGGATAAGTACTTGCTGATCCGACATAAAGGCGGTCAAAGACGGTTTCTTCGACTTCTTTGGTGGCCGGGTCGTCGGCAAAATACCGGTAACCGGTTGTATATGCTGGCCCCATACCATCACTGATTACGAAAATAATGTTTTTTGGCGTTGTTTCAGCCCATACCGAGGCTGAAAAGAGACAGAGCCAAGCTGCTGCAAGTTTTTTCATAAATATCCTATCGACAAGGAACATAGTCACATCAATTAAATCGGCTAACAACCGCATACGGTGTAGGTCGTTTTCTCGTAAAAGATTACGTACAAACATCGTTGCGCTGGTTAAAACTAAATATGTCTGTTATTTAAGCTAAGAATTAACTCTTTTTATAACATCATGAATTTATGAAGTTTTTACGAATACTTGTGGAAGTTACAAAGAAACATTCAAAAAAATTCACGTTTGTATAAATCACTCATACACTTTAGATGAGATGACTTTTTCAAACACATGTCATCTGACAAACTTAACCCATAAAATTCAGTAATAACGAGCATTATCTCGGCAACCATAAAAAATAAAGATACCCGATATGTCTGATCCAGTAATTTTACTCGTCTCTGTGGGCCTCGCTTCAATCGCTTGCCAATTACTCGCTCACAAATTACGTATTCCCGCGATTTTACCGCTTTTAATATTGGGAATTCTTGTCGGCCCAGTTTTCGGACTACTCGACCCAGACGCCTTGTTTGGCGATCTGCTCTTTCCGTTAATTTCCATTTCCGTGGCAATTATCCTGTTCGAAGGCTCTTTAACGCTCAAACTTAAAGAAATGGCTGAGCACGGTTCTGTGGTCAGAAACCTGTGTACAGTAGGTACGGTTATTACTTGGCTTGTGGCAACGCCTGCGGCGCATTACGGTTTAGGATTTTCTTGGCAGATGTCCGCACTGTTTGGCGCTATTGTCACGGTAACTGGGCCAACGGTAATTGTACCTATGTTAAGGTCGGTGCGTCCGGCGAAAAAAATTGCCGATATTTTACGCTGGGAAGGCATCATTATTGATCCCATCGGCGCACTTTTAGCAGTGCTCGTGTACGAGTTTATTATTTCGGTACAAGACGCTTGGACACACACCTTAGCGGTGTTTGGGTTAACGCTGGCCGTAGGGCTTGGATTTGGGCTTTTAATCGGCTTTTCTCTTGGCTGGTTATTAAAAAAACGTTTAATTCCCCACTATTTGGAAAACACCGCCGTGCTTACTCTTATGCTCGGCGCATTTGCCTTTTCGAATCACATCGCTCACGAATCCGGCTTATTAACCGTGACCATTATGGGTATGGTCATGGCTAATATGAAAAATATCGACCTCGATCCCATCATCGAATTTAAAGAAACCCTCAGCGTTTTACTGATCTCGGGCTTGTTTATATTGCTCGCCGCCAGACTGAACATTGACGCCATCACCAATTTAGGATTGGGTTCGATTTTGGTATTGCTGGCCATTATGTTTATCGCCCGACCCATTGCAGTGTTTGTCTCGTCTCTGGGCAGCGAATTAACCTTGAAAGACAAAGCGTTATTAAGCTGGATAGCGCCACGCGGTATTGTCGCAGCGGCAGTTTCATCGTTGTTTGCCATTAAACTCGAAAGCAACGGCTTTGATGAAGCAAGTGCATTAGTGCCTATGGTTTTTTTGGTGATTATCGTAACGGTTGTGTTACAAAGCCTAAGCTCTGTAAAAGTGGCCAAGCTATTAAAATTGCGTTCGCCATCGGCGACTGGGATTCTTATCTTTGGCGCCAATGAATTTAACCGTCGCTTCGCCAAGGCTTTAAAAGAGCACGGAATCAGCGTCACCTTGGCCGATACCAACTGGGACTCGGTGAGCAAAGCGCGAATGGATAATCTCAATGCGTACTTTGGCAACCCAAGCTCTGCACACGCAGAAAATGTTCTCGATTTTAGCACCATAGGCCGAGTGCTAGTGATGTCGCCCTACAGACAACTTAACCCTGTAGTTACCTACCATTTTGAATATCTACTCGGAAAAGGACATGTGATTGGCTTATCGCATGCAGAACAAGATCAACGCGCTAGCCACAAGATTGCACAGGCCTACGCCGAGCGTTTATGTTTATTCGAAAAAAGCGCAACCTACGGACGCTTAGCCAGTATGACCGCGCGCGGAGCCGTTATTAAAACAACGCGATTAGGTGATAATTTTGATTTAAACAGTTACGAGTCTTTGTATAAAGGCCGTTCCTTTCCCTTGTGTGCGTTTGATAGCCACGGCAAAATGCATCTCTATACAACGCAGCGAAATTTTCAGCCTAGCAGTGGTTGGTTGATTGTAAGTCTGGTAGAACCAGAATCCGAGGTATCAAAACAGTTACCAGTTACCGATGACTTAAAATCCACCGTTAGCTTGCCAAAAGATGCTTAAATTTGGACAACATTTAGGAAACTCTGATTAAATCATGGATGAGTTAATCAGAGTTTCCTTTAAAATAAGTTTGGCTTTGATAAATTATTCATCCGTATTTTATCAAAGCCATTTTATATACAGATGCACAAAACCCTATGACACCGGCCATAAAACTCTTACAAAAGCTTAAATTAGCCCACACTATTCACGAATATCAGCACGAGCCTGGTGCACAGTCTTATGGTTTAGAAGCTGCCGAAAAATTAGGATTAAATCCCGCGCAAGTGTTTAAAACCCTCGTTGTTCAGCTTGATAATAAAGAACTCGCTGTTGGTATTATCCCCGTCGAAGCAAAACTCAGCATGAAATTAATTGCCAAAGCCGCCAAAGCGAAAAAAGCCGCCATGGCCGATCCTGTATTGGTTGAGCGGACGACCGGTTACGTTTTAGGTGGCGTAAGTCCTTTAGGCCAAAAGAAGCGTTTAAAAACGGTTATTGACCAAAGTGCAGAAAGCTTTGATTGCATTTATGTGAGCGCGGGAAAACGAGGCATGGATTTAGAATTATCACCCAAAGATTTACAAACTGCGACCAGTGCAATATTTGCTGAGTTAATGCAAACATAATTGTCACTGGAGAACATGGTAAATCAGTTCTAAGTTAAACATGTTACTTATAGGAACCTCTGATTAACTCATCCATGATTCAATCAGAGGTCAGAAATTGAAAGTGCGATTTCCAATTTCTTCACAATTTCAATCTTTTACCGTGCTTGAAATTGGCGACAACTCCTTATGCCACTAAATTCTCATTAAAGACCTTTTAGATACCGATATTAATTACAATTACTCGGAAATACCGACAGAAAGGTCGCGTAATCAGATGCAACCAATTCTGCGTAATTAAAGGCAATGCTGCGCACCAAGGCCCGAAATTCTGAATGTGAACCATCGGTGAGATTATCTACCTCGGTATCGAACGAATAATTAATAAAGTTTGCATTGCCGTCGCGATCTGATCGAGCGTGAGCATAAGCAAGCGCAGCTCCCCACTGCTCAGCTAAATTAATCATGCGAGTTTGAGAGGTTAAATCAGAAGTATCAAAGGTTTCTCGAAAAGCGGTACGCTCTCGCACCGAATAGGTTCCACCATTAAAACTCATCCAACCCACATGGTCATCGGTGCGGCGTGTTAAGGCATTAAATGCAATCGCATGACGTGACGCGTGATTAATAAATTGTGAATTGTATTGAGACTGAAAGCTCGTTCCTAAAAAGCGATACGGAGTTGGCGACTGTTGTAATTTTACGTCTAAAATTCTATCGTCACTGGCGCTATTAGTGGGGCCTTCAATTAACACATAAAATCTCGGTGTTCCGAAGGAACCAATTCCTGCAAGTTTACGTTGGGCAATATCTTTTACTCGAAAATAACTGGTATTGTAGCTAAGCGCGCCACTAAGTGTATTTCCGTAATGACTCATCTGATTAATAATGGCATTGCGAGTAGTGCTGGAAACAGACGATAAACGTTCATCCGTTAAATCAAAAATTCGCGACGAACTCGACAGGTTTGTCCATTGATCCAGCATTTTAACTCGGCTTTGTGATTGCTCCACATCTCGCAAAAAATCATCGAGTAAACCGTAGGTATTTGAGGCATTAAGCGTAATACTGGTTTCTGAGGAATTTCCACGAACATCGGCAATGGTGTCTAGATAATTTTCGGTAAAGGCATCAACAAATATTTCTTGATCACCATTACTGAAACCACCATTTTCGCGCGCAATTAATAAAATACTGGCCGCCATTCGCCAAATATCGTATTGATAATTCGCAAGAACCGACTCATCAAAATCATTTAACTCATAAACCACCGTACCTTTGTCATCATCAAAGGCACCGTAATTATTTGCGTGCAGATCACCTTGCAACCAAGCAACCGTTCGAGAACTGGAAAACTGATTTAAACGCGGATCATTCGAAAAATCTTGCCAAAATAAATGATTAGAACCTCGATAAAAAGTGAAAGCAGATTCCGCCATGCGGCAGTATTTTCCCTGCCGATCAACCGAAGAAAGTGGTGCATTCCATTGCTGAATTGCGTTAATAACATCCGTTGCTCTATCTGCTTGAACCGTTGCAGACAAACCCAACATCAACCCAAAAACAGCGACGAACTTCTTCATAACATTGACTCTTATAACATCACAAAAAATTGTGATCATTGAATAGGAGGCAACGTTTTAACGAGCTTTGGTGACAGAATAGTGATTGTTGTGTTTCAAAAATTTAACAAGTTTATGACTTGAAAATTATCGAATAGACGACCATTTTTAATCCTGCAAATGAAAGAAAAAGTCAAGTTTTTCTAGAATTGACTTACATTAAAAAAGTGGCGAGTAACATAGCGGATATTTATTTTCTCTAAAAATTAATACGAATTATTAACCCATCAAATCTCAAGATATATCTGAAAATACCACACTTCAAAAAGACAATTGTGGATAATCTTAACGCCACCATAAACTAAAGTGTGGCAATTTTTTCTTAACTAATACACTCTTTATCTTCTTTAAACGTCGGTGTTTATGCTAAATTACCATAAGAATTGAGCAATAAATCGAATTGGTTTACTCCAAAAAAAATTTATTTAACACATCAGCACAATCATCACCTTGGGTATTTTTTATGCAAAAAACGTTGTTTTCAATTGCTATTCTTGTTTTAGCACTTACGGGCTGTACCTCAACAACTACTCTTACACCAGTACAAGTATCTGCATTGGAAGAATCTAAATTATCTATAGAGGCAGTGACCCAAGCAGATAATGCCGTAAAAGCACCAAACCCAACCACCGAGCCAGGTTATAACTCTGCGGTTCCAGCAGGTACCGGCGGTGGGTTAATTTCTGCGCCTATTGGAGGTGCTATTTAATCTTCGGTAAAAACTGACCAACGTAAAAACTTTACCGAAAAATATTCAGAATACTTTGACGCGGTTGACAAGAATACTCCCGAAGATCTCAGTAATGCCCTTAATGATAAGCTGGCTGATGCTGTTACAAGCAATGAGTTCTTCGCTCCGTTAATTGTTGAGGAGTCACGTATTAAATTAAATACAACCATCACGTCTTATGGTTTAAATAGAACCAACAAAATAAATGATGACGTATTTTTAACGTTTGGTGTTTCCGCTTTAGTTGAAATGGCAAGCGCTGGAGAGAAACCTATTATAAAGAAAATCTTTTCTGCCCAAGCAGGAAAAGAATACACCATGAAAGATTACGCGGAACAAGAGCAGCTTATCAATGAAATGTCTCTAAAAGCTGTTGAAAATTTATCAACGTTAATAAAAGAGCATTTAGACCAACTTACGGCGTTTGATAAAAAGTAAATACAGAAAATACCCTTATTTATAAGGACTTCCAAGGACGTGCCACTATGTTCGAAGAACTATTAAAACTTTGGAAAGATTGAGAATTTCTTTCTCTAACCTCTAATTAAATTTTCTGTAATTCAATTAGAGGTTCTCTTAGAGTTTAAAACCTGCCTTCATAGAGCGTTAGTGCTCATCAAACAACTGAACCGCGTAGCCGGTTTCCAGCGCTTCTTGAATTTGTTTATCTTTTCGTTTGAGCTGCAATACTTTGCCTTGTGGTAGTTGTTTTCTTTTTTCGATAATAACATCGTAAAAACCGGCTTTCATAACAAAGAGTTTCGCCAGCTGTTCTGCGCCAAATAAATCTTTAAAATCTATGTATACAATAAATGGCGCAGGGCTGTCTTTACTGAATCCTTCGATATCGGTTCGGGTTTTTGCGGTTACTGAAAAAATATACATAAGCTCGTTTTTTATCGCACGGTGAATTAATTAAGCGTTAAATTTAAATAAGATCGTTAAGAACACTGATGAGCTTTTGTGTTTGCTCAAGCGTGCCAAAGGTAATTCTAAGTGCAGTTTTGCCTTGGTTATCTACTCTTGGTCTTACTAAAATTCCAGCCGTTTCTAACGCACGCTTAATGTTTTCTGGGTTATCGAAGTACACCAAAATATAGTTTGCGACAGATTTCCAAAAATTAATGCCTTTTTCTGCAAGAAAACTTTCAAGTAATGGCTTACTTTGCCCCATAACTTCTTGAATATATTGCTCGGTATATTCTGGATCATTTAAGGCGGCGCTCGCGGCCACCACGGCCAGCTGATTAATATCGTAAGGCCCGCGCATCACCAATATTGCATTGATATTTTCTTTACAGGTAATCACATAACCAAAACGCAGAGAGGGCATTCCCCAAGTTTTTGAGAAGGTGCGAGTAATGACAATGTTTTTGTAATTCTCGATTAACGACTTAGCGGTTAATCGCGTGTATTCATAATAACACTCGTCCACTAAGATAACGGCGTTAGGCGCAGCCACTGCAAGTCGCTCAATATCACTCAAACTAATGGGTGTACCACAAGGATTATTTGGGTTTGCAGCAACTATTAAGCGAGTTTTATCGGTGATCGCAGCGATTACTTCATCTATGGGATAACCGCCTTGTTGGGTGTATTCCGGTGAGACAATACTTAAGCCTTCGACCTTAGCAACTTGGCTGTAAATAGCGAAGGTTGGCCCAGGAATAATAGCCTGATCACCCTCACGGCATACACCGCGAATAGCAAGTTCAATTCCGTGGTCGGAACCGTTGGTAATGGCTACTTGATCGGAGGTGACTCCGCAGTACTCTGCCAACTGCCCGGTGATGTTGCCGTAATTGGGGTACTGCTGAATACGATCACTGTGAATAAAGTCGACCAATGCTTGTTTGATTGCCGGGCTAACTGGAATTGTTCGCTCATTAAAATCTAACAATATAAAACGCTGGCCGTCACGACCTTCTAGAGGCGGTTTGTAGGCTTCCATAGCGCTAATGTGATCTTTAAATATACTCACTCGGATATTCTCTTCAGCAGTTTAACGTAAACTAATTGTTTGCGATTAAAAATGATGTTTGTGTACCACCAGATTATCGCGATGAATAAGCTCGTCTTCGTCTTTATAGCCGAGTAATTCTTCAATAGATTCGGTGGGTTGACCTTTAATTTTTTCCACTTCCCGCGCGCTGTAATTGACCAGTCCACGGGCAACTTCGATGCCTTCAACATCGATACAACGAACCATGTCACCGCGAGTAAATTGGCCAATAACGTCTTTCACACCTACGGCTAATAGGCTACGGCCCTGTTGCTTAAGCACTTTTACTGCGCCTTCATCTAACACTAATGTGCCACGAGTTTGAAGGTGACCCGCAAGCCATTGTTTACGCGCTTGATCGGGCTGGCGATCGGCCACCATCAATGTGCCTAGGGTTTCTCCATCGGCGATTCGCGAAATTACCGATTCGATTCTACCGCCAACAATAACAGTATGAGTACCGGAGCGCGCCGCAAGACGTGCAGCACGAACCTTGGTTTGCATACCACCGCGACCTAAAGCGCCACCGCCCCCGGCCATGGCATCTAAAGATGTATCACTGGCATTGGCTTCGGCAATGAGT
>CALMJT010000053.1 GCA_937864365.1 uncultured Alteromonadales bacterium | reverse complement strand
ACTGAAAACTGAAAACTGAAAACTGAAAACTGAAAACTGAAAACTGAAAACTGAAAACTGAATTAAATATTTTTATAGAATTACTAACATAAATATTCAGCCCACAAAGCAAATAATCAATAAAAATATACAACCCAAACTAATATAGCGATACAAGCTAAAAATAATCACAGAATTTTCTTGATAAAAAAAACCTTAAACGACAATAGATACAACGTTGCATTTAGCCAATTGCGACCCGCTTATCAAAATTATACAAATCAAGTCAATATGACAAAAAAAATCATTCCCGATGAACTTTACATTTAAAAAAGTTAAACATTGATCGAATTCAATATTTTAAAATTTTTGTATTTATTTCTTAACAATAGCGCTTTAGCATGCTCGACCACAGAAGATTTGAATCGTATTTCAAGAGTGTTTAATTTAAAAATCGTCAATTGAAACAAACCTGACCAAAAACACCGAAAACAGTCAAATCACTTTAAAATAAAGGCTTTTTACACAGCTATGGATTTACCAATAAACACACAAAATGAATTTGTAAAATTAAATGCAAAACACTAACAAGTGTTGACAATCGATAAATACAATCAATACACGCTATCGTTAAATGATCAATTTTTGCGGCACAATACAACACCCAATAAAAAGCGCTGAACCATGAATTTCAGACTGTTATTTCTTGCAGTTTTATCGCCAAAACTTGCCGACCCAGTATTACTTTTACGTCTTGTGAAATTAAAATTTGAAATTAACTTATGATCCTTAATTATTTTTTGATAGTTAAAAACTCAGAAACAACACTCAACAGACAAGTATTTTATAAAATAAGCCTTTAACTTAATTTATTCGTAAAAAAGCCAACATTTCTTCAAAATCAACTCTCAATTTATAAATAACATTTTCGATCAGAAGAAAATCAAATTGACCTATATCGTCAATTTAAATCATCAAATATTTAACTAAATTTTTAAAACACAGTTTAGGTATCGGAAACCACACATAACTATAAGGACAAACATTTAGGCTTTCTCTAATTTTCAGTTGAGAGAATTTTAGGCTGGTATTCAGTCACACAAAAATCATGCATTTCTACCGCAATACATTTAACTTAGATAATAGGTGAAAAATGAAAAATATCTTCTGGGGTTTAATCTTGAGCGCTTTTTGTGCTCTTGCAAACGCTAACACGGGAGTTGCTTTGGTTCACGGCACCGGCAAACAAACCGATGCTTTCAACGATTATTGGACCGCCGATTTTGTAAACTCCGTGCGTCGCGGCCTACCTAACCAAGCTAACTATGTTGTAATTAACTGCGACTTCGAACAATTTATGTGGGCCGATGGCGCAGCGGGTTGTTTGGCTCAGCAACTTACCAACTTCGTAAATTCACGCGGCATTACCGATCTTGTAGTCATTACTCACTCTAACGGTGGTAACGTAATGCGCTGGATTTTATCAAACCCAACCTTCGACTCTCGCTACCCAAACATTATCAATCGCACTCGCTGGGTTAACGCAGTAGCGCCTTCTAGTGCCGGTACTCCGTTGGCCGACCAAGTGATTTCTGGTAACTCGTTTGAGCAAGTTTTGGGCTGGATTCTAGGCTTTGCTAACGATGCTGTTCGCCAACAACAAGTTGCTTGGATGTCTTACTACAATTCAACTTGGCTGCTAGGTACTGCAGGTCGCCCATCATTACCACGTCAATTCTATGATGTTGTTGGTTCAGACGTAGACAGCTCACCGTTCGACTCAGACAGCTACTGTGGTGGCTACTCTTCAACTGTTGCACTTGAAGCTACACAAGAATTCCTAAACAGCTGTTCCGATGGTTTCTTAAACTGCACCAGCCAAGCAGCAGCAGGCACCGTTTGGTTCTACGACACTCAGCTTACTAATGGTCAAGAACCTCTTAACCATAACCAAAGCCGTCGTCCATGTTTTGGCCTAGACGTAATTTTGAGAAACGACATTTAAGGAGCTACCAATATGACTCAATTATTTAGCAAAAAAGCATTGCACGTCGCTTTGTCATTGGCGGTAGCAGCCGGTGTTAGCTTCTCTGCAAACGCAGAAAAAATGACCCTAAAACAAGCCGCAAAAAGTGATATGGTCAGCAAAAGCCTAGAAACTTCTTTCAATGGCGTTGCATTACCAACCATCGGTACCGCTCGCGAGCGCGTCACCTTTACCCAAGTATTAGCAGGCAGCGAAAGCATTCAAGCTAACGTTGGTCAAACCTTTACCTCCGAAAGCCGCAACTTCAAAATGCTAGCAACCGGTGAAGAATTATCAAAAGGTATTAATCTACCGATTTCTTCCCCATCGGCATTGGTTCGTGTCATTCCAATGTCTGGCTCAACCGCCATTGACGAAAAAATGTTGCAAGTCAATGCAAATGGTCAATGGTTAAGTTCCGACGAAGCCTTTGCAAAAACATTTGATGCGAACGAACTTACCGCCGCAGGCCTTGAGTCGCCAAAAGGCAGCTTTGCCATGAAGATGAAAGCAGAGCCCGGTAAAAACGGTATGTTAATGCGCAGCGAGCAATCTTTAGCAGCCGCTGACCGTTTTAACGTTTTGGTATTCGAGCCGAAAAGCAACGAAGTGTTAAAAACGACTTTAGACAAAACTCGCGTAGTGCAAGGTGAAAACATCCTAGTTAACGCAGCGATGACCAAAGATGGTTCAGCAATGGCGCTTAGCTCTGTAGAAGCATTTGTTATGGCTCCTGGCTCAACCGAACCACAAGCCGTACAAGTTCGTCAACGTCGTGGTTCAGCAGTAGCGGTAATTGACACAGCCAATATGCTGGCCAGCGCACCCGGCCTTTTCGAAGTACACTTGGTTACCGCATCTAACGAAGGTGGTGTTAAGAGTCTTCGTACCGATAAAGTTGCCTTTGCTGTTGCGCCAAAAACTGCTCGCCTAACCGGTGACGTTGAAGTTGAGCACTCAGCCGCAGCTATGACCATGAGCTTTGCCGTAGAAAGCGTACTACCTGGCCGTTACGAAGTATCTGCGGTTGTTTACGGTACCGATGCTCGCGGCCGTATGGTTCCGGGTGTGTTAACTGCTACCGCTCAATGGTTAGATGCTAACGGTACTATTACCCTAGAAGTGCCTGAAGTAGAGCTTAGCGCCACCGGTCTTGTTGCACCGTTTGAAGTAAAAAGCTTAAAACTTAAAGATCAAACTCGTTTATCTGAGTTGTGGTCACAAGAATCTGCTTTAGAAATGTAATCAACGTTTCTAATCGGACGATTAAAAAAACCGAGTCTTATGGCTCGGTTTTTTTTGAGCTTGGCACAGCCTTGGCAAAATCAAAAACCAGTACATTAAACAATTTAAGCCATTTCTGTTACCAAGCGAGTCAAAATGACCAATATCAATGACCTAGTCTCAAATTTCGACCCACAACTGAAATTAGATTTAGTTGAGGTTGATACAATTCATCAAGAATTCCTGCATCTTGTAGAACAAGCGACAAAAGCCAAAGGACTTGAGTTCGCGGATATTTTTAAAAATTTACTCGCTCACACCCAAGCTCATTTTTCGGGTGAAGAAGAAAATATGAAAAAAATTGGTCACGGCTCGATGCTAGAACACATTTCTGACCATCAAAGAATATTGGGCGATATGTCGCGCTTTAATGACAAGGTGCAAGTGGGTCGTACACAAATGGCACGAGCGTGGATGACTGACAGCTTATTGCAATGGTTTGATACCCACGTAAAAACCATGGATAGCGCCTTAGCTGTCGATTTAAAGAAACACCTACACAAAGACAGTATTACTGAAAGCGCCTAACTGACAAATAACACTAAAAACCAGTGATCGACCGTTTAAAAACGCCAACCCAAACGGCGGCTTTATTGTATTAAGGTCAAATGTTTACGTAGCAACATTAGCCGTTACCTGACGCAGGTGCTAGTGACGACACCTTTACGGCTCATTAAGCAATAAAATTTATGTCTTAGTGTTCCTGTGAATACAAGATCATGCCTGGAAATACAGCATCATTTTATTTACAGGGCTAAATGCTCCATGCGATAAAGCCTTAAGGCATTGAGTGAAAGTACGTCTCGGGCACCTGTTTCACCGAGAGTCTCAACAACCAGGTTAAAATCGTCGTCACTGTAAGGAATATGCACGCGCGTGCTGGGTAAGTCTGTACCAAAGATTAATCGTTTTGGATTGAGTGAGTACAAATTAATGATCGCTGCTTTCGCGCTGAAATCTAATCGCCCAAAACCTGTCGCTTTAATGTAAGCACCCATTTCGATCAGTTTAACAACGTATTTAAACCCTTCTTCGCTTAAACCCAAATGGTCCAAACTAACGGATGGTAACGTTGAAATAACGCCCATTAAATCGCATAAATCGCGTGAATCTGCATAAATCTCAACATGCCATTGAGCGACTTCATAAATTTTAGCGGCCAAATTAACAAGATCGGTAAGAGCTGCTTGTCCATAACGCCTTAAATTAATACGAATACCGCGTACACCCATTTTATTTAATGTTAAAATTTCATCTTCAGAGATATCACTTTTAACATTTACGATGCCTACAAAGTTTGCGCCTAAAATACCTAGCGCATCCGTTAAGTAAGAGTAATCGTATTCTTGAAAAGACCCTGAGATAATTGCTCCGCCGAGTAATTGGTATTCACTCATGCGATCCAGATACTGTTGCGCGGTAAAGGCGTCTGGAATAAAGCCATTATTCTCAGAAATGGGAAATCGTTTATCAATAATATGAAAATGCGAATCAAATAAAGGCAATTTATTTAACATTCATAAACCCAAAGCAGACGTCTAATATAAGTAAAAGCTAACAAAAACTAACGCTAAACTTAACTAAGAATAGCACCTAAAATACCGACCACACCTAAAGTTCGATATTAGATTTAATTAATTTTTAACTAATATTAGAAATTTGCCTATATCATGTACACATGCGGCAAATACCCAGGAATTTACGAGTGTTTCACCCTAAAATTGGCTTCTAGGACAAATAGATTTCTAGGAAAAAAATTGATTAACCATTTGCGCCGTACGGATTATTCGCACTCTTGATTTGCGATCAGAAAAAGAAGCTTTGGTATAAAGCCTATCGAGTAACTTTGCAGCAACTCCACCCGCAAAAAACGCCCCGAGACCTTTAGGGTCAGTTGCGTAATGACGAGCCATATTTTTGGATTTTTTTGCGACATCTATAACTTGAATTAAGTCTTGAGTAACTCGGTACTGTGATTCTAAAACTGCGTTCTTTTTTTTCCAAAAACTAAACATTCATACCTCCCGAGACAGCCTCTGCTCATAATAAAAAGATTCGCTATTTAGAAAATAATACACTCATCAATTTAATGGATTGGCTAAAGCCGACATGTTTAGCAAAATACTTACCGGCTTTCCACAAGGTAACACACAATAATATTTGAATGGCGCTCATAGAGAGCATAATGTAGATGGGTGCAAGGCCTAATTTAAACGCGTAAAAACCCACGGTAAGACATACAAATAACCAACACATTAATACCATACCGCTAAAACACAATACGCATAAAAGAGTGAGCACTAACGATGTTTGTGTTAAAGACCATTCAGCTTTGATCAGTTGCTTTGAATCATCAGTAAGTTTACCGATACCAGCTAAGCCTTCACCAATGAGCTGATGAATTGTTAATGTATCAGAAGAATTCTGAGCCGGGCGATTATCGCCCGGTTCTCCATTTTCGGAAGATTCAGAATCTGTGTTGGTATGATTCTGGTTCATTGTGAACCCCGATTATTTTTTCTTCCCAATTAGCGACGCAACCAAAACACCTGCTGTAAATGCAGCGCCCAGCGTTAGGAATGGATTACGTTGTGCAAAACCGCGCGCTGAATCTATACCCTCGTGGATAGCCTTGTTACTCGCTTCTTTTTTATCGTGCAAAGTTTTACCCGCAGAAGAAGCAGTTTCTCTGACCTTTTGCTCAAGTTTATCGAGCTTTGGGCCGGTGCTATCGATGGCGTCATGGGCTGCGCTCGCAAGTTTTTCAGTCATAGTGTGAGCAGCCGCAGCCGTGTCTTTAGATACTGAATTAAGTTTTGCACTTGAATCTACTGAATTTTCTTGAGTACTCATGGCGTTCTCCGTTGAATTTTTTGAATCATCTATGAATTTAGATGTAAGAAAAATTCACTCACATATAAGAGCGGCTTATAGGTTATTAATTAGTTAATAACGTTGGTAACTATTGAGTTCAGCGAACTTTATCTCTGAATATCGTACCGAAAAATAATTACCAATATTGCTAAAGCTAAATTTTTACAACTAGGTCTTTTACAACTAGGTCGAGCGCAAGATAAATACGCACTTTTTAGATATCGCTCGAAAATACTAAAAAGTTATTGGTTAAAAATTTATTGAAACCTGTTAGCGTATTACTCTGTATGAAGCATAGGGCTTGCCAATTTTTAAAAAATAATTTCCAAAACCCTCAAATACCGTTTAAATCACCTTAAATGCGCTAAAAATCAAAGAGTTATCACATAGCCAAAAATTACAATTCAAAATTTAGCAATGCACAAAACACAATCAACATCTATTGCACAAAAATAATTTTGCAGATTTTTCAAGATATTTTGCAGTCAATTCAAGATCAAAGCACACAGAATCAACTTTGTAGTATTTTTATAATTTTGAAAAATTTTATAAAAATAGAAATCCCCAATTAATCTAGAGCTTTCTGTATTACTAACGAGAGAAAACACCCGCAAACATAGCCTTTCCATTAAAGGAGCGCTTAAAAATACGCAAAAAAATCAACCGACGATACGTTTCACCTTTATTATTTATAGAGTATTTTTTCTCTGGCACGATTTAAGCTTTATCACTTATGAATATGAAAATCGCATTCATTTATTGTTTTATTATTAATAGAACAACAATATTAGAGACATTTACTCCAAAGGAATGCGCAAATAGGAATCAGCAGAGGAATTTACCATGACAGAGTTAAGCTTACACGACGATGAAAACTTAATGTCTTTAAAAACCAATATCGAAAAAATTAAAACCGCGATGATCTCTACCATAACTCATTCTACCCGATCGCACGCTTCACCAATGCACACCGTAAGCGTAGATGAGTATGGTGCTTTATGGTTTTACGCCTACAACGACTCACAGCGCGTACTGGATATTTCTGAAAATAATTTTGTCAATGTTATTTATTCGTCGCCGGAAAAAGGCATTTATATTTCTGTTACAGGCTACGCACAATTGATTTCGGATAGGAAATTACTGCATAAGTACTGGGACGAAGATTACCGAACTTGGGCACCCGATGGCCCGGATGCGCCGGGTTTGTATTTACTAAAAATTAGTGTCAGCGAAGCAGAAATGTGGGATGTAGAAACCTCAGCGATGACTCGTTTTGCTAAAACTACCATCGCAAAAATTCGTGATGAACAGCCCAATTTAGACAATCATGTTATCTATCATCACTAGGTAAGACTGGCCGTTCAGTTTCAGTTAAATTTAAGAAGCTATTCTAGCGATGTAGTTTTTAAGTAGATTTTAGGTTTATTGGCATGCATTCTTGTCAGGCACTGATGGATCAGTGAAAGAATGAATTTAAACCAAACCCCGATTTTATCGGGGTTTATTTTTTGTACTTAATAAAGGAAGCCCTGATTAACCGAGAGCCTCCAGCGACACACAGATGTGTTGCTAATTTTAAGAACAATAAATGATTGATTTAATCAGAGGTTCCTATAGGTTAACTATAGAAGAGCTAACCAGCAGTTCTTAGAGTTATTTTTCCGGAAGAACTCATCAATAATGGCGAACTAAGCTTCGCTTTTGGTATTTGTTGGATTCCTGCCACCGAATAGTTTGGCAAACGAAAAATATATTCCATACAAAACAGGATAAATCAATAAGCTAATCACTAATACGGTTGCAAACATACTACCGGCGCGGGCAAAGCCTACTTCAGGAACAAATACACCTTCGTAAAAAGTAATTAACCACGCAGGCCCCATAAATTTTGAGCCGGTTTCGATATTAAACGGCGTCAACATAAATGCTGTTATTAATAACAGCAGTGGATATTGTACGATAGGACGCACTCGGCGTGTTAATCCCCATGCGCCTAAAGTGACAACTAAAGATGCAACAATATAAACCAGCCAAGCATTTGTATAGTCGGTATCAGACATAATAAATTTCGCTTAGTATTTTCTAGGTTGATAATTAACGATTAAACCCATCGCACGATTCGATCTTGCCACTGTTCAAGTGGAACTTCGTTCTCAGAAATACAGCGACCTTTAACGGATCGCTTGAATCGATGCACCGAAGTTTCATCACCGGTAATCAACGGGTGCCATTTTTCCAGCTTACGTCCTTCCGCCAAGGTTCGATAAGCACAGCTGATCGGCAACCAGTACATGTCTTGGATATTTTCAGCGGTAAAGGTTCTGCAATCAGGAATCTGTTCTAAACGATTTAAATAATTGGTACAGCGACAAGTATCGACATCGAGTAATTTACAAGCAAGATCGGTAAAAAACAGCTCATCGGTTTCGTCATCAATGAGTTTGTGCAAACAGCATTTTGCACAACCGTCACACAGTGATTCCCATTCTTCGCTGGTCATTTCTGACAAAGATTTGGTTTCCCAAAATCGATTTTCAGACATTGTTATTATCACCGCTGCCCATTAAATTTTGCTGAGTTTATCGTTCGATTTATTAATTTCTTGCATGTAATCTTCTTTTTCTGGCGGCATTTGCAGGTAATAACCGTGTTCTTTAATAGACGCTAACACACGAGTAATATCGGCATTGGCAAGATTACGCTCTGGAGTGAGCACCAAAGTAAACGAGTGTTTTGGTTTACCAAAACGCTCCATTAAAGCCTTTGGTACTCGGCTTATGCCATCGGTTTTTAACACGTATAAATACATGTCATCAATTTTGGAGCTTTTATAGATATCGCAAATTTGTTTCACGGTGTTGTCTTCGTTTTATGTATTGCATCTGTCTTTACGACAAAAAATTTAAGTAGATGAACAATACGCTTGTTATTGGTTATCCACCCTGTTCCGCTACATTATCGATATTCAGTGTACAGGCGTAATCCAGCAAGCCTTGGCCGATGACCTCAAAGCGCCAGCCAGTTTGTAATCTATCGCTTAAAGTTAACGGCTGATTAGATAGAATCTCTCGCGCCAAATGCTGTAGATCGGTTTTTTTGATTAATACCTCTGGCGGTAACAATAACTCTTCGGCTTTTTGAACCACAAAATCCCGCAGTGCTTTGGTAATTGCACCTGCAATAGGTGGTAGCGGTTTAGGTAAACGTTGCGGGAATTCAGCTTCGTTTTCTTGAGCTTTTTTTACAAGTTCTAAAAGAGTCGGCCCATCTTTTTTGATCACCCGTGCAGTCATGCCATCAATGGTGGTTAACTTGGCAAAATGCGGCGGACGAGTACGAGCTAAACTGAATAGAGTTTGGTCTTTAAGAACACGGTTGCGAGGAATATTGCGCTTACGAGCCTGACGTTCACGCCAAATGCATAATTCTTTAAGCACCGCTAGACTACGCGGATTTAATTGCCAAGCCAGTTTTATTTTTTGGTAGTAATCAACGTTCACCGCTTGTGGCGAGGTGGTGTTGTTCAAAACAGACTGACAATCGTCTAAAACCCAAGCCAATTTATTTTGGCTTGTTAATTTCTCGCAAAGCGTTGTGTAAATTTGTAACAAATGCTCAACATCGAGTGCCGCATAATGTTTTTGTACTTCGGCTAAGGGGCGCTGTAACCAGTCTGATCGCGTCGCGTCTTTGGGTAAATCGACATTGAACATTTCACGCAGTAAATTTGCGTAACCAACACCAATTCCGTATCCAGCGAACGCCGCAGCGATTTGAGTATCGAACACCGGTTGCGGTAACACGTGGCAACAACCTTGGAAGACTTCGAGGTCTTCTGAGCAAGAGTGCATCACCTTAACAACATTTGGGTTGGTTAAAAGATCCGATAACGCTTGATGTTTACCAATCTCCAGCGGATCAATGAGATAAGTCTCTTCACCATCGTTGAGTTGCAATAAACCCGGCTTGGGATAAAAGGTGTCGGTACGAACGAACTCCGTATCAAGAGCGACGGCGGGTAATGCTGACCACTTTTGGCAAAGCACTTCCAGCTCTTGGGGATTATCGATCCAATGAAATTCGGGGGTTTCTATCACGATTTTGCAACATCAATTGGTTAAACAGTGAATATCAATAATCAACGGATTACTGAAAGCGGGTTCTGCTATTTATGGCGTGAGCAAGTGTGCCGCCATCAAGGTATTCAAGCTCGCCACCCAGTGGCACACCTTGAGCCAAGCGAGTAACAACCACGCCGGTGTCTTTAGCAATTTCAGAAATGTAATGGGCGGTTGCCTCGCCTTGTACGGTTGAATTGGTCGCCAAAACAATCTCTTTCACCAAGCCTTGTTGAAGACGAGTTTCGAGAATATCGAGCCCCAAATCGGCAGGGCCAATACCATCAATAGGCGATAAATGGCCATGCAATACAAAGTAAACACCAGAATAAACGCCAGCTTGTTCAAAAATAGAGACATCCGAAGGGCTTTCAACAACACACAAAGTCGATTGATCGCGCTTCGTGCTTTGGCAAATGGCGCAGGTCGTTTCTTCGGTTAATGTTTGGCAATGATCACAACGGCCAACACCTTCAACAGCAGCCTGAAGCGCCTGAGCAAGCCCAACGGCACCTTCTTGGTTGTGTTCTAACAAATAAAATGCCATGCGCTGGGCCGACTTTGGCCCAACACCCGGCAGCGCTTTTAACGCTTGAATAAGTTGATCGATCAATGGACTGTACAAGCGGCTTCCCTACACTTTTACGATTAAAACGGCATTTTAAAGCCAGGCGGCATTTGGAACCCAGACGCTAAACTGCCCAGCTTTTCTTGATTGGCGCGCTCGACCTTACGTACGGCATCGTTCATAGCGGCGGCGATAAGGTCTTCTAAAATCTCACGATCTTCAGTCATTAAGCTGGGATCAATATTGACGGATCGAACATCATGGCGGCCAGTCATGACAATTTTAACCATGCCTGCGCCAGACTCTCCGGTTACCTCGGCATTAGCAAGCTCTTGTTGCATTTTCTGCATGTTTTCTTGCATTTCTTGAGCTTGCTTCATTAAGTCGCCAAGACCTTTCATATATTCACCTTATTGTTAAATTTAACGGAATCTATGTAGTTAATGGAGTTTAAACCATAGGTTCGATTTTATCGGGATCGAGCTCCACCGCAAACTCCGTAACCAAACGCTGCACAAAGGGGTCGGTTTGCACCAAATGTACCGCTTGGGCGTGACGTTCATGTTTTAAACGGGTAGCTCGTGCGGCCGGAGTTTCTGTGGTTACACTGCCCTGCTCCACAACTACGGTTACGGCATGATCAAAATATCGGCTCAGTTGCTCGCTAAAAAGCTGCTGATGGTTATCTAAATATAGGGTCGCATTGACGGAATCGAGTAAAAAATGCAACTTGTCGCCCTCACGCCCGGTAAACACACAGTTAGACACCGTACTTTGCAAGATTCCCGTCACGCCCAAATGCGGATAAATATCCAACCAAGTACGTTCGTTTAAATCACTTAACTCGTAACGAGGCTCAGACCGGGTTTGCTCGGTGGTGCTCTCTTGAACAGCCTGAGTTACCGGTTGTTCAAGGCCTTCCCGCTCAGCAGGCCGAGATTGTGGTAAAGAACTGGTTGGCTCAACCTGTTCGATCAGCGCCTTAGTCGATGTGGCACCAATAGGAGGAGTGGGTTCCGGCTCAGGATCATCACCAAACAACGATTGCGTGCGATCGTCCTGCATAACAGGCTCATCGTCATCGGAATCAACTTCATCGTCGTATTGATTGACTTGATGGCGTGGTTGATAGACGTCTTGCTTCGGCTCTGCGTTTTGTCTAGAAGAAGCATCTGGACTAGAAGCAGGCGAATAACCTTGAGCGTCGTATTCATCGGCGTACATTTGCGCGGCGTAATCGTCGTATTCTGACGGCATATTTGCGGCTTGAGCAACAGGTCGAACATCTCTAGAGATGGGCTCGCTGGCATTTATATGGCCAGATGGGCGCTCAACTTGCGATTTGACAGCTTCTGAAGAAATAACGGAAGGCTGCCCAGAACCCTTATTGTCCAAGACATCGCCATCGGCACCGATATCAACAAGGTTTTCTTGAGATGTCTCGATATCGGGCGTTTGTTGAGCAATCGCCAGAGATCGCTCGTTGTTTTTTGCTTGCGAATCTAGGTTACTGACTTCCGCCGCAATGGCTTCATTTGTGGCCGCCGCAGGCTCAACTGCTGGTTCTGATTGGGCAATCTGGTGCGTATTGGTATGAGTTTCAGCGGAGCCTAATGGTTGATTGGAATGTGGTTGATCAGAGTTTTTTTTTGCCTCGTCTTGAACATTTGACTCAGGTAAACGACTCGAATCGGCTGCGATTATTGGAGACGCTTTAGGCGCTTCTGGCAGTTTGATTTCAACACTGGGCTTAGGCATCGCTTTTTCGGGCGGAGCAATCACACCTTGTGGCTTAAACGCCAACATGCGCAGCAGCGTCATCTCAAGACCACTGCGTAAATCTGGGTTTAACGGCAGATCACGTCTGCCGTGCAAAGCCATTTGATAAAACAGCTGAACATCTTCACTGGTAATTTGGCTGGCCAGCGACACAATCTGTTCGCGGTCACCCAAACTGTTATCCAACGCTTGAGGTGCAACCTGCGCAAGCGCAATTCGGTGCAACACCGAAATCAGTTCTGCCAAAGCGCCCGGATAATCCGGCGATTGCTCAGCCATTTGCGCAACAGCGTTAAGCACTTTATGACTGTCGAATTCGGCCAAACCAACCAATATTTCGTACACGAACGCTCGGTCGATCGTGCCCAACATCGAGCTAACTTCGGCTTCGCTCACAGAGCCATTACCAAAAGCGATGGCCTGATCGGTGAGGCTCAACGCATCACGCATACTACCATCGGCGGCGCGGGCGAGTTGCCATAGCGCGCTGTCTTCAAAGCGAATGGATTCGTGCTCAAGCACATTAGACAAATGGCCAACTATTCGCTCTTGGCTCATGTTCTTTAGATGGAACTGCAAGCAGCGCGATAGAATAGTTACTGGAAGTTTTTGCGGATCGGTTGTGGCCAACAAGAATTTTACGTGCGGCGGCGGTTCTTCTAGGGTTTTTAACAAGGCGTTAAAACTGTGACCGGAGAGCATGTGCACTTCGTCGATTAAGTACACCTTATAACGACCGCGAGTTGGCGCGTACTGCACGTTATCGAGCAGTTCGCGAGTGTCTTCGACTTTGGTTCTGGACGCCGCATCGACCTCTATCAAATCGACGAAACGACCTTCGGCGATTTCACGACAGGCACCACACTGACCACAAGGGTTTGAACTAACACCAGACTCACAATTAAGACATTTGGCCAAAATACGCGCAATGGTGGTTTTGCCCACACCACGAGTACCGGTAAACAAATAGGCATGATGCAAACGATTGTGGTCCAGAGCATTGATGAGCGCGCGTAACACATGCTCCTGCCCTACCATCTCATGGAAATTTCGAGGTCGCCACTTTCGCGCTAAAACTTGATAGCTCATTCTATATTACTTAGCCAAACTCCGTACATTGACCGGAAATTATCAATTAATGAGACCGCAAAGACCAGCACTGTATGCAAACACAGGCACGAACGAGCAAATGGTCACACATTGATACCCAAAGGAGATCAATACTAGCACATTGAGCACACGCTCGTTGGAGGGAAATTCTTGGAAAAATAGCGACAAAACAAGAAAATAAGAAAAACACCGCAAGAACAAAAAACAACCACCCTCAAAAGCAAGGTGTTTTAGAAGCAATTTGTTTTAGAGACAAGGTTTTTTAGAGGCGAGGAGTTTTAAAAACAAGAAAGCGCCGTAAGTTAAACGCCTTCGAGCCAAATACATTTAAAGGAAACTCTTATTAATCTGGAGTTTCCAGTGATACAGGGATGCAGAGATGCATCACCAATTTCAACAGCGGTAAGCGATTGAAATTGTGAAGAAATTGAAAATTGCATTGTCGATTTCTACCCTCTGATTAAATCATAGAGGAATTAATCAGAGACTCCTAAAGCTTATTGGCACCGTCAAATAGCGATGGTGATAAAGAATCAAATTCAATTTCGTCAATACAACCCGTATTTACAACCGTGGCATTACCGGTTTCGCGTGTAAGTTTGGTAAAACAATTAATACCACAGGTTTTGCAAAAATGATGTTTTGAAAAATCCCGCGAACCGTAAACACCTAAATTTGACTCACCTGACGTTAATGTAAACTTGTCTTCATCCACTCGAATTAACGTTGCCGATCTGCGTTTGCAATAACTGCAATTGCAATAAAAAGAATCGAGCGAATCTAGCTCAACAGTGAACTGAACGGCGCCACAATGGCACTTACCTTGATAAGTCTCGGTCATTTTTCCTCCATGTTTTTATTTGTTTTTCGCTTAATTTGTTTTTTTGCTTAAATCGATTCAAAAACACTTAAACAACAGCGTACTGACTATAGGAAACTCTGACTAACTTAGAACTTCTATCGACATAAGGATGTGCTGCTTACTTCAAGAGCAGTATACGATTGAGATCGTCAGTTTCTGTTCTCTGATTAAATACCAGATACGTAAATCAGAAATTCCTACAAGCATCTAGCTTTCGAACCAGTTTTTAAATTCGATCTCGTTTTTTAACGTCAAAGTAGTTTTTGAAGTTAAAGTAATTTTTGAATTTAAAGTAGTTTTTAAACTCAGCAACAACGAGTTTATACATTCACAACCAACCACTAACTTTGCTCTGTATATTGAATAATATTGCTGCCAAGATCGGTTAAATCATCAAGAGTTAACGTTGGCGATTTCGACCAAAAATCAAATACTTGTTGCGCAGAGCGTTTAACCCAAACCGAATTCAGGCCGTAATTAAGCGCACCTAAAACATCAAAATTATTACTGGATATCAACCATGTTTGTTTTGCTTGAGAATTTGATTGATCTAAAAAATACTGGTAAACCTTTGGGTTGGGTTTAAAGGTTTTTAAAGGATCAACGCTTACAACACCATCAAAATGCTGACTGATTTTAGCTTGTTCCAATAATTGATTTACAGAATCGTATAAACCGTTTGAAAACGCATAAAGGTTAAAACGCTCTTTGTCGATATTGTCTAAGCCCGCAATAACGTCGTCAAAAGCCGGTAATATTTTGTACTGATTTAACAAGGTTTGTTTTTGTGAGGCACTTAAATTCGTTTGCAAAAATGCATCGGCATAGTCTAATGCCTGTGCTGTACATAAGCCAAAATGTTCGTAAGCATCCATTAAACCTTTACGAAAGCTGTATTCCAACTGCTTTTCACGCCACAAGTTGGAGAACACATTTGCCTTCTCGCCAATCATAGATTCTAACAACACCAAAACACCGTGTGTATTAATCAAGGTTCCGTAAACATCAAACGCTAAGGTGATTTTTTCAGTCTTCTTCACACGCACTCCCATTATTGTATTTTTATATCAATAAAAGCTCACTGAAAACGTTAAGAGCCTCTGATTAACTCGCCATGTTTTAATCAGAGGGCAGAAATCAACGATGCGATATCCAATTTATTAAAATTTTCAATCACTTACCGCTCTTGGAATTGACGACACATTCTTGTACCACTGGAAACTCTGGGTTAATCAGAGCTTGTCTTATACGTTTAATTAAAATCTCGAAACGATGCTTTTATTGGTGTTTTAAAGTCTTTCAAAATTTGACAGTGAGTTGAAATTAAAAAAATTAAACACTTGGAGTTAGTTTCTTGTTATCTGTCAAACACATTAACCAAATGCTTCTAGAATGCACTGATTAAATCATGAGAGGGTGGATTACATACCCTCTTAGGTATTTAAACACTGATAAATGTTTTGTGCACGCGCTGGCCCCGGTAAATGCCCCATCATGCTGCCGGGTAAGCCACTTAAATATTCGAACATCCACTGAACTTGTTGAGCATTATTAACCAAGCCAATGTTTCTTAAATTTCGAACCGCAAAACAATCGGCGTTAATTTCGCTATTTAGGTGTGGCGGCAACGCATGATGCGCACACTCATGAGCAAACCAAAACTGCACAATTAAGTCTGGCAATGGATCGGTCACGTTAGGATTAATGTAAATATAAGGTTGGCCGTTGTAGGTTCTTGCGGCCATACCCGGGTTACCAATACCCGGCGTGGCGTAATTAGCAACAAAAGGCACCAACTCGCCGGCAAAAGACGTACACGGCATAGACGCACCGCGCACACTTGGGTTTGTGGTGGTAAAACCGTGCGGAGGACCGGCGTAGTTTGGCTGACTGACTAAAAAAAGAAACAGAAAAACAAACAAGAGTTGCAGCTTTTTTATGAGTAACATCGCTTAGAACCTCTATTGAATTTTTACAACAGTGTCAAAAAGCAACTACCATACTTTGGTAAATTTAAAGCAATCGGTAAATTTAAAACAGTCGGTACACTTAAAACAGTCGATAAATTTAAAAGCTATCGAAACCTCGGATTAACTTATCCATAAATTAATCCGAGTTTCCTTTAATTTCCTTCGTAAGCTTTCTTAAGCTCTTGACGAATAATTTCACAGGCCTGTTCAATAACCGCCGCTGGCTGACAGTAGCTGAGTCGAATACATTGATGCTTGTGCGGCCAATCTTCTTCAACGCCTAAGAAAAAGTGATGGCCCGACAGGACCAAGACACCGCGATCTTTTAGCCGTTGATACAATTCTTGGCTAGAAATGGGTAAATCTTGGCACCACAACCAAAGGAAAAACGCTCCCTCTGGAATATGTATGTGCACCGGGAAATCTGCGCAGGCACTTTTTACTAGACCTAAAGCTGAGTCACAGGCAGAACGATAAAACGGCTGAATAATGTGATGGCAAAGATGATGAATTTTATCGGTTTCAAACCAAGTTTGAGCAAGTGCAGGCCCCAAGCTTGAAGGCGCTAAATTAATAGACGTATTGGCAATGGCAAACGCCTGAATCACTTCGGGGTTAGCAATAACGATTCCGGTTCGCGCACCGGGTAATCCTAATTTTGACAGGCTCAACACTAGTATTGTGTTGTCGGTAAAACTGATTTTCGCGTCGTTAAATAAAATTCCCGGAAAAGGCAATCCGTAAGCACCATCAATAATTAATGGCACGTCATACTGTTTTGCCAATTTCGTAAGAAATTCAATTTGTTCATCAGCAATAACATTGCTGCTTGGATTATTGGGACGAGAAACACACAGAGTGCCCACCGTATTGGTGCTGTCTTCAAGACAGCTCGTAATATGCTGCTCGATGGCGTGCTCATCTAACTGATATTTAAATAAATTTCCGGGTAGATGTTCGATCACCGGCTTACAGGAGCGGAAAAAATCTTCGCTAAGTCCGGCACCACTGTAACCAATGTATTCTGGTGTAAGTGGTAACAAAATATGCTTTTTTTGCTGGTTAGCAAATTCACCCGCAAACATATTAAACAATACGAAAAACGCTGCCTGACTACCATTGGTAATGGCAATGTTTTTTTCAGAAATCGATAGATCGCAATGTTTATTAAGATATGCCGCTAAGGCTTTTAAAAAGCTGGGATCACCTTGCGGCGATTGATAGTTGGAACACAAACGCCCGACACCGCCGGTTTTTTTTACCAAGGTTTCAAGAGCTTGTTGGATTTCTTGTTCAATTTCTGGAATCTGTGCGGGATTACCGCCACCAAGAAATAACATTTCTGGATTTGTGGTTAGGGCCTTGCCTAAGTCATCCATCAGATTATAGGTGCCGGATTCGGCACAAAAACGTTCGCCAAATTGAGATAATTTCATGGTCGTAAAAATTAATTAACTGTCTTATAGAAGCTTTTAGACAGGCTTTACGCGCTGCCTTAGATTATTTGAGGGCATCAAAACACACTCTGACCTTAAAGACAAAGTTTAGTAGAAATGGTTTGAAGAATAGGAAACTCCGAAATACCTAGACTTTCTAGCGACACAAGGATGCATCGCCAATTTCAAGAGCGGTAAGTGATTGAAATTTTGGAGAAATTGGAAATCGCCTTGCCAGTTTCTATCTTTGATTAAATCTTGGACGCGTTAATCAAAGGTTCTTATAAATATTCCATTAATTAAAATAATCCGTTCATCAGAAACATCTAAAGTGAGCACTAACGAGCAAACAAAGTCGCTAATTATTAATCTACTGGGCCAATAACCGCTCTAGGCTATCGATAAGTGGCTCGTAAAATTCACTCGGAAAAAGTAATACCAAATCACAATTGAATCGATGGTTTTCAAGATGATAATTAATTTCGACCGAAATAATTTCAGACCAATTGTGAATTTCATTAAACGCAAAGGTTTTG
>CALMJT010000052.1 GCA_937864365.1 uncultured Alteromonadales bacterium | reverse complement strand
GCCACAGATACTACAACCCCAATACCGGACAATTTACCCAACAAGACCCGATTGGCTTATTGGGTGGGTTGAATAATTATCAGTATGCGAACAACCCAATACAGTGGGTTGATCCATTTGGGTTGGCGTGTAAGGAAAAGCTATTACCGAGGTTTAAGACTCAACATGATGCGGCTAGGCATGCATCTACACAAGTTTTGAAAAAATCAATATCAGAAGACATTGAATATGGAGGAATGATATACAGAAATAATGACGGTACTTTTGGTTACACTGGCCCGATTAAAGATGAGGAAGGATCTGTTGACCCTGGAGGGCCTGAAAGTGTTCCAGAGGGTACATCTGTTGTTGCCTATTGGCATACACATGGTGCAGATAATCCAGACTATGACAATGAAAATTTTTCAAATTACTATGATGAAGAATATGAGGAATGGGTCGGCGATATACCATATTCTGATTATTTTAAAATTGATGGGTATGTTGCAACACCAAAAGGCCAATTCAAGCATTATGACCATATCTCTAAAAAAGTAACTACGTTAAGTGGGTTTAGCTTGTGAAGCTATTTTGGGGCATTCTAATGGTTTTTTTAATAATAAACAGTAGGTTCTCAATGGCTAATAACGTTGATTTAGAAAAATTAGATGAGCAGAAAGTTAGAACAAAAATACATGGAGAGTATTTATTAGTATGGAATAAGGTTATGGAACATCTTGACAATTCTGATTCAAAGTTGAAACTAAGCGAGTATCTGATTGTATTCGATGAAACTGAAGATAATTATATAGTTACATTTACCCGTCCTTTTAAAAAACCTATTTTAGGAGGTGGAGTTGGGGAAGTCATAATTAATAAAGATACTTTTGAAATCATAAAATTTAAATTAACCCGTTAGTTGCGATGATGCAAAAAATAAAAAGGAAGGATAAAAGCTAGGTTTGAAAGCGTATCCATAAAATAAAGTAGATTTCTAATCTCACTGGTTTAATCAACGAAAATGGTGAACGTTACAGATTAGAATACGACTGCAACGAACGCTTGGTGCGAGAAGTCGATTTTGATGACCGGAGACTGTAACCAATTCTGTGTAACCACCCTAAATATATTGTAAGCGCCAATCCAACCACACTCTACACAGCCCCCAATAAAGAAGCTAACCTCTCAAACCAATTAATCTTGGAGGTTACCCATGGTCCAACGCCCTCGTCAGCAAGCAAACATAAAAGGACATCCATAATGTTGACTTTCAGCACCGCAAACAGGCTAACATGCAGACGACTCAACAGCAGTAGATGGCTCTATCAATTAATTTCATTTAAGTTAGGGACACCATGCTTCTCCTAAAAGGTAAAGATGGCGAGCGCTATGCGCTCTGACAAGGCTGAGCTCCTAAAATCTACGAAGATTTCTTTGGCCCAGGTAAGCCAATCGGCCATTTGAATGGGACGACGCCAATAAGCGCTCCAAAGCCATCGACAGCAATGGCAATGTGCTGCAATACGAATACAACGATCGCGGCCAAATCACCCAAGAAACCAACCCCGAAGGTGGCGTTACCCGCAACGCCTACGATGCCTACGGCCGGCTGATTCACACTCGCAACCTGCTCCAGGATATTTTGCTGAAGATAATTGTTATCTGGGGTGAAAGGGAAATAAGTAAGTGTCTCCGCTTTTATTAGCAATGGAATGCAGGCCTCCATACCACACCCATCTACTTTGCAAAAATGCACGCTGAGAGGCCACCGCTCTGCACAGGATAGATAAGTCTAATATTGTAGCCCATTCGTGAAACACCTCAGTACTATGCCGCTGCATTCTTAGTCGCGTCATTTGGTGCGAGAAAATACTGTGTCACAGCTACAACAAGTTTAGGTTTACGCACCCAAACCGTACTGCCCAGTGGCGATACCCTAAAGTATCGGTTTAATAACATTGGTCAATTACAGTCGGCCTCATTTAACGACCAACTGATTACTAAGCTAAAACACAATAATTTAGGCCAAATTGCCGAGCGTAAACAAGGCGAACTCACCAGCGAATACGACTACGACGCCATGGGCCGCTTGTCGGAACATCGCGTACTCAGCCAAGCGCAAAAACACGCCGTTATCCAGCGCAACTATCGTTACACCCAAGCAGGCAATTTAGAGAGTATCGACGACCTTAACAAAGGCAGCACCCAATACTTTTACGACGCGCTTGATCGCCTAAAACAAGTCGAAGGCTTTGTGAACGAACAATTCGACTTCGATCCGGCGAATAACCTTATCCAACAAAGCGAACAACCCAAAGCTGAGCAAGCTCAACAAAACCCAAATCGAGCCAAAGAAAACTCCAATCAAACCACAGAAAGTGCTCAAGAATTTGCAAACAGCAACATTGTTTCACTCGATAAAGCTCGCGAACAAAAAGCCAAAAAACAAACCAAAGGCAATCGTCTAGCCTTCCAAGGTGATAGACACTTCACCTACGACTCACGTGGAAATTTAATCAAAGAAGCGAGAGGCAAAAACGGCAAACTCATCACTGAATTCC
>CALMJT010000051.1 GCA_937864365.1 uncultured Alteromonadales bacterium | reverse complement strand
TGGCGACACATCCTTGTGTCGCGAGAAACTCTAGGTTAATCAGAGTTTCCTATAACTGATTTAACGGCCATTTTGGATTTAAACTGAGAATTCCACAATGTTTGTCAGTACATTAATACCATCGTAAAACGATATTATTCAAATTTTCTGAAAAACGAGACTCTAGCGGTGTAATTGAACAAAAACGCTACACAAAAAAACCATCAATTAAAGGTAAATTATTCAACAAACTCACCAGTCATCGATAACACCAAAACCTCACAGCCACATCTTTACTAAGTTTAAAGTAAGCGACCTCTACATTTAAAATATAAATACTTACGCGCGCAATATAAATGCGACCAAACTTATTTCTAAAAAATTCCAAATAATCTCACGCTATAGACATATTTGGTGACAATTTTACAAACCAAAAAAAATCGTTAACTCAGTCACAAAAAAATATAGTAGAAGAGGTTAGCAATATAAAACATTAAAAAATTCGCAAAAAAAGTACTCAGTTATTTTTTATTTTTGGCTCAAAAAAATGTTAATTTTAATTAACATCAATAACGTATAAATAAACTACGCAGGGCTTATAATCAAAATTATTTTGTTAAGCTAATAAAATCCACACTAAAAATAGACCAACTTAATTCCTTATAAAATCAGCATCTTAACGGTAAAAAATTTATCCACGAGACAATAACAAGAACTCATTTTGTTAATCTAATAAACACAGAACAAAAACTGGCAAATCTGTTTAATAATTTATTAACCAAAAACTAAAACTCAAACTTATTGCGTAACCTTCTTTGCTGAGATATAAAGGTTACCAAATGCACTAACTGAACAAACATAAAACAAAATAGTGCAAATAAAACAGCAACGGGGAATTTCGAATCCCTAGGGTTTTCTGCGCTGCTAGAAAATGCCAGTAATTTTAATAATATTTGTCATGCGCAAAAATCTAAGATAAGCCCAAATACAGCTCGGCTTTTTATGTTAAACCGTTAAAATCACACGTCGCATTTTTAAAATTATTTAATACAAAGCATCAATTAACCTAAGGAAACTCTGATTAACTTAGAGTTTCTCGCGACACAAGGATGTGTCGCCAATTTCAAGAACTGTAAGTAATTGAAATTGTGAAGAAATTGGAAATCGCATTTTCAATTTCTGCACTCTGATTAAATCATGGATGAGTTAATCAGAGGTTCCCTAAATAGATATAAGCAATACCAGTCACACTTAAATTTTTAAAGCACGCTTTTATGCCGTAGGACCTACGAGATATTAACGCGCCAAGATAACAAACTTATAGAACGTTAAAAGATACGCCTCAACTATATGCCAACAAACACTGGCAGGATCGCTATTAACTAAAATTTGCCAAATACATTTAAAGAACTAAAGAAGCTCTCGTTTACCTAGAATTTACGGCAATAAAAAAATAACACTAAACTCAGAAACGACAAGTGATTGAAATTGTAAAGAAATTAGAAATCGCATTGCCAACTTCTGGACTACGACAAATACAACGAAAAGGCCTGAGCCACTCTGAAATTTATAAAAAATTAATACGTTTTAAAAATCTCAGACAAAATCCCAAATAAATTAATGAGAATTTCCTAGAGAAGTTCCTAGAAAAGTTCCTAGAAAAATTCACGTAAAAATAAAACAACAAAAAAGGAAACGGAAAGCATGAAAATATCAAAACGTACTCTACTCGCGTTAACTACAGCCTCTTTGTTATCGTCGTTTGCAATGGCGGACAATGGTTTAGAGGTAACCTACGGACCAGAAGACGCGTTAGATGGCGAAGTTATTACCGAAAACGGTCAATTATTTCAAGAAATTTTACCAGGAAGAGAAGCGTATAATTTGCATCAAGCCAATCACAATTTTACGCCACTTGTAAGAAGTTTATTACCACCCTATTACGATTTACCAGATGCCGATAATCTCGAAGACTCGGTAATTACCCAAAGTGAGATGGTTATTATCAATCCGATAGAAGGTGAATACGTACGAGTTGTAGAGGGAAAACGCCACGGCTTTTCTGAAATGACCGTTGCGTTAACGTTCACTCAACCCGGAAGAGGTGCGCCTTTGCACACCCACAATGTTGAAACCAGCCACACGGTTACCACGAACCATTTTGTTCGCTACCGTATACGTGATGAAGAATTCGTAGTGCGCGGCCCGTTTGTTATCAACATTCCGGCACTGGTACCTCATGCATTTGCAAACCTAAGCAAAACACCGTTGTCCATTGTATTAAGTTTCCCAACCAACGATTGGCAGGTAGATTTTCTTGAGCACCCAAATGTTGAAGACTTTTTCTCTAGACCTTTATCAAAAGACGATCGCATTATCAGAAACTAATAATACGATACAGTAACCTTTCTAACATTGTGCAGAAATCGGAGAGACGGGCTCCTATTTCTGCACCATTTAAATCGTATATAATTTCTAAAATCGACCACAGATTTAAGCATCAAAGTTTATAGAAGGTTTTTAGGTAATTGTTAATCAAGACTCAAAACCTCACTGATTAAACCGGGGATGTAGCCGGAATTAAATTCAAAGAAATACAAATGAAATTAATTTTTTATCAGAACTTACAGGTCTCGTAATCTTCTATTAATATCTTGTAAATTTGATATTTTTTGGGCAATTTGAGGGAGTGCATCAAAGCTTGTTACGAACCTCCAAAGATAAACAAACATTGTATAAACAGTACCAGCTTCGACAGCGTTGCCTAACGACAAACGCCATAATGACAGCATAAATAGTAATATAACAAATATTTCAGATAGGCCATATGAGATTGCTTCCATGTCAGACAACTTAATTTTCCATTTTGATACTAACAAAAAATGTCTCTTAATCTGCCTTGGTTTACCTTCCTGCAAAATCGAAACTTCGGACTCAAGATGATTATTTAATTCTTGGTTTAATACTCTAGACTTTCTTGAAAGATTATAAGCAATTACCATTGAAGGAACGAAAAAGCAAAGACATGCAGCCCCCACTGTGGAATCTATATAAAATATAGAAAAAATAGATACAAACAAACCAACTATAGACAGTAATATATCTGGTACGTCTCTTTCTAAAAACGACACATACTCTTTTAGAAGTGTAGACCGACCTGAAATCAACATCGGATCTATGCGCTTTTCGTGGGAATCAACAACAATATTTGTTACGAAGACTGCATGAATTTTTGTGTAAACTCGGGTATCGTATAATTTTGCTATTACTTCGAAAAAAACCATTAGCAAATGACAAAATATCAACCAAATAATAGATATATAATCATTAGAGAGAACCCCGTTTATCGCAATCCCTGTGGCTAAAGGATAAGCCTGAGCAAAAACGTAACCAAAAAATGTTAATAAATAAGCAAAAACTAATGCTGACAGATTATTTTTTGCGAGACGTATTACCATAAATGCGAAGCCTGTTTTCTCTGGACTAGCTCATATCTATCGACTCGCATAAAGAACCAAAGCACCATATTATTAATAAAAACAAAAGGCATAAAAAACCCTAAAAACTGAATTAATAGAGAAAACCTTTGTCAGGATCAAACTTAACATCTGTCCACCATTTACTTCTAATGAGTTTTAATGCCCATATTTCATCATCAGTAAGCTCAGGGTGCCATATATTGAAAAGAAGAATATCTCTATTTTTTTTCGTGTCGTTAGATACTGAATGAAAAAAAGTCGAATCAAAACATATTGGGTCCAACTCAGAATAATCTATACTCTTGTCACCTACAGTTAGAAATCCTGTACTTCTATTAAGTGGTATATGAATTGTTGTAACATAGTTAGCACGGTCAGAATGATTAGAAATATAGGAATTAGGAAGTAATCTAGAAAATAATGCCTCAGTTGCAACACGATGTCTATTTAAAAAATTAGCTGTATGAGGAAATCTAGACACAATATCTGTAAAATCCTCAAATTCTGATCTAAAATATACGCAATTCCATGAATCTTTATTTATTGTGGAACCCGCTAAATCAGAATGATTTTTTACTATTTTTTTATCTAGAAAAGCAGAATTAGACTCTTCAAAAATCCTTGTTTTTTCCGGCATAGATATGTCTATCGCGCAAAATTTTGCTGAAAAAAATGGACCTTCGGACAAATCTGGGAAGAAAAGATATTTAAAACATGCTCTACTTTTACTATTCGCGGGAGTAATAGACCCATAAAGCATATTGTACAAGTATTCCTTCACTCTTTTAAAATTATTTTCATCACCTCGTGTTATGATGGATTTCCACATAACATCGATCATAGCTTTCGGGAGTTTATCTCCCTCGCCAACTCTAGGATTATCCTTCATAATTATTTTTTCTTAACCCCACTACTCCATAGAAAATATCATAGCTTTCATGATATGCTAGAGATAATTTGTGAAAAATACACTCCGCATTGCTCAATGAATAACAATTTATAATTTCCTGAACATCATTTCTATAAAGATAAACCCCATCACAGTTATAATCAGGATTCTGTTCCCTTGAATGTATCAACTGAGATTTCGAACTTTGGACTGGATGTCCTGTAATTATTGGTTCGTAGGTAAATATTAAATGACCAGAATCAGACAGGTAATGAAGACATTCATGAATTAACTTATTTTTATCTTCAATAAATTCCGCAACTCCAACACATAAAATTAAATCAAATTTTTCTATAACTTTATCTCTGGCATTAAGTACATCACAATGAATTAGCTCGATATCATCGTATTTAGCTCGTGCAATATTTAGCATCTTCTCACTTATATCAATTGCAGTTATATATTCAACACCCTTATTTTTTAAAATATATATTTCTTGACCAGTTCCAACACCAAAAATAAGAGCCTTCACAATCTTCAAATTTAGATCTGAAATTATATTTTCTACAAGTTCAGGCATATTCCATGCGTTTACCCCATGAGTAATCTCATCATAAATATTTGCTGCACCATCAAAATAACTCTGTACTAAATTTTTCATTTATCAGGCTTACCTATTAAATTAATACCATTTAATTTCAAATTGATTCACATTGCTATCATATTCAATTCTGAGCTTATTTTTTTTTGACTCAGGACGACATATATAACTATGAAGCCAGTGCGTTAGAGGAAGCTCGAAATAATTTGAGAGAGTTATTCCAGCACCCATATCAGCTGAAAAGAAAATGTTGATTACATTCCAATTTTGATCAGTAGGAAAAATTAGATCAACAGAGAACTCAGAACTCTTAGTTGCACCTAAAATATATTCAACTATCAATTGCTTGTCTCCAAGGCTCTTCCCATCTGACATATCCCCTTGATATATTTGATCACAATAGTAAGAGTCTAATAAATTAGTAAGAAAAAACCTATTCTCACTCAAATCGGAAAATCCGATAACTGTGTCAATATGTTTATTTTTTTGTAAACTCACTATCTCCGACCTAGCTGCTTGTGCGATTAGCTTCAATCTCCCTGGAATAAAATCTCTTATACTTGGATATTTATTCTTAATATCATAAGATAATTCTACGATGTTTTCTTCAGGACCAATTGGGCCTATAGTTTCTGTGACAATAACATCTGGTATGTTTTTTAAATTTACATCGTAAGATCTAGTATTTAAGACATCAATTTCATTTGGATCTAAAAGCGTCCTAGCCAAATCTGCCAGTTCTTTTATATATTCTACTGCAACTACTTTATTTTTAGTTCGTTTTGACGCCATTAATGCAAGTGGACCGAGACCCGCACCAATATCAACAACGTGATCGGTGCTCTTTACTACTTTCGATATAGCTTGTTCATATTTAGACATGCGTACACTATCTAAAATCATGTCAGCGTGATGATTTATTTGAGCAGACAATTTTTTAACACCGAATTTTGGAGTGAATATAATTCTATGTGGTTTTTCAAATCCACGTAATGCTTATGAACATCTACAAGTCGAACATACTTAGTATGTCCTCATGTACTTCTGGACGTCCAATACAGGGAATAAACAAACTCGTACCGAAACTAATGTCAATTATATTATTCACCAAACTGCTTACTTCGATATTTCGAATAATTGCGTTATTTCTCCCCACCCCAGACGTTTGAATTATTGAGCATTGATGATTTTTCGGATATATCTCAGTAAGTTTTTGCTGTAGAAGTTCAAGCTTATTGTCTTCTGATGCATTATCAATATTTGTTTTTTTTGTACCTACAGAGCAAATATGATAAATATAGTAATCATGAGAAGGCTCCATCTTGTACGAAAATAATAGTAATCTATTCGCATCAACTATTACCGTACCATGTTCTAAAGGATCTCGTTTAACATCTATAATCATCGAGTCAAAACTGGATACCGCAGGAAACACATCTAAATTAAATCCATGGGAAATACTTGCTTCTTCCAACATATCAATAAGAGAAACACCAAACCTAGGATTCCCTTGTTGAATAAAAACGACATTATTATAAGTACTCAATAAAGATAATATTCGACTGAGTATCGCTTGATATGCATCATCATCTACAGCTCCATGAAAATACAAATCATCTAAACTTATATATTGTTTGACTTTCATATCATCAAACATCTTTACTAATTGAGGATCAGAAAAATATACTATACATTCAGATTTTTTTATTATCTCAATTGATTGTAATGTAATATTAGCGCTGGGAGAGACACCAGCACCTATTACGCTAACATTTTTTCTTTTAGATAACATTGCTGGCATCTCACTTTAATCAAAATTATTTAATGTCTTTTGGTACAGATGCTAATTGACGAACAACACGTGCCTGTATCTCTTTAGGCACACTAGTTAATTGCCTAACTACTCTACATTGATAACCTAAATCTTTCGGTACCGAAGTTAGTTGACGAACAACTCTTGCTGATAAATTTTCCATAAAATAGTTCCAAATAGTTAGTTAAAGGACCTTTGATTAACCCTTTCATGATTTAATTGGTATACATAAATTTAATATCCGCCCCCAATTCATTCACAATTTCAATTACATATAGTCTTTGAAATTAGTGATAAAAATTTATACCACTGAAAACTCTAGGTTAATCGAACTGGTTTAGAATGTTACTCCTAAAACAAGGAGTCGAATGATCCTACTCAAACCATATAAACTTGTAAATAAATATCATATCAGATAATAAAATAATGGCGCGAAAATGAGCTTGCGTATTACTCAATCAATATTTACATATTGTCAATCTAGGGCCTGTTCACACTAAATTTGATAAAATCTGCGATTATGGAAATTACAAAATCGCAATTTAAAATTATTGAACATTTGCTCCCTGTGCAACGTGGTAATGTAAAAATACCAAATATAGGAAACTCTGATTAACCCAGAGCATCCGGTGACACAAGGATGTGTCGCCAATTTCAAGAACTGTAAGTGATTGAAATTGTGAAG
>CALMJT010000050.1 GCA_937864365.1 uncultured Alteromonadales bacterium | reverse complement strand
GACAAACGCCGATTTAATGCGCGTTTTTAGCTATTAGACATAAGTCATAAAAAACATGCTGCGATGCAATAACGATAACTTAGTGAAATCATGATGAAATTAGAAATTATATTTTCAATTTTTTGCTTTCGCGAAATAGCGATAATAGACGTAAATGACAGTGTTTAATTTAATTTCCTATCAACGATTACGAAATTTTAGCGCCGTAACCTATGTGATGGGTTTTACCATTGTGTGTTTTTTTGGCTATTTTATAAGCGGAAAACAGCTTGATGAACAACTTCAACGTGAACGGTCTTTGGTTGAAGATACTTTAAGTTCATCGCTAACCTATTATCAGTTTGTTCCTTCTTTACTCAAACAGTCGGGATCGGTTTTATCGGTATTAATTAATCCTACCGAGGCAAATATTTCAGCAATCAACTTAGAATTTGAACGACTCAATAATGAGTTGGGGAGTGATGTTATCTATTTGCTCGACGATCAGGGAGTTACGGTCGCATCGAGTAATCATAAGCAGCCAGACAGTTTTATTAGTGACGATTATTCTTTTCGTCCCTATTATCGTGAAGCTATAAATACCGGCGCCGGGCATTATTTGGCATTGGGTATACGTTCGGGTAAACGCGGATATTTTTTCTCTTCTTCGGTAACGCATAATGGAAAATCGATTGGGGTTATAGTCATTAAAATTTCGCTGAATCACATTGAGGAGATTTGGCAAAAATCGGGCATCGAATTTTTAGTGTTCGATCGCGACGGTATCGTCTTTTTCAGTTCTCGATCGGATTGGTTGTATAAATCGCTGCTTGACCACAGCGTTGAGAAATTACGCGCATTAAATGACACGCAACGTTACGGTCCGAACGAGCTAAAGGTGGTGGCAAAAACAACCTCCAACGATTTGAACACTGTTAACGAAATATTTTTAGGTTCCGGCGAGGTAAAAAAACATTGGCAAATTAATCAAACATTTATGCCAAGCTGGGACTTAAATGTGGCCACGTTAGTACCTTTTGCCAATCGATATTTATCCATTGTGTGGTATTTATTTACTTATACGGTTTTATTTTTATTGTTACATATGTATTGGTTGTATTTGGATAAAAAGCGGGAATTGCGCGTTCATTTACAAGATATGAATCGACGACTTGAAAACCAAGTGAATGAGCTGACGCAAGATTTACAGGTGCGCAACCAACAGCTGCAAGAATCTGCCATAGAACAAGAACACGCCCATAAAGCGCTGCAACAGGCCCAAGCAGAATTGGTGCAAACCGCTAAATTAGCCGTGTTAGGGGAGTTTTCCGCAGGTTTACATCACGAATTAACGCAACCGTTACAGGCGCTACGCAGTTACGCCAACAACAGTTTACGAATGATGGAACTGAAAAAAACGCGGCTTTTGGAGGAAACTTTGCGCGATATTGTTTCGGTAACCGATTCAATGGTAAAAATTGTTCAGCAGTTTCGAATCTTTGCCAGACGCTCACAGCCCGAATCGCGGCCTTGTGGTCTATCAGAAATTATCTCTGCGGCATTAAGTATTGTGCGACCAGAACTTGAAAAAAAATCCGTTAAATTAATCAACCAAACTACCGATAGCTTGGTATTTTGCGAACCTGTTCTAATTGAGCAGGTTATTGTTAATCTAGTCAGCAATGCAGTACATGCCTTAAACGCTACCGAAAGCCCAAAAATTTCTTTAAGTAATTACGAATCAGACGGATACCTGTGGCTTGAGGTCTGCGATAATGGTCCGGGAGTAGATGCTAATATTTTAGAAAATCTGTTTGAGCCATTTTTTACTACCCGTGATAGCGGTCTGGGTTTAGGATTGGCAATTGCCAAAAGAATTGTTGAAAGTCAAGGCGGCAGCATAAAAGCTGACTTAATAGAGCAGGGTGGTTTAAGGTTGGTCATATCTTTGCCTATACATACCAAACAAAATCACTGATCACGCGAGTAATTTTACCGGAATGAATTTTTTTTCAAAAAAAGTTTTGTTGGTTGACGACGAACCACAGGTGTTAAAAGCATTATCTCAAACCCTTGAGCTTGAAGATTACGAAGTGCAAACCGCGGCTAATGGCAAGTTAGCCTTGGATTTGGTCGAGCCTGGGTTTGATGGTGTTGTTATCACCGATATCGATATGCCGTTAATGGACGGCCTACAGCTGTTGTCGGAAATATCGAAAATCGACAGCAATATTCCCGTTATTGTTTTAACCGGCAAGGGTAATGTTGCCATTGCCGTTGAAGCCATGCATTTAGGGGCTTACGATTTTTTGGAAAAACCTTTTTCCAGCGACACCATGTTAACGCGACTTGATAGAGCGTTAGAAAAACGTCGTTTAACCCTAGAAAACCTAGAATTAAAGCGTGAATTAGAAACGCAACCTTCGGCAGGCATTCGAATTGTTGGCAATACGCCTGTCATGAAACGCCTGCGCGGTTTGCTTCATGACATTAAAGATTTGCCTGCCGATGTATTAATTGAGGGTGAAACGGGTTGTGGTAAAGAGTTAATTTCGCGCTATTTGCATTATCAAAGTGTTCGTCATGAAAAACCCTTT
Organism: uncultured Alteromonadales bacterium; assembly: GCA_937864365.1. Classification (GTDB taxonomy): domain Bacteria; phylum Pseudomonadota; class Gammaproteobacteria; order Pseudomonadales; family Cellvibrionaceae; genus Sessilibacter. Next base: position 4,951 of record CALMJT010000050.1, on the reverse strand, counting down.
GTAGCCATTAATTGCGGGGCTTTACCGGAATCGATCATCGAGAGTGAATTATTCGGTCACGAAGCCGGTGCCTTTACCGATGCAAAAGGTAAACGCATTGGTAAATTTGAATACGCCAACGGTGGTACCGTTTTACTCGATGAAATCGAGAGCATGCCGCTGTCGTTGCAAATTAAATTACTGCGCGTATTAGAAGAGCGAGCTATTCAACCACTGGGCAGTAATAAACTCATTCCTGTTGATGTGCGGGTTGTAGCTGCAACAAAAACGGATTTAAAAGAATTAAGCGATAAAGGCGAATTTAGGGCCGATTTATATTATCGACTTAATGTGTTGCAGGTGCGTATTCCGCCGTTGCGCGATCGAATCGAAGATGTGTCGTTATTGTTTGAACATTTCACTCAGGTGGCGGGCAATAACTACAAGGTTGAGGTACCTTTACTGTCTGCCGAAAAACGTCAGTGGTTATTGCGCCACGATTGGCCGGGCGGTGTGCGCGAATTGCGTAATCTTGCAAATTGTTTTGTTTTATTGGGAGAGGCTAGAGCATTCGACGAATCCAGCCCGGAACGACCGCGAGCACCGTTAACGCTCGCCGAGCAAGTAAGTCGGTTTGAAGAAAGTATTATTCGCGATGAGTTAACGCGTTGTGAAGGCCGTTTAAAAGTTGTGCAAGATAATTTGGGTGTTGCCCGAAAAACCCTGTACGAAAAAATGCGCAAATACAATCTCGATAAAAGCCAATTTAAAGATGCCTAGACTAAAGTAGTGTTGCTTTTGTGCGGTAAATAGGCACTTTCAAACCTCGTTTTTATATTGATGATTACCACAATGTTAGGTTGGTAATCATCCCACCCATTGGTTAATTTAAATGGGTGGTTTTATCCCCTCTGCTTTTTTTTAAATTCCTTGTTTGATTTTTCAATTAAATATAAAAGTTATTAGAATTCAACAGGTTATATTAGAAAAAAGCATTGGCATTGCTCTTGCCATATAGAAACCGCAGGCGAATCGCACAAGATTTTCCCACAATTAACCCAAAAGTCTCGGCGACAGAATTTTTAAGCCGTTCTGATAATAAAAACGTGCTCGTCTATAAAAGCAATAATGCATTTAGAGCACATAAATGAAAGAGAGTCGATGTTATGACAGCACAAGCTGAATCAAATACCTCGTCGGAGAGCGTTACAACACCAACTACCCCCATGTCAAAGTTGCGATTATTCAGTATTGTCGCCGGGCCTTTGGTATGTTTAATCTTAACGTTTATTCCTGCACCAGAAGGTTTATCTCCGGGTGCTTGGAAATTGGTTGCGCTCACTACTTGGATGGTAATCTGGTGGATGACCGAGGCCGCCCCTGTTCCTGTAACGGCGTTATTGCCCATTGTATTTATGCCGATATTAGGAATTGGCGATCAAAAAACCGTCGCAGCCAGCTACAGCAATCCATTAATTTATTTATTTTTGGGCGGGTTTTTAATTGCCGCCGCCATGCAGCGTTGGGGACTTCATAAGCGCATTGCATTGACGGTGGTAAAATTTGCGGGTACTTCGGGCAGCAGCATTATTGCAGGTTTTATGTTGTCCACCGCATTTTTATCGATGTGGATCTCCAACACAGCAACAACCTTAATGATGTTTACCGTAGGTATTTCATTAATTGATTTCATTGCTTCAAAAGGCAAAGACCCTGCGCAGGTACGTCGCTTTGGTATCGCCTTAATGTTAGGCATCGCTTACAGCGCGTCAATTGGTGGAGTTGCAACGCTTATTGGTACACCGCCAAACACCTTGCTTGCGAGCTTTTTACAAGATAGTTACGGCGTAAGTATCGATTTTGCAACTTGGATGATGATGGGTGTTCCTGTTGCTGTAATTTTATTACCGATTGTTTGGTTTATTTTGTGTAAATTGGTTTTCCCTGTTGGTCATCTCGATTTAGAAGGTGCCGATCAACTGGTGGTTAACGAATTAAACGCAATGGGCAAAATCGGTCGTGGTGAATTAATCGTCTTAATTGTGTTTGGTTTTACCGTGGTTGCTTGGATCTTTCGTAAATTTATCATTAGCCTTACTGGGCTGAATATAAGCGACACATCAATTGCATTATTTGCGGCAAGTATTTTGTTTGTGATTCCTGCATCTATTGAACGCAATCAATTCACGGTTGACTGGGATGCCGCCAAAGGTGTGCCTTGGGGCGTGTTGTTATTGTTCGGTGGTGGTTTAGCACTGGCGGCAGCGTTTAAGAGCACCGGCCTTGCAATGTCTATTGGTGAATTTGTGGGTTCACTCGATTCGTTAGAAATTTCGATGATTATTTTGGTAACCATTATCACCATCGTATTCCTAACCGAAATTACCTCTAACACCGCAACCACGGCAACCTTCTTACCGATTCTTGGTGCGGTTTCTGTCGGCCTAGGATACAGCCCATTAGCATTGGCAATTCCTGCTGCGTTGGCAGCATCAATGGCATTTATGATGCCGGTGGCTACACCACCAAATGCTATTGTTTTCTCCTACGAAGGTTTGCGTATTAAAGACATGATGAAAGCAGGTCTTTGGATAAACCTAGTCAGTATCTTCATTATTTATATTGCGATTATTACTCTCGCACCCACCATCTTCGGAATCGACCTGTAATTCCATCGATTCAAAAAATACAAGCACCTTGTTCCGGCTGTTCATCAGCCGGTTTTTTTATTCTAAAAACCCCGTTTAGCGGGGTTTCCTTTTTTTAAAGATTAATACATTAATCCAAATAAATAGGGTTGTATTCAGTGTTATCGTCATTAAACACTCCATCTTTTTTGATGGTGATTTTATGACCTTTAAAGGTTGTTAAACTAAATCCTGGAAAATCTTCATTCACTGTTGTGGCTTCTTGCTGTAATAACGCAATTGCTACTTGTTCACCAGCGTACAAACCTTGAATGCCATCTTGGCGATAATGAACACCTGCACCGTCACGACCAAGTGCAATATTATTGGCCAATTTGTTAATTTCACCGCCAAACGTAACACCTTCAGAAAACTGACTGGAAACATCATTTAGCGTTAAACCGTCGGCAGATTGCATGATTCGAGGGAACAGAAAATCTTCATTAAACAAGGCTTTTAATACGGTTGCACACGCACCTGAATAGCAGGCATGGCCAGCTGGGAATGAAGGGTGGGTTGGTGAACCTTCAGGGAAAGCTTGAGGGCAGAAATAAGTGCCGTTTTGGTTGAACAGTATTGAAAGCACATTTGAATTTAAAATGTCGTCGTGCAATTCGTAATTGGCTTGCCCAGTAACATGAAAATGCACACGACCTGCGTAAGCTTCTGGTCTTAAAAAGCGATTCACTCGCCATTTATGGAACCATGCGGTTGCTAAACCTAAATTGCCAGCACGAGCGACCAAATCCAAAATAAATGGAGCACCAAAGGTTGTAAAACCTTGTTGATTAAAAATTGTATTGCCGTAGGGAAATCCAGAGTCAAGGGCATCTTGACCAAACTGCATCATAATTAAAGCCGCTTGAATATAGGCCGAGAAGGTAATATCACGATGCACGTATTCAGCCATCGAGCGAGCGTTATAAATGAATTTTTTCTGAGTTTCAAACGTTGCGGTTTCGTTCACGCGGCCACGTTGTACCGCGAGCCAATTGCCTTCGGTTAACATAAAGTCAACGTTGGCCGTGCCTACTTCATAGCGTTGCTCCACATCCACAGAACCGTAGCTAAAGGGTAGCAACAATAATTGGCTAACGTACGGACCTTTTAAATCACCAGCAGTTTCACCACGGAATAAATTACCCACGGTAACGGGTTTTTGACTAGGCCGTGCGGTGAAACTGTTCAAATCATTAACCGCGCTTTGAACAATAGGCCGATTCCCATAATCCATAAACGGCACATCACGTAATACGGCTTGCCAGTACACTTCACCCATTTCAACCGCAATTTCAGCGCTTCTAAAGGCGTGAGCCGAATTAATTCGAGTGGAGTGACTATCACGACCGGCTAAAATGTATTTAAATGCTGCCTGCGGCGACGTTAAGGGTCTTGCATCCGTTGCTAACACAATTGCGTTAAAGTCTTCTTGCGCACCGGTTTGCATGGCTAACTGCAATTTTTTAAACTCGCCTGGATTTACTTCCCCTAAAGAATTACACGGCAACGACTTGCTGTAACTGGCGTAATAACGCTGATCTTTGTATCGCGCTTCGTCATCGTTATCTAACTGTGGACCTAAACTTAAAGTGAAATTAGATTCTCTTTCTGCGGCATTAACGCGAATAGCTAACGCATCGATACGACGGCTGCCAGATTCTGTAGATGCGTCAAAATCGTCCACATAAAAATCATCTGCATGAGCTGAACTAACACCGCCAATAGTGCCCGCGACTCCAGCGGCGGCAACCGCGGAAGTACTTATTTTTAAAAAATCACGACGAGAAGTAGAATTGCTGTTTATATTCGATAATTCTTCTGACATCAGAAAGCTCCATGTTATTTACATCGAAAATTACAAAAAAATAAAAAGGAATTTAGTCACCCAACGAAAAATTTGGCCGTAGATTAACTTTGGTCAAGTAATAAACTGCTATGGTACCTCTGATTTACCTATCCCATAATTTAATCAGAGGGGAAGAGCTAACGCTGCAACTTCCAATTGTTTTCACAAATTCAATCATTTGCCGTTCTTGAAATTGACGGTACATCCTTGTGTACTTAGAAGCTCTAGACTAATTAGAATTTCCTATGTTCACGCATCTCCCTTCTATTTTTAAGCGATTTTAGTTAACCTTATTTAATTGCAGGCTCAAATAAATTCCGTGTTGGTAAATGAAGAAACGAGTTAAATGAAGGTGCGTTGACAAGTAATGTTAAAAAAATAATAGCGAGTCAAAAATGATGTGCGCGTCACAATTGAGTGGCTTAGACAGAATTGTAAT
>CALMJT010000049.1 GCA_937864365.1 uncultured Alteromonadales bacterium | reverse complement strand
TACGAGATCGTTTCACGTGACTGGAGTTCAGACGTGTGCTCTTCCGATCTTGATTATGTCTTATCTTCTGATGGCAAGTGGGTTCTCCCTCATAACCAGAAAGGCCTGTCCTTTTCGTCAAATTGGAAAGAGCTAAGAAGGGTGTATCGTTTGTTTGCGAGAGTTCCTGGGCGAGCTGTTGATGTGCATTGGGTTTTAGAGAAAAGCGACCTCCCTAAGAACATGAAGTTTGTCGAAGATCAAGATCCCAAAAAGAAAGGCCACTATTTCCTTACAGTTACTGAGAAGATTCCTATTCATCAATTAGTTACAAACTTGAAAAGAGTATCTGACAGAATGTCAGTAATACGAAATGCGGAGCGTGCACTATGATCGAATTTATGAGATTTCCACATGTGGGTGAAATAATCGACCATTATGCAAATTCACTTGATGATAAAGAGATATTGTCATTAATTAAAGCCGGTGTAAAAACGCGGGATGATGCTTATATTTTTAGCAAGTTTGTATTGAGGGTTATTGACTGTATGGCTAGCGATATGCAAAAAGAAGTTACTGTGCTAGGGAGTGTCGATAACACAAGTATGATTCCTGATATTGACTATGAAATAAGTTTATATCTAGCTCGTAAAGGAATGGACGATATTTGGGATGAAGTTTGTAACGAATGGTAATGGCACTGACAATCGCATGCACATGGAACAAGTTAATCCGCTCCACTTCGTTACGCAAGTTAAATTTTCCAGTGATGCGGGCGTTATGCGTTACCAGTGCGAGGCTAGAATGAAAGCTTATAAAATTTCGGCTGCAATCGGTCTTAAGGGAAAATTAAGTGAATATCGTTTCTTCTTTTTGAAAATAATTCAAGTTTCGAACTTGATATTCGAAAAGAATAAAGTTCAGGACTATCCACTCAATAAAGAAGTTGATGAGCTATCGTACTATTTCAGTGCCTTCATGAACACAGTTCAGTCCATAAAAGATTCAGTGGCAACAGCAACCGGCGAAGAATTTACTTGGAAAAAGCTTTCCTCCACATATGGTAGCTTTGTTAGATATTGTAGGAATGCAATAACGCATGATGGATCAGATTTAATCAGCGGAATGCGTGGAGGCGTTCACTATATAACTGGACCTCTACGTAGGATGGATAATCACAAAAAAATAGTAGAATTTGATCCGCCCAAGGAGCCCGTTGACCAGCTATGCGTAAACTTTTCTTTGGAGTTTTTATCAAGTCTGGACTTGTTCTTATCTGAACATGGCGAAAAAATACCATCGCCTGGGAAAGAGGACTTTATTGAGTCTAATGATCTAGCAAAAACGATGGAATTTATTCCGTGCATGTCTCGAGAATTAATCTCACAAAACTATGAACAAATAATTAATTCCTTCGATGGACACAAAATAGAGCTGTCAAAAGAAATAAAGGATCGTATTGGAGAGCTAAGAGAATTAGTTAAAGCTCATGATAAAACCGCCTGACTTCAAGTTTGAAGCGCGACAAAAATAGTTAATGTTCATTAAATACTTCCCCTGGAGTTTTATATCGTAGAAATTTTCGTGGTCGTTGGTTCAGTTGCTTGGCAATGTAATTACATTGGTGTTGTGTCACGGATTCTATGCTTTGGTTTTTTGGGGTAAATATTGCCGGATTAACTCGTTGGTGTTTTCGCTTAAACCGCGCTCCCAAGAATGGTAAGGGGTGGCAAAGTAAAAGGTCACACCACTGAGTTCTTCAATCGCTTGGTACTGATGGAATTCGGTACCATTATCAGCAGTAATTGTTTTGAATCGAGAAGCATTTTGCAGAATCAACTTCAAAACTCTTTGATTCAATTCTTTAGTCGATTTGTTGGGCAATTTGCCAATCAAAAGGTATTTCGATTTACGTTCAACCAGAGTTACGATGCAATGCTTACTGCCTTTACCAAAAACTGTATCGATTTCCCAGTGACCAAAAAACCGTTTATTTTCAACGCTTAAGGGGCGTTCAGAAATAGACTTTTTGTTCGTTAATCGACCACGGCTATCATAAGCATTGTAACGTTTACGGAGTTTCTTGGTGGATTGTCTGAGGTGTTGCCATAAGGTACCTCCGTTACGTTTATCTTCCCAAAAGTATTGATAAATGGTTTCGTAACTTATAGGGCGCTTCAATAATTTAAACCGTCGAATATATCCAGAAATCTGTTCAGGCGACCACCTTTTAGCGAGCAATTCTTTTACGCATTGAAAATCGTCTTGAGTGAAGTGTTTGTTTCTTCGAGATCGACGCCTTCTAGCACAGGTGCGCCTTTCTGCCTTACTCGGTCGATAGGCACTATCGGTCACATAACAACGGTTGCACTTCAATTCTCGATATAGAGTTGAGAAATGACGCCCCATAAGTATAGCAATCTTGCGAATCGATAAGCCTTGCAACTTTAATGTTGAAAACGTTACTCTTTCTTCATAGGTAAAAAGTGTCGCGGCTAGTTTATGAATTCGCGAATGCTAACAGGACACTCGCGAGCTCGCGCCTATTACGCGGGCGTTAAGCATGAGAAGAAGCAATGAAAAAAATCATAATTTCTATAGTTTCTATATTACTTTTTGGCTGCGGAGCTACATCGCCAGTCAAAGAGGATCTTGGATACAAAGGGCAGAATCAAGAAGGCTTCGCTGTCGGTGAACTGTTAGAGAAATTGAAATCTGACCCTAATGTTCAAGTCAGGGAGGAGCGTGGCTGGCAAATCGCAGAAGTCAAATCAGAAAGAGCGCTGTACTCCTTTACTCCAGAAACGCATCCAGCTCATCCATCATATGTAAAGAGAGAGGTTGTTGAAAAAGACGGCTCTATTTATATCCAAACAAGCGTTAGTTGCGGTGCAGAGAAAAGTGTTTGTGATCAGCTTGTGAGAGATTTTATCGAGCTAAACAACAAAGTAAAAAGTGGCTTTATCGGCGGGTAATGCATAACAAGCCAGCCAAAATCGTGCGCTTCGTGCACTGGACTCGCACAAGTTGCTCGCCTTTGCTGGCGGCGTTAGTTTCCATAAATAATGGAGAGTGTATGTGGAACATAGAAATTTAAAATATGATCAAGAATGGACCTTGCCAAAAGAGTTCAATGAATCCCGATCAAGAATCATGTACATGGAAGAAAAATCTTCCGGTTTAGATGGTCCTGCCCGTATTGGTAGAGTTTACTTTTCAAAATCCGGCAAAACTCTATATTACAAAGGTTTAAAATTTCAAAGCCTAAAAGGAAGTGGCTTTAAGGCAAATTACTTCGAAGTAGATTCAAGACATGAATACTGGATCTCTGGGCCCCGGAAAGATCAAAACGATCGGCTTTACGGGGGAAACCGAGATGTTGAAATAGATGAAGATGCATACGAAGAATACCAAAAAATTATCCAAAGCTAACAAAGTTATAAACCTAACAATTTGGACTACGTTCCATGCTGTGCAATCGCTCCGCTCATTATCGCACAGCATCCAGTCCGGCCAAATTGTAGGAAACTCTGATTAACCTAGAGTTTCCAGCGACACAAGGATGTGTCGCCAATT
>CALMJT010000048.1 GCA_937864365.1 uncultured Alteromonadales bacterium | reverse complement strand
CTGTTAATTATGGCTCTCAAATTGAAGAGCACATTGCAACCAGAACTCATTGCGGTATTTTTGACGTCTGTCATATGGCAGCAGTCGATGTTGTGGGTACAGATGCCAAATCTTTTTTAGAAAAGGTTTTGGCTAACGATGTCAACAAATTAAAAACCAATGGTCAAGCTCTTTATAGTTGCCTTCTGAATCATGAAGCGGGCGTCATTGATGATCTAATTGTTTATCGTTTAGACCCCAACTATCGCCTGGTGATTAATGCGGCCACTGCTCACACTGATTTAGAGTGGTTGAATCAAGAAGCAAAAGCCTTTGCTCAGGATCAATTGATCCCAAGAAGACCCGATTTATTGAATAGCCAGAATCCTCAAGGAATGATTGCCGTTCAGGGCCCTAAAGCTCTTCAACTGATTGCTTTAGCCATCCCAGCACTTGCACCAACCACCAAAGAATTAAAAGTTTTTCATGCGGCCTGCATTCAAACACCTTTTGGCGAAATCATGATTGCTCGCACAGGCTATACCGGTGAGGATGGAGCAGAATTGTTGGTACCTATTGCTCAAACGGCAGCAATTTGGTCAGCATTAGTAAGCGTTGGGGCGCAGCCCGCAGGCTTAGGGGCAAGAGACACTCTCCGACTTGAGGCTGGTATGAACTTATACGGCCAAGACATGAATGACCAAACAAGCCCTTTAGATACTGGCCTTGGATGGACCATTGATCGCACCTCAACCCGTGCCTTTAATGGACGACAAGCCCTTGAAAATAGAAAACAACAATTTGTTTTCTTGGGCCTAATTTTGCAAGACAAGGGCGTCTTACGATCTCATCAAATAGTTAAAACCTCTGAAGGTGAGGGCGAGATTACCAGCGGAACATTTAGCCCCTCACTTCAAAAGTCTATTGCTCTGGCCAAACTGCCGCTTCAAACAAAAGTCGGTGATTCGGTAAAAGTTGTCATTCGTGACAAAGAATTAAATGCAGTTGTAGTGAAACCCCCTTTCGTACGCCACGGCAAAGCCTTGGTTTAATTTTTGGAGAACTTTATGAACATCCCTCAAGACCTACGTTACACAGAATCACATGAATGGATCAGAAAAGAAGCCGATGGCTCAATTACTGTCGGTATTACAGATCATGCCCAAGAAGCCTTGGGCGACATCGTCTTTTTAGAACTTCCCTCTGTGGGCAAAACTTTTAACGCTGGAGATGCTTGCGCAGTAGTTGAATCAGTCAAAGCTGCCAGCGACATTTATGCGCCCTTAAGCGGTGAGGTCATTGCCAATAATGATGCTGCTGTCAGTGCGCCAGAATCTGTTAACTCAGATGCTTATGGTTCATGGTTATTCAAAATGAAGCCGGCAGATATTTCTAAAGTAGATGCACTACTTACAGCCGATGCTTATGCAAAAACTATTGGCGCCTAAAAAATGAAAAGCTCTTTGACCTCTCTTGAAAACCACGATGCTTTTTTAAGCCGTCACATTGGACCATCTTCAGAAGATGAGTTATCCATGTTGCAATTTCTTGGCTTTAATGAGCGTAACGATTTAATTAATGCAGTTGTTCCCAGCAATATCAGAAGTAAAGAAAAACTTCCTTTGGGCGACTACTCTTTAGCCAAAAGTGAAAACGAGGCGCTTAATTTATTAGCGAGCATTGCCAACAAAAACAAAGTTTTTAAGAGCTTCATAGGGCAAGGTTATTTCAATAACATCACACCCGGCGTCATCCAAAGAAATATTTTAGAAAATCCTGCTTGGTACACCGCCTATACGCCCTATCAACCTGAGATTTCTCAGGGGCGCTTAGAGGCAATCGTTAACTTTCAACAAATGTTAATTGACTTAACTGGCATGGACATTGGCAATGCATCCATGCTGGATGAGGGCACCGCAGCGGCAGAGGCCATGACTTTAGCTTTACGCACCTGCCAATCCAAATCAAATACTTTTTTTGTGGCAAACAATGTCTTGCCACAAACGATTGCCGTTATTAAAACCAGAGCTAAACCGCTTAACATCAACGTACAAATTGGCACGATTGAAGAAGCGCAACAGGCTGAGGCTTTTGCAGTTCTTCTTCAATATCCTGGTGTTGATGGGGCTATCAGTGATCAATCTACTTATCAAAACATTGCCGAATCAATTCATGCCAAGGGTGGTTTGCTGATCGTTGCGGCAGATTTACTGGCTCTGACACTATTAACTCCACCAGGGGAGTGGGGTGCTGATGTGGCTGTTGGTACTGCTCAACGCTTCGGAGTTCCTATGGGCTTTGGCGGACCATCAGCTGGCTATCTTGCAACCAAAGATGCATTTAAAAGAAGTATGCCAGGACGCTTGGTTGGGGTAACCATTGACGCACAAGGTCAACCTGCTTATCGACTTGCACTTCAAACTCGCGAACAGCATATTCGTCGCGAAAAAGCGACTTCTAATATTTGTACCGCACAAGTTTTATTGGCCGTAATGGCAAGTATGTATGCCATTTACCATGGCCCTGAGGGTTTGAAAAAGATTGCTCTAAAAACCCATCGTCAAACCAGCATTCTTGCATTGGCATTAAAGAAGCTGGGTTTAACAATTGTGAACCAAAACTGGTTTGACACCATCACTGTCAGGGTGCCAAATGCCAGTCAAGTTCATCAACTCGCTCAAAAACAAGCGTGTAATTTTAGAGAAGTGGATGCTGAGCACATTGGCATTTCTTTAGATGAAACAACAAGCCGCGAAGAGCTCAATTTGATTTGGAATATCTTGGGCGGTCAAGGGACTCTCGATATTGATGCTTTAGATAAAGAAGTGCTTGGTGCAATTCCTACTTCCTTAATACGTCAAAGTGCATATTTGACTCATCCAACTTTCAATCGCTACCACTCTGAGCATGAAATGCTTCGTTATTTGCGCAGCCTTGCTGATAAAGATTTAGCGCTAGATCGCACGATGATTCCATTGGGTTCTTGCACAATGAAATTAAATGCCACCAGCGAGATGATGCCAGTGACTTGGCCAAACTTTTCTCAAATACATCCATTGGCTCCGCAGGATGAGATCTGTGGATAATTCGAGCGAATTGCTCTTCGGCGATGCCTGAGTTCATCGATGTTGGTTTTGAGCCCAACTACATCTCTTATGCCGATGGCTACGACCTTCAGCTCAAAATTCACGCTGACGTAGTTGCCGGGAGAAGACCTGACACGGTTTTGTTACTAGAGCACTCTTCGGTTTACACGGCTGGTAAGCGCACAGATGCAAGTGAACTTCCTCAGGATGGCAGCGATTTTGTCGAAACCAACCGCGGTGGAAAGATCACCTGGCACGGCCCCGGGCAGTTGGTCGGCTATCCGATCATGAGGCTCCCCCAGCCCATTGACGTTGTGAATTACGTCAGGTGGATGGAGCAGGTGCTGATCGATGCAATCGCGGAGCTTGGGGTTTCTGGCAAGAGAGTCGAAGGTAGAACTGGCGTGTGGGTGGAAACCGACACCGGATTCGAAAAAGTTGCGGCAATTGGAATCAGGGTTTCAGAGAAGGTGACGATGCATGGATTTGCATTGAACTGCAACAACTCCCTAGAGCCATACGAACACATCATTGCCTGCGGGATTCAAGACGCAAAGACCACAACCTTGAGCAAGCTAACGGGATTGAACATCACCGCAACTTCAGCCGCTAACCTTATTAAGAAGCACATGGGAGAAATACCGAATGCCCGAATCAAAGCCTGAGCGCAAACTTCTCCGCCTAGAGGTCAGAAATGCTTCGACGCCGATCGAACGCAAGCCGTCCTGGATTAAGACGACCGCCAAGATGGGCCCTGAATACCAGCAACTGCAATCCCACGTCAAGGAGCAGGGTCTTCACACGGTTTGCCAAGAGGCTGGCTGCCCGAACATCTTCGAATGCTGGGAAGATCGCGAGGCAACATTCCTAATTGGTGGATCCCAGTGCACCAGACGTTGCGATTTTTGTCAGATCGACACCGGTAAGCCAGCTGATTTTGACGCTGATGAACCGCGCCGAGTTGGCGAATCCGTTCAGAGCATGCAGCTGCGCTATGCAACGGTTACCGGAGTTGCAAGAGACGATCTTGAAGACGAGGGAGCCTGGCTCTACGCCGAAACTATTCGTCAAATCCACCAGCAGTCCCCGGGTACGGGAGTTGAGATTCTGGTCCCAGATTTCAGTGGAAAACCAGAATTGCTCAAACTTGTTTTTGAAGCTGAGCCTGAGGTGTTTGCCCACAACGTGGAGACCGTTCCAAGGATTTTCAAGCGCATTAGACCAGCGTTCAACTATGAACGGTCCTTGGATGTAATTTCTCAGGCCAGAGACTACGGATTGGTGACCAAATCCAACTTGATTCTAGGTATGGGCGAAGAGCGCGAGGAGATATCTCAAGCACTTCAGGACCTCCATGACGCCGGAGCTGACATCATCACCATCACCCAGTACCTTCGCCCCTCCCCCAGGCACCATCCGGTTGAACGCTGGGTAAAACCTGAGGAATTCGTTGAGATGGCCAAGGAAGCTGAGCAAATCGGGTTCTTGGGAGTGCTCTCCGGTCCTCTGGTTCGCTCTAGCTACCGAGCGGGTAGGTTGTGGGCAAAGTCAATGCTTGCCAAAGGTCGCCCGATCCCATCGCACCTCCAACACCTTGCCGACAAGCTCGAGTTCGCGCAAGCAAGCGCGATTGCCTGACTAAACTACTTTCCGTGGCTAAGAAGAACCCTAAAGAACCAGGTAAGACTAGACAGCTTTTACGCGTCTATAAAATCACCGCAAAGAACGACCCAAGCGCGCTTTGGGTTTCCATACTGGGCTTTCTATTAGTCCTTGGCGCAAGCTTTCTAGTTGGCTGGCTAGTCAATGGCTTCGGCTCTTTTGGCTTCTGGCTTTGGATCGTCACGGGAGTTCTGAGCGCAGTTCTCACATTCATGATCATCATGTCTAAACGCGCTGAGAAGAACGCCTACATGCAAATCGAGGGTCAAGCTGGTGCAGTTGGTGCCGTGCTTGATTCGCAGATTCGTAGGGCTTGGCGCACATCTTCTATGCCGATTGCCGTGAATGGCAAGTCTAGAGAGGCCGTCTATCGAATGATCGGTCCTGCGGGAGTTGTCCTGATTGGTGAGGGCTCTTCGGTGAGAGTCAACCAGATGCTGGACGACGAAGGCCGCAAGATTCAGCGAAGCGCACCTGGTGTCACCGTTCATAAACTCAAAGTCACCATTGATGGTGGAGTTCGCCTACACGCACTGCTGAAGACCGTTTACAAGCTCAAGAAGACTCTGACTCGCGCAGAGGTTAGCGCCGTTGCTAACCGACTGGACGCTCTTGCCGGCTCATCGGCTCTGCCCATTCCAAAGGGCATTGACCCAATGAAGGTGAGAGCACCGAAACGCAAGGGTTAACATTCCCGAAACAATTCGGCGCTAAATTGTGATGATTCCATCCGGAATCTCGCGTAAAGCACAACCCAAGAGAGGGCACTTTCATGTTCAAAACTGCCTCTGAGGTGTTGGCCTACATCAAGGAAAACGATGTCAAGTTCCTAGATGTTCGCTTCACCGACCTACCAGGCGTTCAGCAGCACTTCAACCTGCCGGTTTCGCAGATCGACGAAGACTTCTTTGCCAATGGCCAGCTCTTCGACGCATCTTCGATCCGCGGTTTTGCTTCAATTCACGAATCTGACATGCAGTTGATTCCAGA
>CALMJT010000047.1 GCA_937864365.1 uncultured Alteromonadales bacterium | reverse complement strand
AATTTGACGAGATTAACCCACTCACCATTGCTCAAGATCCCCGAGTGGTGGCCAGTATTCAAGACGACCGAAACGAATATAAAACCTATTATTTTTTAATCGATCAAGATTATATGCTTATCTCTAACGCGACCTATTTCACCAACAAAAGAACCGGTGAAAGTAAATGGCTACATTATCAAATTGAATTCCCCAAACAGGGTTTAGTGTGGTTTTTAGATTCCATGCAACACCGATTTTTTAAAACCGAGGCCGAAGGCGGTCTACCCAAGGGCGTGTTTCACGATAAAACCGTTATTAATGGTGAGCGTATAAAACTTGGTAGAGCGTTTAATGCCGATGGCAATCGTGGTGGTGGTTATTCTTTTATTACTTTAGATCGTAAGGAGGATGGCTATTTTGCTAAATCGTATCTCTTTACTGACGAATTTTTATTTAACGGTGGCTTAATCGAAACTTTGCAAGATATCGCCGATAAAATTCAGCGTGGTGTGCTTTAAAAATATTCGTCGAAAGATGAAAGTGATGCATAGGTCTAACATTTTGACTTGAAAGAAAAATCAGTATAAATGTTTAGGTAACCAGTTTTAACTCAACCATAAATTAATGTCTTGATCACAATAACAAATTTAGGTGGGCACTATGTTACGAAAAGCACTGTTAGGTTTGGGGTTATTCTATTCTGCATTGAGTTTTGCCGAAGGGCAGGCCGTAACCTATGAGGTTAACGGTAATAAATACGAAGGTTATTTTGTTGAAGCGGCAAAAAAAGACGCACCTTTGGTTTTGTTAATGCACGACTGGGATGGTTTAACCGATTACGAAATTCAACGTGCGCAAATGCTTGCGGATATGGGTTATTCGGTATTTGCCGCGGATATGTTCGGTGCTGGAATTCGCCCAACCAAGGTTGAGGACCGTCGCCAACACACCGGTGAGTTGTATACCGATCGTGAAAAAATGCGCGCCCTTGCCGAAGGTGCGTTAAAAACCGCGAAGGCAAAAGGCGCTAATACCGACAAGGCCGTTGCCATGGGTTATTGTTTTGGTGGCGCCGTGGTTTTAGAAATGGCGCGTGCCGGTATGGATATGGACGGTTTTGCGACCTTTCACGGTGGTTTAAAAACGCCGGAAGGGCAAAATTATTCGGCGACTAAGGGTGATCTTTTAATCATGCACGGTACGGCCGATAAAGCCATTACCATGGATCAATTTGCCGGTTTAGCCAATGAATTAGAAGGCGCGGGCATTCACCACGAAATGATCACCTATAGCGGTGCGCCTCATGCCTTTACGGTGTTTGGCGGCAATAATTATCGCGAAGACGCCGACAAAAAATCTTGGCAGCGTTTTGGTGAATTCTTAGAAAAAGTCACTGCCGCAAGCGCCGAGTAACTCCTCTGTGATTTAATAAGCGTTCGCAAACAAACGAACTGATTGTAGAGAACATTCAGTCGCGTTTTGGAATAACTTTAACTGCGGTGCCGTAGGCGAGAAGTTCTGCAGCACCTTGCATAACCGGCGAGGTTACAAAACGCATTCCCACAATAGCATCTGCGCCTTTAATTTTTGCCTGAGCAATCATGCGATCTAATGATTGCTCGCGTGCTTCAGCCAGCATTTTGGTGTATTCGGTAATTTCGCCACCAACAATGGTGCGCAAACTCGCCAAAATATCCTTGCCGATGTGACGGGCGCGTATGGTATTGCCGCGTACCAAGCCCAGTGTTTCTACGATTTCAAAACCCGATAATTCGTCTTGAGTAGTAATAAGCATTAGTTATTGATCCACGTTTTTAGAGTAGTAATCGTCTTCTTTATTATTTAATCGTTCTTTAATGACTTTAATGATTAATAGGCCAACCCCGGCAATAGCAATAAAGCCGATAATGCCAAATGGAAATGCGGCGACCAGTCCAAAAATCAACAGCAATACATAAATAACAGCAACAAATCCTAATAAGGAATAAGATATTTTTTCGTATTTATCCATAATAATTTAGCTAACCTCTAGTAGACGAAGGTTAAATATTTAGGAACCTCTGAATAGATTACACAACAGTTACTCAGAGGACCTTTTTTAGTAATACGACAACATCAACAAAAATACTAATAACACAAAAAACCACAGCACTAAATAACCGCAACGGCGTGGCCAGTTTAAATCGCTTTGTTCAGCCAGTAACTGAAGAGCAGTCATACGGGATTCTGTTGCAAATACCGCCTTTGGAGTTCTGACGTTGGTTTTGGGTAATTGGTTTATTGAACCACCCAGCAGAATCACCAATAAGGTCACCGTAAAACCGAGTGGATTCCACCAAAGCCAAGAAACACTGGGTATAAATTTCCAAAACAGAGCATTTACAAAAATACCCAATATTAGGCCCAAACAAGCACCGAGTGCGCTGGACGTTCTTATAAAGAGTGTAGCGGTAAAAACCGCCAAAATAGAGCCATTAGCAAGGGAGCCAATCTTATTGATGGCTTCGAGAACCGTTGGCGCTATGTCGCCGACAAAGAACGCCATAGCCAGCGTAATTGATCCCCAAACCACCGTGACAAGCCGAGAAATCCATAATTCTTGCATCGAAGACAACGGCGACCTTCTAAAGCGAACCACAAAGTCTTCCATCGTTGTTGCACTCAGCGAATTTAGTACGGAATCCAACGACGACATGGCGGCAGCAAACAGCGCGACTAATGCAAGACCCACCAGGCCTGAAGGCAGTGCCGAAATCATATAGGCGGGCACCGCTAAATTGTATTGAGGCTGACCAGAACTAGACGTAGGGAGATCGCTTAAAAATGTGGGTTCGAGTTGAGCGTAAGCCGCAATACCCACACCCACAAAGCAATAGAGCAACACCAACGGAAACCGTAAAAAGCCGTTAATCATTA
>CALMJT010000046.1 GCA_937864365.1 uncultured Alteromonadales bacterium | reverse complement strand
ACATTTTCAATTTCTGCCCTCTGATTAAATCAAGGATGAGTTAATCAGAGGTTCCGATAATTAAAAAAGCATTGCTTTTAATAAATGAAGTCAATTGATGGTTACAGTCTATGAGAACATCTTATTAACTCATTCATAATTGAATCGGAGGACAGGAGTTCAAAGATTTACCCTTCCTGTGGTTGGCGACACATCCTTGTGTCACAATTGCTAGAGTCTTAATTACTTGAATTTCAATTAACTCAACGTTTATGCATATCTCAAAGTTTATGCGAGACTCTAAGTTTATGAAAATTTCCTTAAGTGGATGTTAAATTTTTAAACTCACAGTTATTGATTTGTTGCCACTGCGTTAGCAATTCCATTTAGGGCTGCACTGATTTTTTCGATATTATTTTCACAACCAGTTAAAGTATGGCGTTCGGCCAGGTAGTGCGGATCGTTGTAGGTAATCGAAACAATACCTTGTTTTGATTCGGTAATTAAGATTTTTTGAGGTAAGTCCAGAGCCACTGATATTGAGCATTGCATCAACGGAGAACCTGCTTTGGGATTGCCAAATATAAAGAGGCTAGTTGGGGTTAGGTCAATACCTACCGATGCAGCGCCTTTGGCATGATCAACGACCGTAAACAGGGTCATGCCTTTTTCTTCCAATACCTTTTGTAATTTTGCACTGGTTTCAGAAAAAGAAAGTGAGCTCGGTATGGTAATCATGCCTTTAAGATCAGAATCTTGATTTTTTTCACCTGCCGTTGCAAGTGTTGGTGCTATTAGAATAAGTGCTGCTGAGGTTAGTGTTTGCAGGACTTTTTTTAATGTTTGAATCTTCATGCTTGGTATTCCTTAAATATAATGTTCCAACTCGATATGGTGTTCTAATGCAATTTAATGCTACGAATCTATCAAATTCCTAAAAGACTTAACGTTAGTTTGGTCAAGTTTTTAACGTTGAGGCTTTAACGAGCTGTAAAATTTTGTGCTATATGTGCCGATATCATGACGCTCTGCAAATAACGTTCGAGTAGCTTTGCGATTGGTCTTAAAGAGGTAGTCGAATTTTAAAAATTAGAGATTAGATATTGAAATGTCTATTTCTCGTACTTTTGCAATTTCTATAGGTATCATTATAGGAACCTGTGATTAACTATTCCTGATTTAATCAGAAGACCGAAATTGAAAATGTGATTTTCTCCTTCTTCACAATTTTAATCACTTGCCGTTCTTGAAATTGGCGACACATCCCTGTACCACTGGGAACTCTAGTTTAATCAGAGTTTTCTATAAAAATTAACAATTCTAGCATGTATTGGCAGAAGTCTAGGTTAATCAAAATCTTTACTATTAAAGTGTAATCGAAATTTCTTACAGGTTATTTAATTCTGTTATCAATTGATGTGCGTGTTTGGTTATAGCATTAGTTTCTTCGGTGGATAATTTATTAATGTGTGAGTATACAAATTTTAACCGCGGATTGTGTTCGAATCGGTTTTTATGTTGCAGAAAAAAATTCCAATACAAACTGTTTAAAGGACAAGCGTTCTCACCTAATTTCTCTTTTGGATCGTAGATGCAGTTTTTGCAGTAGTCACTCATTTTGTTGACGTAATTTGCACCGCATGCGTAAGGTTTTGTTGCGACGAGCCCGCCGTCGGCAAATTGGCTCATTCCACGTGTGTTAGGGTATTGCACCCATTCAAATGCGTCTGCGTAGATCCCTAAGTACCATTCGTCTACTTGGCGAGGATCTATGCCGGCTAGTAGGCAAAAATTTCCGGTGATCATTAAGCGTTGAATGTGATGTGCGTAGGCGTATTCAAGAGATTGTTTAATGCTTTCAGACAAACAGTTCATCTTTGTTTTCGCTGTCCAGAAAAAGTCGGGCAGCGCGTTAAGTGCATTTAAAAAATTGTGATTATTTCTGTTTTCAATGTTTGACCAGTAAATGGCTCTAATAAATTCTCGCCATCCTAGAATTTGTCGAATAAATCCTTCGGCTTGCTCTATTGATATTTTATTTGGGTTTTGCAAATAAGTATCTTCAACTTTTTGAATAACTTCGAGTGGGTGAATCATTTTCATATTGAGAGAAAACGACAGTCTGGAATGATACAGACTCCAGGAGTAAGCAGTCTGATTTGTCATAGCATCTTGAAACGTTCCGAAGTGTTGTAGTTGATTGTTGCAAAAAAAATATAATAATTTTAAAGATTCTTTTCGGTCGGTTGGCCAGTGGCAATGATCGGTTTGACCAAAATACTGGATGTTATTTCTTTGTAACCTTTTAACGATTTCTGCCGTTTCATTTGAAAATATAAGAGGTGCAGGAATATTTTGCAGATCTTGTGACTTAAATGAATTTTGATTGGATTTATCGAAGTTCCATTTGCCACCCAATGGCTTATTGTTTTCATCCATTAAAATATGGAATTTCTTTCTCATTTTTCGATAGAAAAATTCCATTGTGTAGTGTTTATTTTGTTCGAAGTTTTTTTGTATTTCATTGGTGGTGTATAAAAAATGCTCTGTGTCGAACTCTTTTGTTGCAATGTCGCAGATTGTGCAAAAATCTCGCAATTGCATGAGTAGGCGAAACTCATCGGGTCTTTGATACTCAAATGTCGTAATTGAAAATTGAGTAAACAGGTTGGTAAGCATTTGGGGGAGGCTTTCAAACTCAACGGTTTCATCTAAATTTAGGTGAAGACAGTGATACCCGGATTTATTGAGCGCGTTTGCAAACTTTTCCATGGCTGTAAAGATTGCAATAATTTTTTGCCCGTGGTGCTTAACATACGTTTGTTCTTGTTTAAGCTCCGCTAGTACATACAGAACTTCGTCATCCTTGTGTTTGAACCAAGAATGCTTGATGTTTAATTGATCACCGAGTACTAGGCGTAAGTGTTTATAGCGTTTTTTCATCATGGAGACTTAAACAAAGCTGGGATTTTTTGATCAACAAATGTTGGCAATCATTAGAGAGGAGTTCTACGCAGTAGCATTAAAAGTGGTTTATTTTAGTTGGTTCATTTTTTGTTAGTAATTTATTAACGAGTTTTGATATGAGTTGTTAGAATACTTATTGCTGTGTTACTACGCGCGATAAGGATTACTTTCCAAACGGGCTGTTATAAGAATTGACCAGCACTTGGGTTGATTTAAGACCACTTACTAACGATGAGATATACGGCTGTGTTTCTATTTATCTGAAATGTTATATTTCTAAACAGTTTAAGGTTTGCAAGACCGAGTTTGTAGATCAACTCAAAGTCAATTGAGATGATAAGTAATCGAACTTGTTGAATTTCACCAATGTGTCTTAACTTGATTACTTGTGTAATTGAACTTTTGGGTATTGGGCGAAACGTTATACGATTATATAGATTTAAAAAAGGGGAGCTTCAATGAAAAAAATTCTATGTGCAGTGTCGATTGCTGCAATGTTAGGCGGCTGTACAACTTATGATGCGTACACCGGTGAGCAAAAAACATCAAATACCGCAATTGGTGCGGGTATTGGTGCCAGTGTGGGTGCCGTAATTGCCTACATTGAGAACCGTGATGATGATTCACGTACCCGTAACCAACGCATTCTAGCGGCAGCTGCTGGCGGCGGTGCAATTGGCGGTGGTATTGGTTATTACATGGATGCTCAAGAAGCTAAGCTGCGTAAGCAACTTCGCGGAACCGGTGTTAGTGTTGAGCGTGTGGGCGATAACATCAACCTTATCATGCCAGGTAACATAACCTTCGCAACTGCTCGATCTGAGATTGCATCGCAATTTTACCCAGTTTTAGACTCTGTCGGTTTGGTGTTAAAAGAGTACGATAAGACCTTGGTTGTGGTTGGTGGACACACAGATAGCGATGGTTCTGACTCATTCAATCAGGGCCTTTCTGAGCAGCGCGCTCGCTCGGTTTCGGCGTACTTGCAAACCAAAGGTATCAACCCTGTTCGTTTAGAATCGGTTGGTTTTGGCGAGCGTCAACCAATCGCTGACAACAATACTCAAGAAGGTAAGCAGCTTAATAGACGTGTCGAAATCACTTTGCTTCCAGCGACTACCTAATTGATATTCTTAAGGCTTGCGTTTGCAAGCCTTAATTTTTTGCGGTTTGTGATTTTCTTTCTAATGGAGCTTATTATTGCTGTAAAAGCTGCTAATTTCCTGACCATTTCAATCACTTATCGTTCTTGAAATTGGCGATCCTTTGTTGGCTTGCCAAGGACTCTAAATTCATTAGAGTTTTCTATATCATATTACTAAAATTTCACTTCATAACTTCTACCTTAACCTGAAAATTTTCGACGGGAATATTTCTGTTCGTAAATTGTATTTTTAGAATTTTACGCGTATTAATTTAGTGTAATAAATAAAGGTTTATTGGTTTCATTCTTTAGTCTTTGGCGCTCGTCATCTGCTTGTCTGTATTGTCGGTCATTATTTTTCGATTATTTCGTCTAGTTTTCATTGGTTCTTGGAATTAAAGTTTTTGCTCTTTTTCTATGGAGATTATGATGAAAAAACCACTGTTATTAATAGCTCATTTAATTTTTGCAGCACTATTGTCGTCGTTTGTTTACGCTCAAAATACAGACGTGAAAACTGATGATATTAGCGCGCCAAGTGTTGTTGAGCGTGTTGATATTAATTCTGCTGACGCAGATCTTTTGGCAAAAATTTTGGTAGGTGTTGGTCCGTCAAAAGCGAAAGCCATTGTTGCTTGGCGAGAAGAAAACGGTCCATTTAAACATCCGGAAGAGCTTGTAGAGGTCAAAGGTATTGGTCAGAAAATTTATGAGAAAAATATAGATAGAATTATTATTACGCCTACAGAATAACTTTTGTCGGTCGGGCTAACCGTTAAGCTTTTTCAATAAAATCTTATTCGTTAAAATTAATTGCTGATATATTCTGTATGCATTTTATAGAATATTC
>CALMJT010000045.1 GCA_937864365.1 uncultured Alteromonadales bacterium | reverse complement strand
TTTTGATATGAAGAAAATATCCGCTCCGAAAATAGTTTTTCTACAGTCTCGTTAGCACTATCAACCGAATTAAAAACCGTCAGGAAGAAATATGACAGACGTAAATCTACCCGCAGTAGTAGGGAATACTCTCCCTGTACTTGATCAGCTGACTACTTCTCTTGGTGTACCAAGAGATATTCTTGCCTCTGATCAAGAAATTCAAACAGCATGGAATAACCTACCTGGCGTAATGAATAAAATTCCTCCGGCATTACGCACGGAAGGGCTAGCGCGTATGTGCGTCGCGGTTGCGGTGGGGCTATTTGATAGCGCTATAAATTACATTTGGAATACATCTGTCATTGAGCTCAGAGAAAAGGTAAAGCGATTTGGTTTGCCAGTCGTGGAGCAGTTACTGAGCAAATCAAATTTTGACGAGCAAGCTTTGCTCGATTTGAAAGATGCTGAATTATTAAGCCTCTGTCTTAAGCTAAACCTGATCACAGAAGATGGTTATTTCTTTCTCGATCAATGCAGAGATATTAGAAATAACTTTTCTGCTGCACACCCTGTTGTCGGGAAAATAGACGATCACGAATTTATAGGCTTCGCCAATCGTTGTGCTAAATATGCTCTAGGTGACGAGCACAACCCCGTGGGTGTAGATATTTCTGCATTCATGGTTGCTGTGAAAGGTACAAAATTTTCTGAAGAGCAAAAGAATCAATGGGTTCAGAGAATAACTCGCACTCATGAAGCGCAACAATATCTTCTTTTTGGAACATTGCACGGAATTTACAGCGATCCGGCAAGCGTTGAGCAATCTCGTGTAAATTCTCTAATGATTGCCTCCGCCTTCGCCCCACATTTCACACCTAAAGCAAAATCAGATCTTATTAACCGGCACCATGATTACATAGCTAAAGGTGATGAAAAGCGACACAGGGCATCACAGCAATTCTTTGAAAAACTCGGAATGCTTGCGTTATTGGGCGAGCACGAGTTTCATTCACTTTTATCAAAGGCATCGAAAAGGTTGTTGGGCGTTCATCAGGCAATGGATAATTTTTATAACGAGCCACCATTTGCTGAAAGGGTGTTACAACTGACTCAGCAGGGGGCTATTCCTTATACGGTGAAAGAGGAGCTTGTTACCGTCGTAGTTACGTGTGCGACTGGTAATCCATACGGTGTTTCAAATGCGGCAGTTCCTCACTATCACAAAATCATACAAGGCTTTTCGCCAAGCGAAGTCGAAATAATGCTCAGCTTGCCGAATAAGAAAATTACCGTAGGTGAGAGAGTTAAGTCTTATTCTAGCTGCCGCAACCGGTTCAAAGAACTTGTAAAGTTAATTGATCCTTCATCGGTGCCCACCAAATCAGCTTCAGCCTATGCGCACTGGATTAAGTAGTGCTAACAAAGCGCTGCACTCGGATAAATTTCCCGCTGCGCTCCAAATTTCCCGGTGGGCGCGGCGTTAGCTCGTTGCCGGATTCCACGCATATGTTTTTAGATCTTGATGCCGTCGATTCTCAGATGAAGCTCGTATACGAGTTAGTCGAGGATCTAAAGAAAAATCCAGAACGTATCAGATTGGCTCAGGCGCTGACACTTGATTCAAATAGACCAGGTTTGGGACTCAAAGGCTCGCATGGCCTCTTTGGTTCTCCTGAATGGTGGGAAAATATCAAAAGTGCGTTTGAGAAAAGCGACGACTTTTTGGCGAAAATAAAGCGTTTAATAAAAAAGCCGATAAAAACCCAAATCCTGTCTGGGGTCATTGATGAAACTTATTTTGCTGGTCAGGATGCGCGCTGGGGATATCAGGTAAATAGCTTCGTTTTAAAACTTGAGGACGGAACAACTGTTACTGAAAGTATTTACCCAAAACTCAAAAGCGACAGAAAATTATTTCGCCCTGGTGCAAGAGTGCTTATTGCATACGTATTCGACGAACTGAAGGCACGGGAAGCTGATGGTAGTGCTCGATATTCAAATACCGTTTTGGAAATGGCGGTTTCAACAAGGCGATAACATCATGAGAAATTCGTTGCCATGATCTTGCCCCGTTTTAACGGACACCTTTTGACGTTACAGAAGGTGCCCAATGCCAGCCTGCAAGAACCAGAAAAAGACAAAGCAGTACTC
>CALMJT010000044.1 GCA_937864365.1 uncultured Alteromonadales bacterium | reverse complement strand
TGCACCAGCTGGTTCTGAAAAATATTGATGCTGACAATGCTGGTCGTTATCGAACTGTCAACGTACTGATCTCCGGTGCCGAACACCGTCCGCCGAACGCCCTGCAAGTGCCTGAACAAATGGCGGCGTTTAGTGACTGGTGCAGCAACGACGCACAACAACGGCACCCGATAGAACGTGCCGCCCGCGTTCACGGCGAATTTGTAAAAATTCACCCCTTCGTCGACGGCAATGGCCGAACATCGCGCCTGTTAATGAACCTGGAACTGATGAAAGCCGGTTTCCCCGCTACCGTGATTGAAGTTGGCCAACGACTGAATTACTACCAGGCGTTAGATCATGCCCACTGCACAGGCGACTACACCGACTTTATCAAGCTGGTTGCCAACGCCGTCGAGAAAAGCTTTGAACCCTACTGGTGGGCACTGGGAATAGAGGCTGAAATGGCCGGGTATCTGGAGGAGAAGGGATATGGTGAGTAATTCGAATACACATCTGGGTGATTTCTTTAGATCCAGTAGAAAAAAAGGAGTAGAAGGACTGCCAGTTCTATCCGTTACTTTGAATTACGGGTTGGTTATCCGTGATCAGCTTGATCGAAGAACAGAAACGAATCTGGAAGCAGGCGATCATTTGCTGGTCCGTAGTGGTGATATTGCATACAACATGATGCGCGTATGGCAGGGAGCTTTAGGGCGAGCAACTGTTAATGGGCTGGTCAGTCCCGCTTATGTAGTTCTCAGGCCTACGGAAAAAATAGATTCTTGCTATGCGGAATATCTCTTCAAAACCTCTCGCATGATTTACTTGTTTTGGGCGTACTCGTACGGTCTGACAAAAGACCGTTTACGTTTGTACTTTAACGATTTTGCTCGAATTCCAGTTGAAATACCGGAGTTACAGGAACAAAAGAAAATCGCTCAGATTCTCTCCACCTGGGACAAGGCCATCACTACCACCGAGCAACTACTTGCCAACAGCCAGCAGCAGAAAAAAGCCCTGATGCAACAACTGCTCACCGGCAAGCAGCGCTTGCTGGATCAGAATGGGGAAAGGTTTCAGGGGGAGTGGCGCGAATGCCAGTTGTCAGATGTGGTTTCTTCTCTCGATTCAGGTGTATCTGTTAATGGTGTTGAGCAAGACGTTGAGGCTTCATATTTCGTATTGAAAACCAGTTGTGTATCGGATGGTGTTTTTTCACCTTATGAGTCAAAGCGGGTTGTTGAAGAACAAGAAATAACGCGCCTGAAAGAGCCTCTGCTAGATGACTCAATTCTGATTAGCCGAATGAACACTCCTGCGCTTGTTGGTGCAAATGCGTATGTCGAATCAGCCCCTGAAAATACCTATCTGCCTGATCGGCTTTGGCAAGTAAAAGCCGATTCAAACAAGGTATTGATGCGATGGCTGGCATTCTGGTTTTCTTCCGAAAAAACGCGTACTGCTCTCTCCGATTTGGCATCCGGCACAAGCGGAAGCATGAAGAATATTTCCAAAAAATCGGTATTGGCTATGTCGATTCGGTGCCCAACGATGGAAGAACAACAAAAAATCGCTGCCGTTCTCTCCGCCGCCGATCAGGAAATCACCACCCTGCAACAGCAGCTGGATCATCTGAAACAAGAGAAAAAAGCCCTGATGCAGCAACTGCTGACGGGTAAGCGAAGAGTTTTGATATAGGGAAATATGAATGAAGCTAAGAATTAGCAAAATATCTTTGAAAAACTTCAAAACATTTAAAGATATTACGATTATCCCAAACACTGATTTTAATATTGTTATTGGGGAGAATAGCGCTGGAAAATCTTCAATATTTGAGGCGATCCATTTATGGGAGAAATGCTACAAGACTTATATTCTTGCCTCAAGAAAAGGCTTCTATAAGGTTAAAAAGTCAACCAATAGATATGTTAATTATCAAGATCTTGACTTTTTGCGCATAACAAGTGATGAAGATCTTTTTCATGACCCAAAAGATCCAGAACTTGGAAAGTGTTCAGAAATTACTCTGACCCTCAAAAATGATGAGGAAGGAGGAGGCAATTGGGATCTTGGCTTTAAGGTAACTTGTCCAACCTCAATTGAAAACGCTTTCTTTCGTGTTCAGCCGACAGATGAAAGCCAGTTCACAACATTTGCTGAAGCATTCTGTGAGGATGGGAAACTTTTAGATGAAGCGGTTTTTATATACCAAACGAGACCTGTAGCAGGTGTCCATCAATATGAGCCTTACTATAACGAGGCCCAAATCAAGAGAAAAATTCAAAAAGGGTCTTCACACGAAGTTCTTAGAAACAAAATTATTGCAAAAAGACGTTCAATCTCAGAGTTGGAATCAAGCATCTCTGAAATTCTTGAGAAAACGGTCAAGTTCGATATGCCTTCTGACTCAAGAAAAAACAAAGATGAATTTATACAGCTAGGCGTGTCGATTAATGAATCAAAGCCTTATGACCTTCACCTTCAAGGAAGCGGATTTCTGCAAATTGTAGAAATTCTATCTACTGTCGAATTTATTGAGGCCCCTCTAAAGTTGCTACTTGTAGACGAGCCGGATTCGCATATCCATACAAAGTTACAACAAAACCTTCTAAGTCATTTAAAAAACATCGATCACAATCAATTTTTTATTATAAGCCATAATGACCAATTTGTGACCAGTGCTGGTGATGGAGAAGTATTCTTCTTAAATGATGATGCAAAATCTAGTGGCCGGTTAGAGGCGATCAATCCAAATAGCTTCGATATCATAAAGAATTCCTTAGGCGGGGTAATCATATCCCTTGAGCGATTAAATAATGCAAGCCTGGTAGTGTTCGTTGAAGGTGAAGATGACGAGGAATATTTAAAAAAACTTAATACGAAGATCAAGCAAATTACCAAGCCAATTGGTTGCTTAACTAAAGTAGTCTTCTTTCCCTTGAGAGGAAAAGACAACATTGTACAAAAGGTTGAATACAATAAAAGAACTCTAAATTCTATTCTGAATGGCAAGTCATGGCATGTTGTTTTTGATCGAGACTTTTCAACAGTCGCTATTGATTATGACCTTAAACAGAAGATAACAAAAAAAGGTTGCACACCTTACAGCCATGTTGGTTACTGCATAGAGTCAGTGTTGTTTTCAGACCTGAATATCCTTAAACGATATTTGCATTCTCTTATTCCAGAAATTGGCGTGAATGATCTTTCAAAACACGTAGATACGTTGATAAAAGAATTGGCTGCTTCTACTCAAGATATTGAATCTCCTCTTATTGGTGAAATCGAAGGCAGATTCGGTATTTTTCAACATAGTTGTCCGATAAACCATTAATCAGGCCGCCATCGTCG
>CALMJT010000043.1 GCA_937864365.1 uncultured Alteromonadales bacterium | reverse complement strand
ATTCCACGCTTAGAGTGCTGCTCCCTAAGCAATTCAATCAAGCCATCTAAATTCTCTCCACGTAGATTTCCGGGACGAGATAAAGCTTCTACAGACGCTAAATAATTACCCAGGCTATTTAATTCATCGGCAGTAAATCCATGATCGCCTTGCTGCTCTTCTCGCATCAACTCAGATCGCCATTCCTCAACCTTGGATAAAACTTCTTCTTCAGTGATACCCAATTCAGGAAAAGACGGAATTCGATCGAATTGAATTTGTTTTACATTAATTCGTAACTCTTCGTCTCGCTCACGCACACTGGCAATATTAGTGTCGTTTTTTGGCCCAGCCGTTTCTAACGCTCTGTTGCGATATTCTTCTTCTAAATCACGATCGTTAATAATATGAAGTCGACCATCACTGGTGGTACCAAAATTAGGGCCGAAATCAGGCTGCGCTAACACCGAGCCTGATACAGTTGTAATAAAAGCACACGAAAGATGAATAAAAGATTTCATCGGTTTCATGAAAAGTCCTTTTCAAAAATCTATTAATTTACGTTTCTAACAACGCGAAAACCAGTAATGGCATCTGCTGAACCATCATGATCATGAACTGTTTCTACAGTGCAACGCGACATTGGATCTTCGATACTGCCGCCAACTGCGGAATAACCTGAGCCATTTCTGACCAATTCTTGAGCGTTACCAGAGTAATTAATCAAGCCATAATCATTCTCTAAACCAGAGTCAGCAGTCACCAAAGAATCGCCTTTGGTTATGCCGTTAAATCTAAGGAAACAATTACGGTTGGGATCTTCTCGACGGCTTCTACCATTAGCCGCAGCTGACCATTCACTGAGAGTTGGCAGACGGTAGGTGTTACCTGTTAACTCCGAAAGCCATTTCGCATAACCTTCCATTTGCGCAGCTGTCAAATTCGTTGCAGGTAACTCATCAGAAGGCACAGAGCACTTGCCAGTCGATTTACAATAGGAAATCACATCGCTGTTGCTGATTTCAGAGCGTGAAATGGCTAGTTTGATATCGATATTCTCAGCAGAAGGCACCACCACCATAACCGGAGGCCTTTTGCCATCAACAATAGGATCACGGCACAATCGACCAGAACCGGTTCGGATATGCCCGCAATAGTCAATGCTGACATCAGCAAATGCAGCTGCACTACCAGAAAACAATGCTAAAGAAGACTGTAAAATACGATTCGCTTTCACTGGATTTCTTTTTGCTACTTGTGTAACACAGTTAGCCATTTCTTTTGCGAGACCAGACTCTAAAGCCGCAGACTCTTTAGGATAGCGTGACCGGAAATTTAATACCGCGTCACCAGGCACACCCGCGACATCTAAATCTTGACTGCACTGAAAATGACTTTTGACATTGCTTTCTGCGGCTTGCAATTCACGCTGATATTTTTGCTTTTGAGACGCTTGCAAAGCTGCTTGTTCACGTCTTTGTTGAGCAATTAAACGAGCCTGCTCCGCATCCGCAAGTGCTTGGATTTGTGTATCTAAAGATAATTGCGCGAGTGCTTTCTCACCGACAACTTCATCAATATGAGGGTTTGTAATTGTCCAATACCGAGCTTCAGAGATATAGGCATCGGCAACCGTAATATTTGCAGCTACCTGTTCCAAATCCGCCGATGAAATATCATCAATGACAAGCTTTTCTCTCGCTAAATCCAAAAATTTATTTGATGCAGAATAACGGTAATCACTAATAAGTTGTTCGCTAGATTCAGGAAAATTTTTATAAGCTTCCAGATAAGCCTCAGTTTCTTGTTTCCAATCTTCCCTCAAAATATTTCGATCCAGCTCAACATCTGAGAAATGTCTCTCCAACTGCGATTTAATATTATCGAAGCGCTGTTCTTGTTTAGCAGCTTCCTCTCGAGCGGCAGCCTCTTGCTCTGCGACCGCTAAAAGTTCGGCCTCTCGCTTTTGCACTTGAAAATAAACACCGCCGCCAATAGCAAGTGCCAGCACAGCTGCAACAACATATATAAGTGGATTAGTTCTCTTCTTAAAGAACTGATGCACAAACTCTTCAACAGATGGTGTGCGTTCCTCGCGCCGTATTTTTAAGGCTTTTTCTAGAGCCTGCCATTGCCATCGGGTAAGAAATTGAATTTTTTGAAGCTCAGGTAAATCCCTACTGTTAGCAGGTTTTCGATCATACGGGTGACGCCCACTCAACATTTCGTAGGCAACGCAAGCTAACGCATAAACATCGTCACTTGGATCAGGGTCGCGACGCTCAAACATTTCGAAGCTGGCATAAGCCGGCGTTAATGCAGAGAAAATACCCGCATCAAATGTATCTTGTTTTTTACCAGAGTTATTTTCCGAGCTTTCTGCAGCTACCCTTGCGATACCAAAGTCCAGAACCTTTGCTGTTCCCGATTCGGTAACAAAAATGTTCCCTGGCTTAAAATCCGAGTGGATAATTCCGTGTGAATGCGCGTAGATCAGCGCACTAGAAATATCACGAATAATGCCCATTGCTTGGTCTTGATCTAGACCTTGACCAGACGCGTCTTTTAGAATTTTATCGAGCGGATGCCCTTTGAGATATTCCATTGTCATGAAGACCGTGTTGTCTCCATCACGGTCAAAATCATAAACAGTAACAATATTAGGATGCGCTAGAGTCTGAGACTTTTGAGTCTCGCGCTGCAAAGAGACGAACGCCTCTTTATGTGATTTAAAATCCTCGTTTAGTAACTTAACAGCCACATAAGGATATGGATCCTTGGCCTCTATTTTTCGCTGATCAAGCGCGAGCCATACTGAACCCATACCGCCAGAGCCGAGGAGAGAGTCTAGCTGAAAACGATTTCTAATAACCCGTGACTGTGACGCTCCAACCTGCTGAGGACTGGTAGCCCCACCTATTGGTTTTCTCTCGTAGGGCTTTGATGAAATGTGGGTTTTATCCGAAGACGCAGAAGATTCAACTATAACGGTCCGATCGTCAGGAGTTGAAGATGATGAACTGCGAGATTGAGCATTTACCGATTCTTGTGCAACAAAAACAGTTTTATCGTCCGGGATCGAATCAGATTTAGAGTTTTGATTAGGTACGATGACTGTCTTGTCATTTGCCGCCGTATTATCAGCACTGGCACCTTGCTCGGGCTTTTTCAACATCCTATATTACCTAGCCGTAAATTCATTGTTTTTACGTGATCAAATCCTATAAACATGATGAAGCACGTAAAGATTTACACAGTGTCCCTTTTAAAAAGTGACCTTAAACCACAAAAATGAAATTAATAAAAAATATTAAAATTGCATTTAAATTTCATCTTTACACGAGTAATTAACAATCTAGTTTTGCTAAAAACTACAGGTTAATTGTGGCCGAAAGACTCGAATAATCTCGGGAAACTGTCAGTAATACTAACATGAGCGACTAATTACAGAAAAGTTATAACAATTAATATTTATGGGAAGTGATAACTTGAACTTTATACTTAAATTTAGTAACAAATAATGCATAACAAAGGTGGTTAGCGAGGTTACAATGTTTCCATCGAGTAGGATCAACCAGTACTAAGCAGAATCAACCGGTAAAAAATCGGATGTGGAACAAAAGAGTTTTATATGTAAGTTTTACCCATATAAAACTCTCCTATCCTAATTAAGGCGTTCAAAAGAAGAGATTATCGTCTAGTTGATAATACCATTACCTCCAGATGCAAGATTTGCCCCTTGAAGCAAGGAATACTTCATATGCTCATTTGGATTGTCAGGATTAATAAACGACGCAGCTAAGGTAACAGAACCAGCAACCGCATGAGCATACAAATATGCAGGTGGAGCAACCTCTGGCTCACCAGGGTTTGCAATACTACCGGCACACCAACTTGCAGCAGTTGCAGCCCAGCTAGCCGGTGTTTTTGATTTAGTAAGCTGGCCTAGAGCTTTACAACGCTGCCTATTTTCTTCCGTTGGTTTATGTGCCCACGCCTCGGCGGCAACAAGAGCATCAATATTGTGTTGGTCGGTATCTGGTGTCTGCGCTTGCCGCGAAGCAAGACACGCCCACCAAACAGCCTCCCGCTTAGGCAAGGCGTGCGCCAGTAATTTAATAGCATCAAAGTAGAATCCCGCATCAGCTAGAGCTTCAACATTCGCACGCGTGGTAGCGTTTGGTGACAGCAGGGACTCGGCATCTTCACTCACTTCAAACTGACTCAATAACGGAGCAGCTACAATTTCGTTAATACGAACCCATTCAGACATATAACACTCTTTTCTAAACTTTATCTTGTCAAACCCAACAAACAGGTGTTTTAAGCATTAGTTAATTAAGGTGACTCCGCCTTTCAACGTTAGAGTACCACCACCTTTCACGGTAGCCGTTGCACTGCCTTCGGCTTTCAAGGTAGTACCCTTAATTTCGATACCCGCTGGGGTCAACTTAATGGTACTACCACCTACTTTCAACTCGATGGATGTTTTCGATTCAATTTTAATGGCACCTTTAACCGTGGTCGTTTGAGTACCCTTGTCCACCGTGAGAGTGTAGTTACCTGATTTGACGGCGTATGACTGATTGCCCTTGTTAATGGATGTCGCCTCGTTACCTTCAGTCACAATGATCGTACGGTTGTTTTTAACAGTTAGTTCTTGATCATGATCTACTTTGGATTTCTCATCGTTATGAACCCAAACCGTGTGATCTTTACCTGCCTCGAAATAAACCTCTTCTTCGCCTGGCTTATCGTCAAAGCGGAGCTCATTGAAAGCACTACTTTCATATTGAGACTTCCAGCCGCTCTGTGTTGCCGTGTAATTCGGCCCCAGATTGGTACCGTTGTATAGCGCGCCAGTAACAATAGGCCTGTCGATATCTCCATTCAGATAACTAATAATGACCTCTTGACCAATCCTAGGAACGAAATTTGCGCCCCAATTTTTCCCGGCATAAGCCTGGGCCACCCTTACCCAACAGGAGTTCTGCTCAGAATTCCAAGGGAATTTGACTTTGACCTGCGTGTACTCATCTTTAGAGGAATCAGCAGTAGTAGCACGCACCTCAAGTACAGTTGCCGTCTGAATATGATAAACCTTAGATTTATACGCAGGAGCCATTGGCCGAGGCATGACTTTTTCTGGAACACAAATAAACTCATTTGCGTAGGTAGAATCAGCTTTATTGGAATCAGAAATTGATAACGTGAGCGCGACTAACAAATACTTACCGTTCTCAGAAGACAAGGTATGCTCAAAAGGAAATTTACCGCCCGTTGAAAAAACCGCACAATCACTGGTTCCGTTAGCCGTGTCAAAGACTTGCTGATTTGCTTCTAACAAGTTTTTTACTAAATTTTTGTTGTACGCATCGTCCAACTTATGTTCGGTGTCTTTCGACTTCTGAAATTTGTATAAGCCATGATGCTTCATAACAAACTTACTGACATCATTAAGTTTTGAAGACGTTTTTTCTGAAACCTTGTTAATGGATGTGGTTGTGTATTCGTTGTAGTCAGTAAAATCAACGCCACCAATATGATATTCAGTGTTTCTGCGCCACGTAACGATACTATTTTGCTCTGGATCAGAGCCACCACCACTGTAGCTTACCTTTTTAGTTTCACAATCGTAAAAACCACTAACGTCATCCACTAGAACCAGCTCATGAGCACCACTGGAGTGCTTAAAGTAATAAGCAATGCCTTCTTCTGCCAGTAAACGCGAAATAAAGGCAAAATCGGTTTCCTCGTACTGCACGCAATATTCTTTCGTCAAATAGGTACTGGTTAATTTTTTTGTTAACTTGACAAACCCAGAGTAACTCTGCAAAACCTCTTCAATAATTTTAATAGAGTCTTTTTCGTGAAAAACTCGATTATTGGACGCCAGCGAGGTAAACCAAAGTCCCGGCACCATGGTCAAGCTGTATGCACGCATACCAGAAGGGTCAACATCCGACTGACTAAACGTGTTTACATATCCGTGAACGTATCGATCACCGGAGGCACCTTCGTAGGTAATTTTTAGCGTGATAGCCTTCCCTACAAGATCACTTTGCTGAATTTCGTGATTATCAGAAAGAATTGATAAAGAAAATTGGAAAAGATCAGAAATTCGCTCGCTACCGGATAGATGAGTAACTATAAATGCATCTGCACCAAGAGGACTGTCTGCATGAATTAAACGACGTTCCTGACTTAACATTTTTTATCCCTATTAACTTGTGGAGTTACGATTTCACGTAACTGTTTAAAACACAGATTTAAACACTAAATTATTCTCAGCTGATTGTAACGTGGGAAAAAATCATTAAAAAGCCGCCAATACGTTACATACTAGACAAAATTTACATTTCTAAGAAAATCACAAACCAAATTTATGATATCGCAATCTCATCGAAACCGTAGGTTTAACCTTTAGCTTGCTTGTCTAGACTAACCCAGAAAAAAATGTGACTTTAAAATCAACAAAAAAAGGCGGCATAAAGCCGCCTTTTCAACGCATACCAGCTGCAGAGTTCCTTATAAAGGAGTTGCAGTAGTAAGATCGTAACCAACGCGCATGTTGGTAGTATTTTTGTGAGTTTTATCTGCGTGAGTAAGGTCAGCTTCAACACGAGAGAACGCAAGTTCAATAGTTTCTGCTGGAGCACCACCAGCCGCAGCTGAGATGTTATATGAAGAAATAATTACGTCTTGCAAAGTGTAAACAGCGTATTTTTCTACAGAGTTCGCACCAGTTTGCACAACATGAATCTCAACAGTAACGCCTTCGTCACCAGTTACTGATTGCTTGAAAAGACCGCCTGATGCAGCGTCTAAAGATTTGGTTACAACAACTTCACTGATGCTCGGACGAGTTGCTTCACGGTTAGACATAGCGCCTGGCTCCATGTTGATGCCACGACCAACGCCAAAGCTAAAGCTATCAACTTCGATCCAATCCTCATAACCTTTTGCAGTTACGTTACCTTTAGGAGAGTTAGAGTTGAAGTTCATGTAAATAGCCATAAAAAAATCCTTTAAATTATATGAATTAACTGATCTGAGAATAATTCAGAATCAGAATAAAAACCTAAAAACTCACACCAATTACCGTGCAATAACTGTTGTAAATCTCTCAGCTCTTACTTTGAAAATCGACTAGAAGAGCCGTATGAGCGATTACTTTCTCGCTGCGACAACTAAATTAAATCACTCAAAGATGAGAAAGAAAACCTTGAAAGAGTATTTTTAAATCCACTCTGACACTATTTTTAAACATCTCAATAAACGTATTTTCGGCAGATTAGAACGTTATCAAGCATGAAAATAAAAAGGCTAGTTAATTAGAAATTTCTTTCTAATAAAAAATCCCACACTTTTCATACGAAAGTCTTTTACAGGGGAGCTTTACAACCCATGAGCGGACAAAAATTGCTCACCACAAAGAAATATTTTAAATGCTTAAACTCAAGAACTGATAAATATTTTTATTTGACTCTGACACTTTTTTTACGTCTAAAAACTAAAAAAATTTGAACTTAGTCACCTTTTTTAGGGCGCCCTCTTCGTAGTGGACGAACTCGCTGATTAGTAATACGCTCTATTCTGTCTTTAAATTGATCACCACCAAGAACTTGCCCTAGCTTGATAGTCTCGGCGATGTATTCAAAAAGCTTTTTGTCAAATTCATACTTAAATAGTGCTCGATAATTGTCCGCCCTATCCGACTTGTTATCACCCAATTCCTGATACAAACGATGATCGACGATAAGATGGCTTTCAGT
Organism: uncultured Alteromonadales bacterium; assembly: GCA_937864365.1. Classification (GTDB taxonomy): domain Bacteria; phylum Pseudomonadota; class Gammaproteobacteria; order Pseudomonadales; family Cellvibrionaceae; genus Sessilibacter. Next base: position 34,837 of record CALMJT010000043.1, on the reverse strand, counting down.
TTCATTAATATGAAAACCAAAGCTCGACCAAATGTATTCTTCAGGAGAATGAACCAGTCCAGCAAACATGGGCTTAAGCTCCACATACTGATAACAACTCAGTAAATATGCTTGCGAGTCAATCAGGCTCGATTTGTACCGCCCGCCCCACAAAGTCCCAGATCGTTTGTAGCGGTGATTCGCGTACTGAACATAGCGACGTCCTAAGGACTGCATCATTGCAGATATTCCATTTGCACTTTTAGGTGTGGCAATAATCTGAATCATGTTCGGCAGCAACACATAAGCGTGCACCATAACCTGATATTGGTCGGCAGAAATTTTTAAGCTTTGTAGATAAAACTCATAATCTTCGTCGTCGAAAAAACAAGGGAGATTATTGTGCCCAACTTGAACAACATGTTGAGGAATATCGGGGAGATTTAACCGTTGTGGTCTCGGCATATTTTTATTTAACAATCCATATCAATTAAAAAATTCGACTTCATATCGAATTGAAATAGATCAAATAGCTAACACAATAAAACAACCAAATAAAATACGTATTTTGGTAAAAGCAAAACAATAAAGAACGATACCTGCTTAGATTAAATACTTTTGTATTAAAGATGACCGTCTTACAGTATAAACCACTCAAATGGGCGGCGATTATCAGACTCGTACGCGAGCAGTTTGCCAACATGGTTCGAAATACTATTGAAAAACAACCGCAAAGGCAAAAAATAGCGTGAGTATCACAATTTGTATCTTTCAGGTACACAACCTAATTTTTAGTAAACTTAAGTAAAAACTCTAGGTATACAAACCGGCTACCGAAATTTGCGATTGAATAAAGATACCTATCAATTTAGAACAAAATACATCGAAACCAACTTCAAGCAGTGAAATATTTCTCAATACTAGAACCAACCCACTGCCGCTTATTTCAACGCGCAATAAAGCAACTCTAAGTAAAGCAGAATTTCAAATATATTAAATCAACAATTACTCGAACTTATAACGGAATCATGTCATTTTAAGAGCTTGTATTCTTGAAGTAGAACATTTAGATCCTCACAACTGAAAACAAAAGTTAATTTGGTTTAAGTCCTTGGTATCTATATACGAAAACACCCCTCATCAGCGCCCTGCAAATATATCCAGAAAGCTGTTGTTACTTTCTTGATTTTCATTGAATTTATTTGTTTCAATAAGCTTCGGTAACAAAAAAGAGAGTTTTGCTCAAAAAACTTTCACTCGGCAATTGCTGTTAACACAAAAGTTTTAGAATAGCGCCACATACTTTTCAAATACATCACGTGTTACTTTTTCAGCAACACGTCTGGAGAACCGGGATAAGTTACGACTTCGTCGCTTCCCGACTAAATAGGCTCATCAGAAATGAAGCTAACGTTGATAGTTGTTGAAGCACCAGAACAATCGAACATGCTGCAACAAACCAAGATTTTTGACAGCACCGGTAGTGTTGGACGGTCAGATAAAAGCGACTGGGTTCTACCAGACCCCAAAAGGGTCCTGTCTTCAAGTCATTTCACGATCAAGATTGAAGGCAATCAGTGCCGTATCATTGATACCAGTACCAATGGCACCTCAATAAATGAACCCTCAAACCTACTAGCCAAGCAGAATCCGCAAGCGATTCAAAACGGTGATGTCATTATTTTGGGAGAATATAAGCTAAAAGCTGTTATCGAGAGCAGCCAACCCAGCCCCACAGCGTCGCCCAACGAATCATTTTTAGACAGCTCCGACAAAACAACCTTTGCCACTACGGACTCTGCAAACCGTTCTCAGACAGAAAAAAGTGCAGAAGAATTAGACCGCTTTTTAAACACTCCCAGTTCGCCACCGAGCGGTTTCGATATGGGTGGAGATGACTGGTCCAATCAAGGCTTCAAGGACGATTTTGGCTTTAGCTCTAACGCGGGCGCAATGTCCCCTGAATTCGGTAAAGATCCGTTTACAAACTCCAATTCTGGCGGATTTTCTTCCTCCAACCAAGATTTTGGATTTGGAAATCAAAAATCACCCAATTTGCCGCCGCAGCACCAGTGGGAAAATAACAGTGATTGGTGGAGAGAAGATGAGGATGGAGCTCATCATCATTCGTCAACTCTGAACGATGCAGCACCTAAATTTACCGTCCAACAAGATCATCAAAGTACTGCCAACAAGAATTTTTCCATAGACGATTTTGATGCATTCCTAAATCCACATAGTGAGCATCCATCACAAGACTTCCCAACAGGCATAGATGACAAGGCTCCGAATTTTGGGGACTCCTTTTCAGGGTTTGACGAGCAGACAAGTGATCATTTCGATTCTCCACCGGCTTTTACCGGAGGAGCCCTAGCTAATGATTCATGGGCAACACCGAACACCGATCAATCGGCGCATTCGGATGCCCCATCAAACCTTGCGCCGCCTATACCTCAAACTCAACCCAAGGTTAATCAACCGTCAAATCCGCCCAGAGATCCTTGGGACGATTTTAACCAGCAACAACCACAACAGCAGTCGGATTGGTCTAACCCCAACGGCGGTTGGGAACCTATAAATAACCCAGCCCAACCTAGTTCAGAACCCTCAAGCGGCTGGGGACAACCAATCAATCCTCACGAAATGGTTAAAAACGCTTCGTGGCAACAGCCTGTACAAACCCCACGTGCCGAAGAGGAGTGGAATACCGGAGCTGGTCGAATTTCGAATAGCTCAGGCCGTGGTGATGAAGCTAATCAACACCATCCTCAACCAACACATTCGAACGCTTCTAATACCACCTCGGTTAACACGGGCACAGCGCAAGAACTCGCGAAGCTATTATCTTTGAATTGGAACAACGTTTCTCGCAAAGAAGAATTTGTAGAAGATAACGCGGAAATGATAAAAGAAACGATCCAAAATTTAATGGATCTTTTGCACGCGCGCGATAAGGTTAAGAACGAATTAAGAGTCCAGAGAACAATACTAGAAACGGTAAATAACAACCCACTTAAGTTTACCACTGATCCAAATATGGCATTGAGCATATTGTTTGAAAAGCAGAGCGGTTCTTATCTTTCTCCTCGCGAAACGGTAGAAGATAGCTTTAGTGACCTGGCTGACCATCAAGTTGCCGTGCTCGCAGGTGTAAGAAGTGCTTGCGATGCCATGCTAAAGTACTTTCAACCCGAAAATTTAGAACGAATATTTAAAAACAAGGGTGGTATTTTTGCCAAGAAAAGTTCACAAAACTGGGAATCGTTCGAAGCTCATTACAGCGACCTCATGCAAGATACCGAAAGAACCAAAAACAACTTGTTCTACAACCACTTTGCTGATGCATATGAACAGCAGCTTTCAGAACTAAAAAACGCTAGAACTTTCAACAACAAAAACAGAAATTCCTGAGGTTAAAAATGCAATTCTTGCGAACACTATTCGTTGTTATCACCATTGCTGTTTTGGCAGGCTGTCAAACCACTCGTGAAGTGTTGAATTTGGATACAGAGGCGAAACTAAAATTCTCGGCTGCGCCCAACATAAACCCGGACAGAGACGCACGCCCCTCTCCCGTGGTGTTACGAGTGTTCTTGCTCTCTGATCGACGTCAGTTCGACCGCGAAGACTTTCTAAGTTTGTTCGAAAACGCCGAAACTCGTCTCGGCAGTGATCTAATCCGAGAAATTACACTCAGAGAGTTTGCTCCCGGAGAAGAACGTATAGAAACCCTAGAGCTTAGTGAAGACGTTAAGTATCTGGGCATTATTGCCGAATTTGTAAACTATCAAGATGCAGATCCTATCGATATTGTGGAAGTCAAAGAGCACAACAAAAACACCTACGATATACAAATCAATCGCTTATCTATTACTCATCGTTGATTCGCACATCTATCAAAGGGCCAAAGGATTATCCCTACCATGGCAGCTTCTAATAAAGTAATTTGGACCGAGGGCATGTTTTTGCGCCCTCAACATTTTCAGCAACAGAACCGTTACACAGAGAGATTCATACATCAAAAAACCGGCTCCATTGAAAACTTTCCTTGGGGATTTACCGAACTGTCTTTAGAAAGCGACGCTTTAGCGCAGGGTAAGCTCGCGATCAGCAGTATGAGTGGCATATTTCCAGATGGCACGCCATTCAACGCTCCAGACAATGATCCTCTTCCGCCGACTATTGATATTCCTGAAAATATTTCAGATGTCATTGTGTATCTGTGCATTCCGCTGGAACGAGACGGATTTTTAGAGTCGGAATGGAATGACCAAGAATCGAGTCTGGCACGCTTCGCTTCGTACAATTTTGACGCTCGAAACAACACGACGGAGTCAGGAGAAGCGGCACGGATTCAAGTCGGCCGATTAAAAACCCAAGTGAAATTAAGCAGCGAAGATTTAAGTGGTTATAGCACGCTACCTCTCGCTTATATCCAAGAATCAACACCTGAGTCACCAATCAAGCTCGACCGTGGCTTCATTCCTCCGCTTTTGGCCTGTTCAGCGTCATCCGTAGTGGTCTCGTATTTAGAGGAAGTCAAAGGACTTCTCAATAAAAGAGGCGAAGCACTCGGGCACCGTTTAGCGGACAGTGGACGCTCAGGATCGGCAGAGATCGCCGATTATCTTTTGCTGCAGGTGGTGAATAGAGTGGAGCCATTAATTGACTGCCTCCATAACCTGCCCAGACTTCATCCGTTCGAGTTGTATCAAAACTTAGTGCAATTAAACGGTGAGCTGTCGACTTTCACAGCATCAAGCAAACGACCGGCGCCCTTACCCAGATACAAACATGGTGATTTAAAAACCACGTTTCTAAACGTCATTACTCCGTTACGCCAATGCCTTAGCATGGTTCTCGAACAGAATGCCATTTCTCTGGAGTTGGTTGAACGTAAGTTCGGAATGCACGTTGCTCCACTTACCGATCGCAGCCTTATTTCAACTGCGTTCTTTGTTGTGGCGGTGAAGGCAGATATGCCCACGGAAGAACTTCGTGTTCGCTTCCCATCGCAGGCAAAAATTGGCCCCGTAGAAGTTATTAGAAGCTTAGTATCCACTCAGCTTCCCGGCATTGCTCTCTCTCCGCTTCCTGTGGCTCCAAGACAAATTCCCTTCCACACCGGATTTGTCTACTTCGAATTACAACGCGGAACGGACCTATGGAAATCCATGGCGAAGTCAGGGGGTTTTGCGATTCATATCGGCGCAAACTTCCCGGGCTTAATTATGGAACTTTGGGCTGTAAGGAATTCTTAAATGTCAGATCAAACGGTTATTGTACCCACGCCCGGTGGTTCACGAGGGCCAAGCTCGAATCGCAGCACCAGTGCTGAAATGCCCTCTTTTGAGAGCGCTAAAGTCTCTTTTTCGACAGCGCTCAACCCGATCATTTTTGCTGCAACCAAGTTATTAAATGTCATCGTTAAACTTAGAACCGAAATCAGTCATCAAGACGTGAAAGGTTTGCATCAAAAGCTTGGCCAAGAGTTAAATCAATTTCATCAATCTTTAAAGCAGCAAGGTATTGATGATAATAAAATATTCCAAGCTACCTACTTAATGTGCACGGTTATTGACGAAACTGTACTTAACACACCTTGGGGTGCAAATAGCCCTTGGAGCTCACACTCGTTGCTCAGCATTTTCCATAAAGAAACGTTTGGCGGTGAGCGATGCTTTGTTATGTTACAACAACTTCTCCAAGCGCCGGGTTCAAATCTAGATTTATTAGAGCTTAACTACATATGTTTAAGCTTAGGATTTAAAGGTAAATTTGCGTTAAACAATCGCGGCCACGAACAACTTGAGCAGATTCGCGACAACCTTTATTACACCATCGAAAAACACAAACCTGAGTTTCACTCCGACCTATCCAGTCACTGGCAAGGCTTAAACACCAAGGGAAAAAGTCTCACGCAATACATCCCAATTTGGGTGATATTAACCTGCGCATTATTAGTACTAGTGCTTATTTACACTGGATTTAGAGTTTGGATATACAACGACACTCAACCTACAACAGAAATCATCAATAAAGAATTATCGGAGACTGTTGTTACCGATGAAACCCGCAGTACTATCGAGTCACGATAGTTTCTGTTCTTTATTAAAGACCGCATTAAAACAAGGAAGCGCGTGAAATGAATCGCCTGCGTTCGCTTATTCTCAATCGATGGTTTATCAGTGCCATCGGAGTTATCGCTTTATCATTTTTAGTCTGGTTTGGGCTCGGCTTCGTAAAATTTGGTGAAAACAATACCGAAGCCAGTAGCTCCACTCGCCTAATTATTATTGCCATTATTTGGATTATTTGGTTAGTGATCAATTTAACGATTACCATCGTTAATTTGAAAAAAAATCAGGGTTTGGTTTCCGATATGGAACAAGAAGCCAAGTCAGAAAAACCCGGTTCACCCGACGATGATAGAGCCAGCGAAGAAGTCGCCGCCATATCGCAACGTTTCAATAAAGCATTAGAGACTCTAAAGAAATCCAAGTTTAAAGGTAAACATGGTACTCGCTCGCTGTACCAGCTCCCTTGGTACATCATTATCGGCCCACCGGGTTCTGGCAAAACAACAGCACTAATCAATTCAGGATTACACTTCCCGCTTGAGCAAGAATACGGAAAAGACTCCATTGGCGGCGTAGGTGGTACCCGAAATTGCGACTGGTGGTTCACAAACGAAGCTGTATTAATCGACACAGCAGGACGCTACACAACTCAAGACAGCCACCGAGTAATTGATAACACGGCTTGGAACAAATTTTTGAGCATGCTCAAGCGTTACCGTAAACGCCGGCCAATTAATGGTGTTGTGCTTGTCGTCAGCATGCTGGAGTTAATGTCAACGTCTCCAGAACAGCAACGGCAACAGGCCAAAACCATTCGTACGCGTATCGACGAGTTGCAACAAGAGCTGGGCATTCGATTTCCTATTTACATGACTTTCACCAAAGCAGATTTGGTCGCAGGCTTTAACGAATTCTTTAATACCCTATCTCAAGCCGAACGTGAGCAGGTTTGGGGAGTGAGTTTCGAATCGGAATTAGCACAAACAGCCTCGCAAAATTTGGATACGTTCAAAAAACGTTACCAAGAACTCGTTGAGCGCCTAAACGAACGCGTTTTAATTAAGGTTCATCAGGAGCGAAATCCCGAGCGTAGAAACCTAATTCTTAACTTTCCACAGCAGATGGAAAGTATGTCTGGAATAATCCATGAGTTTTTAGACCAGATTTTCTCACCTCACAACTACGCTACAACCCCCATGCTACGTGGTGTTTACTTTACCAGTGCAACTCAAGAAGGCTCGCCGATCGATCGTATGATGAGTTCGGTCTCAGCGTCATTTAATCTGGATCGCAAGCAATCTGTCGCACAAGCAAACACCGGTAAAAGCTTTTTCCTTACCCGCTTATTAAACGACGTTATTTTTCCCGAGTCTGAATTGGTTGGGGTGAACAGAAAGGTCGAAAAAATGACTCTTTGGTTCCGTAGAGGAACCTATATCACTATGTTAATTGCCTTAGTAGGCAGCGTTGTTACTTGGGTCGGTACCGCAACATCCAGTCGCTCTGCAATGGCCAATGTACGAGAAGACGTTAACGAATACCGTCAGGCTTCTAGCACCAACCCAAATCCCAGTACATCTACCCAAGCGGCAGATATTATCGAGCCTTTGTACCAAGCTTCTTTGGTTTACGACAGCAACGAGCATGATTGGCTGAATAACCTTGGAATGTATGACACCAATGTTGATAGAGCTGCCAATAATTTATACATAGACAAAGTCCATAACTTGTTTATGCCAGCCCTCGCCAGAGAGTTCGAAACCACATTAGATAGCCTCCCGGCTTCAGACGGTAATCTTGCGAAATACTTAGAAGTATATTTGATGTTCTTTGATGAACAGCATCAGGATAAGGCTCATATCAAAGAGTTCTTAACCAATCATTGGCAAAAGCTCTATCCAGAGGACGAGTCCAAACGCCAGCAGTTGCAGCGTAATTTGCAAATCGCGTTCGAGCAAGATCCACTTATTGAAGAAAATATTTACAACAAACGAATCGTAGAAAATAGTCAAAATAAACTGCGTAACATTCCATTGGCGGAGCGGCTTTACGCAGCATTAAAAGTACGTCCAGATATGGCGCAAACTTTTGATATTTATCGTGATATCGGCTCTGATTCCGCGAAAAGCTTTGGCCTTTCTGATCAAGATTCCGTATTTTTTGTACCGAAACTGTTCACTGCGCAAGGTTACAAAGACATAGATGTCAGCGCTAATTCCAAACTCATCAAACAACTTAAAGAAGACTTGTGGGTGTATGGCGCTGTTGAAGATGATCCATCCGTTGATCTAGAGCGCGTCAGCGAAGATTTACAACGTCTTTATAACAATGAATATTTGCTTTACTGGCAGAATTATTTAAAACGCTTCAATTTGCAAAAATTCAATTCAATTCGTGACGCTGTAACTGTATTAGGCAAATTATCAGACCCTATTTATTCGCCATTACTTACCGTTTCGGATATTGCTGCAGAAAATACAGATTTGGTCGCTGATCAACGTCGAAGAATTCCATCAGTAAGTGGAATCCGAGCACCGGTTAACAACCAAGTTCGCGCTGTTGGAGAATTAGCAGCCGATGAGCTGAACAAAGCCATTGAGAAAAATAATCCACCAACACCCATGGATATTTATTTCTCAGATCTACACAAGGCATCCTTCTCAGGAAACGACGCACCGCCGTTGACTCGCAGCTATCTCGACTCAATAGCGCAAGTTCATCAATTCTTTGTTGGTTTGGACGGATCACCGAATACGACTCAAGCAGCTTTTGATTACGCAAAACAACGCTTTCAAAGCGGCTCGAACGATTCTATCCAAAACCTGTATTACGAAGCAGAAAAAGCTCCAGAACCCTACAAAAGCTGGATGAAAAATATCGCCGACAACAGCTGGAGCATTGTCGTGGCCAATGCGCAGAACCAGCTAAACGAGTCTTGGCGCTTGCGTGTATACAGTGTCTACGAAAGAGCATTAAAAGACAGATATCCTCTATCAAAAAATGCTTCACGAGATGTAGCGCTGCAAGACTTTAATGACTTTTTTGGGCCTTCAGGTCAGCTTGAGGCATTTATCAATGAATTTGTTGCCCCATTTGCAAACACCTCCAACTGGAGGCAAAAAAGCGTTAACAATCGCTCTATTGGATTAAGTCAAGAAGCGATAAGAACCTTTCAGAATGCGCAAAACATTCGCAAAGCATTTTATTCGCAAGGCGAAAATGCCGCTTTTAAATTTAAAGTCAGAGCAGATCAACTCGACAGAGGCGTAAGGCTGTTCACACTGGAAATCGGCGACTTTACCTATGAATACTCACATGGGCCGCAGGTTCGCCGCTCGGCAGAATGGACAGGCGGTGAAGACACGCGGGCGCGAATTATTTTTGAAGACCTAAACCAAAGCAGCCATGAGGAACAATACGAAGGCGATTGGTCTATATTCAAACTTTTGGACAAATCGGAAATTGTCGACCGACCTAATTCTGCAGAAAAATTATTGCGATTTAACGCATCAGGTCGAACCGCTGAATTTGTAGTGATTCCAGAAGAACGAACAAATCCTTTCGACTTAACGTTGTTGCGAAGCTTTAAAGCTCCAGCATCTCTTTAATTTAAATGACAAAGAGACAAAGTTATGCAGCAGCACAATAATTACGTCGGAGTATTTGGCAAACTACCTTCCCACGGTGATTTTATTGACCGTGGGTTGGCGTCAAATTTTATAACACTGTGGGATGAATGGTTACAACGTAGTATCTCGGCAAGCCAATCGCGCTTAGGTAACCAATGGTTAGAGCATTATCTGGTTGCGCCTATTTGGCGATTTGTTCTAACAAGCGGTGTTATAGACTCAAATTCGTATGTCGGTGTTTTAGCATCGAGTGTAGACAGCGTCGGCCGATATTTCCCTTTAACCATAGTTCATAAAATTCCAGGCCAAGAGAATCCATTTCGCGCACTATCAGAACCTTCTTGGTTTCAACACGCCGAAAATACCGCCATAAATGCGCTGACAAATCGAGATTCTATCGATGAGACCTATCGCAACCTCATCTCGGTGAAACCCAATATACGTCCAGCGCCAAAAAGCCAATATCAAAACCAACGCGGACAATATGCTTTTTTAGAAATTGAAGCCTATACCTTTAGCGATCTCTATTCCGAATTACTATTAAAATCTCGGCTCAATGATATGTCGGCTTTTTCTCTGTGGCACCAACCGGGTCAAAACGGTCAGTCTCATCGATATTTTGAAAGTGCAGGATTACCAAGTCCCGACACCTATACCATGATGATCAGTAACAGTTAATCCATTATTGTGAAATTAAAAGATATAAAAAATAGTAGAGTATTAGAAAAGATAATAATTTAGTTGACTTGAAGAATTAAGTGTGAATTTTTTTCAATATTGATGCGGTATTTATTTGCTTCATTTGAAAAAAATCCCTTAAACTGGCTTTTTGCCAGAACGCTTGGGCAACGATTAAAACATGCATAAGGATTGCTTAGTTAATGTCACAAACTCGATTTAATTTGGAAGAATTTATCGCACCAATACCTGGTGATCTTGCTCAAGGCGTCGATATTAGAGTGGACGCGTCAGCACAGGCTGAGTACTACGCAGCTAAAGACGCCAGAAACAATGCTAGCGCCCTCGAAAGAACCCACCAATTTGATGACGATATAGACCTTATTTCTCCGTGGTATGAGGTCCAAGAAAAATCAGAAGTTATCTTAAAGACGCTGTCTAAAGATCTTCAAGCTTGCACATGGTATTGCGAAGCATCTGTTCGAATCGATGGCGCCTTCGGACTTAAAAACTCGTTCCAGCTAATTGAAGCCATCATCAATGAATATTGGGATGTCGTTTATCCAGAGCCTGACGAGTACGGATTAGAAACCAAAATTGCGCCACTTGAAGGTCTTGGCAGTGGGCCTTTACTCGCACCAATGCGATCTATAACGATCACCGAAGGTAATACAGGTGAATCTTATTCCTACGCACAATATTTACAGGCTCGCGATGCCTCAAAAATCCAAGATGACAAAGAGCGTAAAGAGCGTTTTGAAACCATTGGATTTTCATTTGAAAATGTAGAAAACGAAATTAAAAGTTCTACACCTATCTACTTTATTGAATTAACAACAGCGCTTGAAGCTGCGCTGTCGTCCTTTAAAGAATATAACAATACTTTACGCAAACATTGCGGCGGTGAAGCTCCACCGAGTTCCGACATCAGCAATCTACTTGAAGAGCTGATCCGAACTGTTCGTTTTATCAGTAAAGATATTGTTGATGCGCACAATGCTGCTCAAAATGCACAACAGGCTTTGCAAGAAACAATCGACGATCAAACCAATTCATCGGAGGCTGGCGCAGTAGTTACCACCGGCAACTTGCAAAATGTTCAATTTGTTCAACAAGTTCCGGCGGGCGCTATTACTAATCGAGAAGACGCGCTAAAACAGCTTTCGTTAATTTCAGATTATTTCCGAATGTATGAACCTCATACTCCCCTTGCAGCCAGTTTAGATCGTATTATTAAATGGGGAAGAATGACGTTACCGGAATTAATTCTAGAATTAATTCCAGACCAGAATGCAAAAGCGCTCTACTCACAACTTACAGGTGTAGTTACCGACGGTACCGCTACAGATAAATACGTACCGCCACCACAACCTGTTGCTGTACCCACACAGACGAATACTGCAGCTGATACAAGCCATTCTTCTGAAGTGGAAACAAAGACACCTGAGACGCCTAAGCAACCTGAAACACAATCATCATCAGGAATGGGCTGGTAACGTATAATTATTGAGTCTAACTCTTACCGATTTTTTAAAGGAAGGAATAAATCATGTCTGAAAGTATCCACAACAAACTCAAACGAGTTCGCAAACCTCGTGTTCACATTACTTACGACGTCGAAACCAACGGAGCGGAAGTAAAAAAAGAACTCCCGTTTGTGATGGGTGTAATGGGTGATTATTCTGGTGACAATGCAGAAGCGCGTCGTCCACTCAAAGAGCGTAAATTCGTTCAAATCGATCGCGACAACTTCAACGAAGTTATGGGTAAAGTGAATCCCAAGCTTGAGTTACAAGTGGAAAATACCCTGTCCGGTGACGGCACCAAGATGAGTGTCGATTTAGAATTCAAAAAAATGGACGACTTTACTCCAGAAGCTATTGTTGACCAGGTTGAACCACTTAAGCGATTACTAGAAGCGCGCCATAAACTAAAAGATTTGCTGAGCAAAGCAGACCGCTCTGAAGAGCTTGAAACTGTTCTTGAGCAAATTCTGCAAAACGCAGATCAAATTTCGCAAATTTCTGGTCAGTTAAACCCTGGCGAAGATAAAGGAGAATAATCATGGCTACAGAAAGTAGTGAAAATAGTGCCTTAGAAGCCGAAGAAGGATCGTTTAGCCTTCTTGATCAGGCGATCGGCGCCACTAAACAAACCGACCCGAATGAAGTAAAAGATCTAATCGCCAACCTAACCTCAAAGGCAATGGATGGTACTTTAACTTGGGACAAAAACCTTACGAACACCATTAACAAAGCAGTTGCTGCAATCGATGCGGCCATGTCTCGTCAACTTGCTGCAATCATGCATCAAGACAAGTTTCAAAAGCTTGAAGGTTCTTGGCGCGGTCTAAACCACTTGGTTATGAACAGCGAAACCGGTTCGACTCTTAAGATTCGCATGCTAAACCTAAGCAAGCGTGAGTTGTATCGTGACCTAGACAAAGCAGTTGAATTCGATCAAAGCCAAACCTTCAAAAAAATCTACGAAGAAGAATTTGGTATTGCCGGTGGTGAACCCTACGGTGCAATTATTGGTGACTATGAATTTAGTAACCATCCAGAAGATATCGACCTTCTATCAAAGATGTCGAACGTTGCAGCTGCGGGCTTCTGTCCATTTATTTCAGCAGCTGGCGCGCAAATGTTTGGCTTTGATGACTTCACAGAATTATCTAAGCCTCGCGACCTAGGTGGTATTTTTGAGACCCAAGAATACATCAAGTGGCGCAGCTTCCGTGACTCGGAAGATTCTCGCTTCGTCACCTTGGTTATGCCAAGAACCTTATCTCGCGTTCCATACGGTTCCAAAACCAAGCCCGTTGAGACCTTCAATTACGAAGAGTTTGAAATTGATGATTCTGGCTACTCGCGCGACACCGACCACAACAAATACTGTTGGATGAATGCCGCTTATGTTATGGGCACTACCCTAACTAAAGCTTTCTCGGAATATTCTTGGTGTACAGCTATTCGCGGTGCGGAAGGCGGCGGTAAAGTTGAAGGCCTGCCAAGCCATTTATTCAAAAGTGATGACGGTGACGTTGACCAAAAATGCCCTACCGAAATTGGTATCACAGATCGTCGTGAAGCAGAATTAAGTCGACAAGGCTTTTTGCCATTGTGCCACTACAAAAACACTGACTACTCCGTATTCTTTGGTGCACAAACCGCTCAAAAACCAAAATCCTACGACAATCCTGACGCCACTGCTAACTCTGAGATCTCTGCTCGCTTACCTTACTTGATGGCGACGTCACGTATTGCTCATTACTTAAAAGTTATGGCGCGTGACAAAGTTGGTTCATTTATGGAAGCGAACGATTGTGAGCGTTGGTTAAATCAGTGGATTAAGCAATACACCAACTCAAACCCAGACGCCAGTGCAGAAATGAAAGCTAAATATCCATTAGCTGAAGCACGTGTTGAGGTAAAAGAGATTCCAGGACAACCTGGCTCGTACAGCGCTGTTGCTTATCTTAAACCTTGGCTACAAATGGAAGAATTAACGACCTCTCTACGAATGGTTGCTAACATTCCTAGCCCAGGCTGATCTTACCTAAGGTCAAACCACTCAAATACCACCTTATGGGTGGTATTTTTTTGTCTATCGATCGTGGCAAATCAAATGTGAAGGGAGAAAATAGGAAGAAATTTGTACTCAGACATAAAGCAGATTTATAGGCTACTTCAAAGATACTAATGAATATATTCAGGTGATAAGTTTAGAAATCATAGACACGCTATGGGGTTTACACACTCAAAATAACCCCAAAACGTACAAGCTCTGCAAATTTAGAAGATACGATCGATGACTTTCGCTCATCCGGCCATAGGTGATTCACTAAAAAGAATCACCCGCCAATTAAGACCGTAGGGAAACCAACAACAATTTTACCACCGTGAGCAGTACTATCGCCCATTCGAGCGGCAGGTTTTCCGCAGATCATGACCGTACTACTGCCCTTAGAAACACTATCTGGTGGTCCAATACAGACACATACACTACCAACGGTTGCCGATGGTAAACCACCAATAATAACGGTCGGGCCACCTGGAGTAACAATGGGACCACCAACATGTGGCACTGGGCCAGGATTTGTTTTCGGACAAACATGCATGTCGGTAATTCTAGAAGCAGGCTTACCCATATACTTAATTCCAATGTTTAGTTATTAACACACGTTAAATGAGCGATGAGAAGACACTTTTGAACAACCGCATAAGGCATAGTCTATACATCGCCAATTGTTGAACACTATAACAAATTATTACCCAATCGCGACCCCAAAAAAGTAGGTAATTCGCAAACCGGAAGTTCATTAAGATACTGAGTATTATTTTTTTGACGCCGAATTCTTACTCCAGAGCCAAACGCCAGAAACGACTAAAACAATTAAAAGTATGGCAGATAAATCCACTATCAGAACGCCAAGCGAGCCGAATATTCTGCCCGAATGTATATCCAAAAAGAACCTTTCCCAATTGATCGCCGAACCTTGATAATTGGTAAGCCAAATTTCTCGTTGATACGTTGGGATTTCATCAGAAACCCTAATTTCAGAAAACAGCTGTCGGTCTATGTTCGACCACTGTAGTTTTTCCAAATCTGCCAAGTAAACTTGATCATTAGAAATAAAACACACGTCTTCGCCGCAGACTCCTAGTTGCTCAACAGGGGTCGGCAGCTGAAAAATACTGCCTATTCTCTCTTGAATGCTGAAATCAGAACTGACGATCAACAATTCGGATTCGCAAGCGATAAGCAAGCTGCCGTACGCGCGTAAAGTTACAGCGCCTTTAAATACGCCATCGCATACACCTAGCGAGTGATCGCCTATATACAACATTTTAGCGTCGAGCTGACCAACCCATCCAACATCTGTGGATTGAGCAATAACAGTAGGAGGTTGGATTCCATACAGACTAAGAATAATACTATTGCGCACGGGAATATCTTGTAATTTAAAGAATTCCGTATGGTTTAGGAGCACACCGGTAAGGCAAAGATTGAGAACAACAACAGACACGACCAACCCAACGCGGCGATGCCAACGCCAAATCACTCTTTTGACATTCATCTTTTTACGCGAACGAACCGATACGGTCTTAGGAAGAGAGCTATTCACTTGCTAGCTGAGAGAACTCAGTTTGTTGATGGCAATATAAAGCCATTGCGGTAATTTTTTTCAATGCTCGAACCGATAATGTCGCCCCGGTAATGCCATCAATATTTTGATTAAGGCGCCAATTTCCTTTTTCAGAAAATAATTGAGCATTTATAAATTGCGAAGTAAAAAATGGATAGCGAATTTCTCCGCCTCTACTTTCGCGGTATTCCATAATTTGAACTTGTTCGATTTTGCCCGCGTTTACAATCACGCCCACTGTAATTGGCAGCTCTTTACCAATTTCTTCCAAAATCCAAGCAGTACGCTCTCCATCGCCCCAATATCTGAGCCGAAGACTGGAGAGTTTACGGTCAATTATCGCTTCGATATCGGCGCGCATCTCTTGGTTAACCCACAAAGTCTGCCATTCGATAGGCTGGCCCGGAAAAGCAAGCTCATGAAACTCTTCGATGGATAAAAAACTTCCTTTTTGTGCAAATACACTTGTCGAGCCGATAGATAGGGCTATAACGACAAAAATATTCAATAAATTCAAACGTATTTGCATAAAAACTCAGCCAAAAACTTTGCATGAAAAAAGGCGCAAGGCGCCTTTTCTCGATAATACTAAATTACACGCATTCTCATCAACAGATGATTATTAGAATGACCAACCTACACCCAAGTTAAAGGCATCGGCTTCATCACCTTCACCAACTGTGTCGGTATAGTCCGCTTTCAACACAACTTGCGGATGTATCCAGTAATTAATACCGTAATCGTACGCTTCAAAGTCGCTATTAACTCGGTTGCCACGATCCCACTCGCTGTATCGAGCAAAGAAACCAAGTTTCTCGGTCAACTTGTACGATGGCTCAATGTACCAACCGCCCAAAGAATCCGCATTGGCGTCTTCAAAGTCATCGCCATCGATATCCCATTCGGCCCATAACGCTTTAAATCCGAATCCAGAAGATTGATACGCAATATGAGCTTCGGTTAAGAATGCACTCGCGTCATCCGAAGCCAAGCCTTGGGTAATTTCTTGCTGGTATTGGAAGGTGGTAGCCAGTTCTAAGCCACGAATTCCGGTGTATTTTAAGCGACCAGTAAACGCGAAATCTTCAGCGGTTGCTTCAGCACTTTTTTGGCGACCACTGCGAATTCGAAATGCATTACCGCCTTCAACCGGAACCTCTAAACCGCTATGAACTGCCGCGTTGTAGGTTAAACCTGGCGACAATTCACCGGTAAACATAACACCCGTTTCCCACCAAGTTGCAGGAATAACTTCTGACTCTACACGGTTGCGTTCGGTACCGTAAAAAGTATCTGGCTCATGTGTTTCGTTGATGATACCAACAGGAATCAAGAATTGACCAAATTGAACGCTGTGGTTTTCAAGAAAATCCCACTGTACGTATGCTTGTTCTAGCTCAACTTCGCCAGGCTCGCCGTCGGCGGCAACACCGTGTTCAAGTTCAAACTCAGAGAAGAAACGCAGGGTATCGCTAAATTGATGTGCTACATACAAAACATAACGGTGAGCGTCGATTTCGTTATCAGAATCTTCAAAATCGTTAAAGTGATGTTCTGTATAACCACCCAAAGTGGTTTTTTCAGCCCACGCTGCTAATGAATTTGATGCACCAGCACTTACAACACTGTTTTCTATTGCATCAGCAGTTGCTTCGACTTTTACATCAATTTCTTCCACTTTAACTTTTGCAGTGTTTACCTGATTTTTTAACTCATTAATTTGCTCTTGTTGCTGCTGAATTATTTTCCACAACTCTTCAACGGTTGGTTGTTGCTGAGCAAACGCCACAGCCGGAATTGTTCCCACAAGCAAACTTAATAAAGTTCTTTTCATTGCTCACATATCTCCCATGTTCGTGTTTTTGCGCATTATAATACTAACCATTCTCATTTTGCATTTAATTTTTATTTGAGATTGGTTTTCAAGAACATAGATCAAATAATGTTTATTTTTCCGAAAAAAATGAACCTTCAATCTGGAAAATAGATGTGCAAAATCCCGACAAATCAAGAATTTAAGGGCTTTGGATATAAAAACACGGAATTGAAAATTATGTACGTAAAAGTCTATACATACACGTACATAACTAGAGGCAAGAAAGCTGTGATAAAAAATTGATAATTTAGCCATCAATAAAGAGGAGCCAAACTGGTTCCTCTTTATTGATGAAATCAATTAAATAATCTCGTATTGAAAATCGCCCTCGTCATCGACGTTAATTTGAATATGGTTTATCTCTAACTCATTTGCCATACGATCCAAACAAAGCGCAGCCATTTCCGGCAATAACGTTTTATTCAAAATATTTTCAATGTTACGAGCACCAATATCCGACTCCTGACAACGAGCGACAATGTGCAGCAACACATCTTCGTGGTAATCCAGTTTCGCACCATAGTGATTTTGTACGCGTTTGCGAATTTTATTGAGATTAATCTCAGCGATTTTCATTAAATTATCGTCATCTAATGGATAATAAGCGATGACATTTGCTCGACCTAAAAACGCCGGCTTAAAACTCTGCAACAAATACGGACGGATATTATCAAGCAAAACATCGGGGTCTGGCTTTTCTTCAACCTGCTGCATGATTGCACGAATAGCGTCTTCACCCGCGTTAGAAGTCATGATAATTACAGTGTTTTTAAAATCGATGTCACGGCCTTCGCCGTCTTTAATTGTGCCCTTATCGAACAAGTTATAGAAAATATCTTGCACACCGGGATGAGCTTTTTCCATTTCATCCAACAAAATAACGGAATAGGGTTTTCTACGCGCAGCTTCGGTTAACACCCCGCCTTCACCGTAACCAACATAGCCCGGAGGAGAGCCAAGTAACATAGATACTTTATGCTCTTCTTTGAATTCAGACATATTAATAACGGTGATATTTTGCTCGCCACCATAGAGCTGATCAGCCAACGCTAAAGCCGTTTCGGTTTTACCAACACCACTGGTACCGCACAACAAAAACACACCAACCGGTTTTCGGGGATCGGTTAATCCAGCGCGCGACGTTTTAATGGCCTGAGCAATTGCATCTAAGGCATGAGGCTGACCAATAACACGCTCTTGAAGTTTTTCAGAAAGATGTTGAATCGCTGAGATTTCATCTGAAACCATCTTGCCAACAGGAATACCGGTCCAGTTAGCAATCACTTCTGCAATGGATTGCTCATCAACGCAAGGATGAACCAGCGGCGCCTTACCTTGGGTGGTTTTTAAGTCGGCTTGTAAACTCGTAAGCTTAGCTAAAAGCTCGTCTAAACCTAATTGTGGTTGTGCATTTTCCGCATCACTCTCCGTGGCCTCTGCACTTTCCACTGCTTCAGCATTCGCGTCGCTCACGTCCGCATCATTGCTCTGGCATTTTTCGATGGCTGCACGAGTTTCGTTAATTTCAGTAATAATCTGATTTTCTTTTTCTCGCTGAGCTTGCAAATCATTCAAAAGTGCTTGGTCTTTTTCGATTTCCAATTGCAGTGTGTGCAAGGTGTCTGTGTGTTGCTGAGTCTCAAACTGCTCTTTTTCTAGCGCTGTAATCGCACGCTGTGCCGACTCGATTCTGCGAGTTGCTTGTTCAATAGCAGAAGGTGTCGAAGATTGGCTCAGCGCAACACGTGCACAAGCGGTATCTAAAAGGCTGACCGATTTATCGGGAAGTTGACGACCGGTAATATAGCGTTGGGATAACTTAACAGATGCGACAATGGCTTCGTCTAAAATACGCACCTTGTGATGAGAAGCTAGGGCATCAGAAATACCACGCATCATGTCGATAGCGGTATCAATATTAGGTTCTTCAACCTTAACAACCTGAAAGCGTCGCGTTAAAGCCGGGTCACGCTCGAAATACTTTTTATATTCCGCCCAAGTGGTTGCCGCAATGGTTCGCAACTCGCCGCGGGCAAGAGCTGGCTTTAATAGATTTGCGGCATCACCCTGCCCTTCTTTGCCGCCTGCACCAATCAGGGTATGAGCTTCGTCAATAAACATAATAATGGGCACAACCGAGCCCTTAACTTCTTCAATTACCGATTTTAATCGGTTTTCAAATTCACCCTTAACGCTAGCACCAGCTTGCAATAAACCTAAATCAAGTGTTCTTACCACAACGCCTTGCAATGCACTTGGTACGTCTTTATTCGCAATACGCAAAGCAAAACCTTCTACAACCGCTGTTTTACCAACGCCAGCTTCACCGGTAAGAATCGGGTTATTTTGGCGACGACGAGTAAGAATATCGATACATTGACGAATTTCCTCGTCTCGACCCAAAACAGCGTCAATTTCACCTTTCTCTGCCTTCTCGGTAAGATTAATGGTGTATTTATCCAGTGATGGCGTTTTGGAAATCTTAATTGGTTCGCCGTTATTTGATTGGCTCGCCGGAATTGCTCTTGCAGATTCACCGGTCATACCAACAACAACTCTGGCCGTTTCACGTAAAGATTCAGGAGCAATTTCTTTTAAAACTGGGCAGCTGTTTAATATTTGTTGGCGAGAAATTTCATCTAAAAATAATGCCGCCAATATATGAGAAGATGTCATTACAGGCTGACCAAACTCAACCGACGCCAACATCCAAGCATTTTTACAGCAATCAACTAAATTAGGTGAAAGCGCAGCCGGGCGACTATTTCCGCTCTTAAATTTCTCAATTGATGACATTAATTGTTTAGCAAAGGTAGAGGGATTAATGTCATATTTTTCCAGTAAAAACGCGAGATCTGAATCTCCCATTTCTAAAATCTTAATTAACCAGTGTTCAACTTCAATATTATATTGCGTTAAATTAATACAAAGGCCGGCTGCGCCCTCTAAGGACTCACGTAACCCTTGTGACATTTTATCAACGAGTGATTTTAAATTAACGTTAATCATTGTTCTTTTCCCGAGGGTCAAATAAAAATAATAAGATCTAGTCTACAAGCTCTAAGCTTTCTACCATTGGATAAATATCTTGAGATAAGACAATACTTTCTCGCTCATTGACAACAAAATCCTGAGATCGTAAGCGAGTATTCCAACCCAACAAAGGCTCTGTGTCTAAACTAAGTTGGGTTTCAAAATGAGCATTGCTCGGCAAAGCAATTTCAATGGCAAACTCAAATTCATCACCACACACAAATTTCATCATTGATTGTAGCTCACTTAAAACTCTTGAGCCCGGAGCCAGCTGCTCATAATTTGGATTTTTATCACCATCAATAACTACAATAAATTTGCCTTGCGTGTTGTAGCCGTATTGTCCCAACATCGCATTTTGGCCCAATACGTTATTCTGCCCATTAGGCGCATCTGGACCAGGTAAGCGCGTTAATAAATCCTTGGGTAATTCTTCCCATTGACATACAAATTGTTTAACTTCGGCATCAAACCCAAACTGATGTTTAACAATTTTCACAATCGCTTCAGCGCTAATCGTCGGCCTTGCTAAAAAACTGGCACAACCAACAAGAGTTTCATCAGAAAAGGCCTGTTTGTACATCAAACCTTCGGTGCCGATTCCCATTAACGCCAAAAAACTATGGGTAAACAAATCCCATTGCGCGCGTCGTGAAGAACGGCTAGCCAAAGCTTTTTCGTAATTTAATGGTAAACGATATTTCCGCCATGCCTGATAAAACAACGAAATGGATCGATGCTCGATAAAATTCACAAAATCGACCAAATCCGTATTTTTCTTACGAAGTTCAAGTAAAACTCGCTCAGAAAAATATCGCGGCATTACACCTTGACTACCCAACAAACCCAATACCGAAACGGTCATTTCCCAATACTGTTGATTTTTTGGTGAATGACTGTCTTTAACAATTTTTAAATTTTGAATATCACTGGCATTAAAGGTCAGTTTTGGATTATTTTTAAAAAATACAACTTCATCATCGTACTTAGCTTTAGATCCAGGTGCAGTTTCCGATGCCGTTGTTTCAAGTTTCTGCGTGGCGTTTTTTTCTAATAGGCGTACCGCTTGAAAAAACTCAAACAAATAAGGTTCTTTTTCTAAGCGCGGATTAATCATAGTAATACTCGATCTCCAGCCCGCGGCGGCCATTGTTTATAAATATCATCATGACCGCTCATTCGCACAACAACACGCGTGAAAGAATTAATAGAGCAGTAAAGTCCACAAAAACGTTCTAAAACACTGGCAAACATTAATGCACTGGTGCCAGATAATAAAATGGGATCAAAAACCAACTCAACCTCAGTACCACGCGACATTACGATCATGCCCTGCACCTGAATCGGAGCGGTAATACCTTTGGTTTTTACATCCAACAATGATTCGATCATTTTTCGCGTGCTAGCAGAGTCTTTAAAATCATAAAGGCGCATAATTTCACGCAGCGGCGGCTCATCAAGACCCGGACCAGAAGCCTTTCCAAACAAGGTGTGTGAAGCTGGCTGATTGGCACCACCTAGTGAAAGATGATTTAAATTAAGATGCGAAATAATTCGCCAATACGAGCGCTCTTTTTGCGGCGATCGCAAGGTCGATGTGGGAGGTACTGTGCAAGAAATTCGACTGACCGGAAGCCCGCCTTCGCTGTCCATTAAATACGGCTGATTATTACCCGTTGGTAACTTTCTAGGTAAATTTCGATTGGTACACGTCAGCGAAATCTTTAAGGTTTGCTCACTATTTTTAATGTTTTGATAATCTAAATCAACCAAAGAAAGCTGTACTTCTGACGCGACTTCATTTAAGTGCTCACCTTCTAATAAATTTTCTCGCTTACTAAACCAGAAAGCATCACCTTGTGAACGAGAATGTCGCACACCGTAAAATGGTAAATAGTGCGTTTTTTTATTTTCAGAGGTTAATCCTACCACGTCATCTATGCTGTAAACCTCAAAACCATTTTTATAACGTGCATCTGGCACGACCTGGTATTCGTATTTGGTTTCGGTTAACGCAATTGGGTCAGCTTCGTGCTTAAATAAATTTACAGCCGGCGCACAATGCAGCGAAAACGATTGCGCATCGACTTGATATTCCAGCTCAGAGTTTGATTCACTTAAATAAATATAAACATCTAATTGGTTAGTGTATCGCGCATCAATATGCTTACCAATTTGGTGCAAATCAATAAAGCCAAATTTTTCTGGAAAACAGAAAAACTCGGTTAGCAACCGATATGCCGAAGATACATTATTTGGATATTCAAGAAGACCTTGGTTTTCATCAAAACCAACTTGCTGAATTAATTTTGGATCAAGAAATTGAGGCTTTGGATCATCATCGCCGCTAGCAAGTACTACCTTTACGGCTTTTTGCAAGATTAAATCGTACAGCGGATAAGAAAACTGCGGCAGACCTTTTAGATACATTCTTAACGATTTAATACCTAAATCGCTGATATTTAATTTCTCTGACAACGGATTAAATCGTAACCTTAATACCGCCGATGCGTTACTCACTGAGTTCGAGCCAGGGGCGATAAAAGGTCTTGCCATTAATTCAGCCGAAGACAATTTTATCGGATACAAATCGGTATCGTAGCAATTCGTGAATTTGCAGCTATTACCGTTAAATTTTTCACTTTCGAAAATTCGACCACGCTTGATAAATGCGGCTTTATCTAAGCTTTCATTAGGTTCAAAGTTGACGATACAAAACGACGGAATGGGCCTTAGGTAATGCGGATACAAAGTATCCAACATGGCATCGGTTAATTCAGGAAAATCATCACTTAGCTTTTGCTGAATGCGCGCGTTTAAAAACGCAACACCCGATAAAAGACGCTCTACTAAAGGATCTTCTACGGTATCTTCATTTAACTGTAAGCGCGACGCAGCAGCCGGATGTTTGCGAGCAAAATCGGCAGCGGCTTGCTGTAAAAAAGCAAGTTCGGATTCATAATGAGAAAGTAAACTGTCAGACATTATCCGACCTCAGCAACGTTAACTAATTGAGTAATTGGATTTAAAGAAGAATCAAAAATGATTATTTCTGGCGCCGGACTTGAATGAATTTCTGCCTCTATTTGAAAGCGAATATTAGGCTCTTCCGGATCTAATTTATCCGCAGTTGTCACCTTAACGGACTTGATTCTTTTTTCGTAGGTCAATATACACTCGGCGATATTCGCACAAAATTCTTTGCGGCTATTCTTCGACATAAGATTAACCGAAGAAATATCGGGCAAACCAAAGTTCAAGAGTGACTTTTGTAATTCTTTGTGTGAAGCCGGCGGAGACAAGCATCGGTAGCGTGTATTCAACAAGTCCTCAAGATCACGCCGGACACTCTCGCGCATTTGCGCATTCAGCAAATAGTTTTTTTGAGGGTCATCACTGTCGCCCATCAAGCGATCAAATAATGGTGTTAGCAATTTTTTTTCCGACAAAACTTAGCATCCTTTCATTTTATTATTCAATTATAGCGCTTCTCGCATAGTGCCCAGATTCAGCGTCGTGGTAAGTCTTAATTCCGACACCAAATGATCAACTGTATAATGGGTTTTTAAATGAATAATACTTTGATAGTTTCCAGGGGTTCTCGGATCTTCAAAAACCTGAACGCGCGCCTGTCTTAGCGGGTATCGAGCCAGTGATTCCCAAGGTAAATCTTCGCGACCTGTGGCATATTGGTTTAACCAATCTTGTAAAAAACGCTCACACTCTTTTGCACTTTTGTAAGAACCAATTTTGTCGCGAATAATGATTTTAATGTACTGCGCAAAACGCGAAGCACACAGCATTTGCTGAAGCAAACCACTGATTCTGGCATTAGCTGTCGCCGATTTCTTGGCGTAGACCTTTGGCCGCTGAATAGACGGCACACTGTGAAAGCAATTAAAGTCGGTATGAACACAATGACTTAATGGAATTAAACCTAACTCGCTGAGATCGTGCTCCAGCGTATCGGTAATTAATATGGGCGTAGTAATTTGCGACGCGTGCGGGTTTGAATCGGTAGATTGGTATTTTTTCGGGAAATCAATCACAAGACCACCCGACAAACTGTCGCGAGGCGCGCCGCGAATGTGAGAAAACCAACCCACATCAATAAATTCGCGAATTAAAATAACGCCCAAGGCAAATGCTGCATTGCCCCACAAGTACTTTTTAGCATCAGGACCGGCGACGGTTTCGTTGTAAACCAGTGACGACTTCGGAAATTCTCGGGCCAAGTGAGGCGTTCGCATGAGTACCCGAGGAAGGGTAATTCCGATGAATCGAGAGTCGTCCATATCTCTTAGAGACTGCCAACGAATATACTCTTTATTGGCAAAAATCTCCTGAAAAGGGATGTGTATGCCTAGATCTTCGAATTCATCGATACCAAAAAACTCAGGTCGAACACCACAAATGAAGGGACAAAACGCCGCCGCTGCAACTTGCGAAATACCTTTTAGTGTATCGATATCATCGTAAGGGTGACCTGGTATGGGTTTGTGGCAGATTTCGTAATCACCAATAAGAACGCCTATCGGCTCACCACCAGCAATACCAAACTCGCGGTTATACACCAACTCAAATAAAGAAGACTGATCGAACTCAGGCGCCCGCTCGATATCTTTAGAAACGTCGCGCCAACTGGCATTTAAAACCTTAATCTTAACCTTTTTACTGCTGGTCGCGGCGTGGGTAAGCCGCTCCAAGCCACACCAAGCCGCTTCTAAGCGCTGAAATTTAGGATGATGAAGAATGTGATCAATAAGATTGCTGATTTTACGATCAAGTTCGGCAATACTCTTAACAAGTTCGAGTTTTACTTGCTCTAACGAGTTAGCTCCGGTCAAATCGACGACATCTGCGTAATCTAGCAGGCCATCAAAGCCACGGTTAGCACATACGGTCGCCGTAATACCAGACTGGGTTTGATTGTATGACTGTATAGCATCATCAAGATAGCTCACTGTCGCTTTCCTTAATTCACAGCGCTAAAAACAATACGCAAACTTAACGCGAACCTTAAACAAAAACCAGTCCTTGGAATAACTGTTTCTAACGGTTCCAACTTTTTTATGAAATTTCGACATAAAACTACAGCCCAGTTTATGAATAAGAGCACAAATAAAATTCCGCGCAAAACATATGGCAGTTAATATTTTCAATTCCTATTGTGCGTCGCGTGAAAAATTATCTCAATTATTGCGTAAAATAGGTTAAGCAAACTAATGCTTAAGCATTAAGTTAAGAAAAGATATTCATAATTCTTCCGATCTCATTTAAGAATAGAATTTTCTGGATTTAAATCACTTTAAAGAAACCCAAAAAATAATCGTTAAAATTCTAAACTTGGTCAAAAAATGAATATAAAAGGGGGGATTTTTCGCGACTAGGAATAAGGATTATGATAAATTCGCGAACATTAATTTGGTCGAAACCCTGCGACTGTCTGATTTTTCGGCATATATTGGCAAAGACGCGCCAACAACAAATGCCTTGCATAAGTTAAATGTCATGGATACGAACACGATTGGTATAAAAATTAATGGAAAAACCGATGTCGGAAGAGTGCGCCAAGCCAATGAAGACGACATTCGCTGGTATCAATCCAATCAAACCCCCTTTGCTTACCTAGTCATCTGCGACGGTATGGGTGGTTATCGCGGCGGAGCCATGGCCAGTAGACTCGCCGTCGCTGCCATCGGTAATCGTCTAGAGCAACTTGAAAATCCCATATTTCTTTCCTGCACTCCCATTCAACAAGAAGCCATGCTGCAATCAACCATTGTGGAGTGTTTAAAAGACGCAAATCGCGCGATTCTTTTAGAAAAGCAGCGCTCCCCAGAGCTCGAAGGAATGGGTACCACCGTGATACTCGCGGTGATATGGCGCAACCAATGCTTTGTCGCCCACCTGGGTGATTCAAGAGCATATCTGTGGGATGACCAACACTTTATACAACTCACCAAAGATCATTCACTCGTTCAAGAAATGATCGACTCAGGTCAAATTTCTGAAGAAGACGCCAGACAAAGCAACATTCGTAATCAAATCACCCGTGCTCTGGGTGTTAGTGATCAGATAAAGCCTACGCTCAACAGTTATTATTTGAATCAAAACTCACTGATAGTTTTGTGCTCAGACGGACTCACCGAATACTTTGACAACAACCAACTCGACGAGGTGCTTTCAACGCACCGCCCCGCTCTCGATTGTTGTTATCGACTTATTGCCGATGCCAATAATAAAGGCGGTAAAGATAATATTAGTGTCGGCATAATGGAATTTACCTTACAAGCCAACTTTAACTACGGTTATCAAGAAGAAGATAAAACAGAAGAATTCGGTCAAGAAAAAGACGCCAGACCTCAAGACGATATTACCCAAAAAATTAATTAATCTTCGCAAGCACCGAATTTTTAAAGGTTACTCATTAAAAGTTCGGTACTTCATTAAGAAATCAGATCAATAAAAATCAGCTACAGAAACTATCAAGAAACTCCCGATTAACTTCCCTAGAATTTAATCAGAGTTTCATTAACAACAATCTAAAATAGCTACATCAACAAAAAAATAAAGGAAACTCTGATTAACTAGAGGAAACTCTGATTAACCTAGAGTTTCTCGCGACACAAGGATATGTCGCCAATTTCAAGAACGGTAAGTGATTGAAATTGTGAAGAAATTGGAAATCGTATTTTCAATTTCTGTCCTCTGATTAAATCATGGATGAGTTAATCAGAGGTTCCTAGATAAAAATTCAGAAATATTAATGGACTTTAGGCTCTATTGAGACTTTAACAGAGGTAGATAATTACCCTCGGCCCAAACTTCATTCCCAGAAAAAAGCTGTAAAATTTCTAAAGTGCTCGACAATGCCAGCTCCTTAAACGAAGTTTCCCACACATGTTTATCATCGCGCACCTTAATCACATTATTAATATCTTCCGACCAATCAATAGCCAAAAATACGCACTTATGATCACCCTGTGCGCCGTACAAATAGTCGCTGGCGGTTAAGCTTACGATACGCCTTTTGCCTTTCACATCCAGCTCCGTTTCGATAACCATATACACCAACAAAGATTGTAACCAAAAAGGAATTTCAAACTGATAAGAATGAACAAAATAAGGTATTTTTATAGGAAACGCAGTTGATGATTTCTCCTCAACCTCGGGATTTATTACTGTCGAAGTACTATCTTCAGAGCCAGCACTTGAACTTATGGGATTCAAATTAAGCGACGATTTATGCGCATCAAAACCCTGAACAAGGTTAATTAAATCGATTGTAATACTGCGAAACTGATGAATCACACCAAGCTTACTTTGGTAGCGCTCAAGTAATGCTTCATCTGAGTTCTCATAAGATGTATTTTGATCAGCGCCGTAACTACCCATCAGCGACCATAAATGATTCCCATAAATAAGCCGAGCCACAACCAGTGATGGACGATTTAAATCTAAAGCGTTAATTGTTCGATAGCCTCGATAGCTATTCAAGTTTTTATCCAGAGCCCACCTTAAATAATCAATATCATCTAGTTGATTTACATTATTATTGAAATCGTATCCAGGATACAAAGGCGTAGGAATTACACCCAAATCCATCAATTCAGGATCAATGGCTTTACCAAACTGAGATTGAGAAAAATCGATATAGGCATCCCACGCATAAGCAAGGCCATTCAACGGATTAAAACGAATATAATCACGTGGATTATCATGATATGGATTTATTAATAAATTATCGGTAACACCGCTATCATCAACAGAATATTTAGATACGTTCTTATACAAATATTTCCTATTTAAATGCGCGCAACGATTACACAATAAAATTAAATTCTCATAATCGTATACTTGATCGGCATATTGTCCATTAGCAAAAAACTCGGTGTCAGGGCATAAGGCTACAGGCTTAACATGAGCGACAACAGCGTCCTGTTCGTCGTCAAAATATTTCTCGCAATAAGCACAACAATTTTTATTCATCGAAAAAAAACCTGTGCGCACCGCTTCGCTTGCGTACAGCGACTTATCGAATGCTAAATCGTTAAAACCAACTACAATTTTATCGTGCAAACCGATTCGCTGCGTTATAAACACCAAATTATCGACTAATACTTGAACATTTCCTTCTTTCGTTAATAGAGATCGATCAGAAGGTGATAAGGTTCTGTATAGAGTATTTACTTTGACTCTATCAAGCAGTTTCTTAAGTTGCTCGGTCGCAATTTTTACCTTATAACGCTCATCGGCGTTAGGAACAGGAGCAGAAAAAGAAATGGGCATCATCTGAATCACCCTATAAATCCGCGATTAGTTATTATTAATCATTAAAAATCCGTTTAAAGTACCGTTTAATTTACTGATGAAAACCAACTTCAAAGCGCCGCCCTTTAAACCAACACACAAATAGCAAAAGAAAATATGCCGATAAAAATATGCGCTATACTCACTACCAGAAAAACACTCTCAGAACCTGCAAGTACAACATCAAGTAATAACCGATTAAAGCACAATCGAATAAGCAACAATCGAATAAGCAACAATCGAATAAGCAACAATCGAATAAGCAACAATTGACTAACTAACTATTCATTAATTAAGTGACTGCCGATTAAATACTTTATGATTTAATAAGAAAGTACATACATCATTGAAATTTCTTGTTCACTTTATTCGTCTTAATGATGTATTTTCACAACCCGTTCACACTATGTATTGCTAGCATTTGGATCTACAGATTCAGCAGAAGGACTCTCCGTGTTAGAATTTACCTCGGTTTGAGCTTGTGTCTGATTCAAAATGCCCTGTAAAACCTGTTGTTTTTTTGAAATTTCTTGATGTTGTTCTTGTAACTGAGAATCTATTGCTGAATTCATATTATAAACAGAATTACTAACATTATTTTCAGCATCTTGTATATGTTCATTAATATTCATCATTAAGTGAGCATTTGCAACAAGGTTGCCATCGGGGGCTAAATTGGCTAAATCGACCTGGTTAAGATGCTCATTGGCTTTTACAAGACTTTCGGTGATTTGCTGTTGACTGCTAGCAATAGACTGAAAAGCTGATTGCATGGTTTCATTCTGTGTTGTGTTGGCACCAGTAGATGTGGCTGAAAAATTATCCAACTTAGCAGCATTTAAAGTATTCTTTGCATCATTCATTAGCTGAGCCGACTTCATTAAGTTTTCGGCCATAACCTTTTCTGAGTTTTGAATGCCCTGCTCAATTTGCTTTAAAATTTGATCATATTGATTTGGAATACTTAAGCTCGACATTTCTTGCATTAATTGCTCTTTAGAGAAAGAAACTGGCTGGTCTGCATCGGTAGACTCAGAATTTAATTGTGATGCGACAGACTTATCAACAGGTTCTTTATTCGAAAGATCAGGTGAATCTATTTTCTTTGAGTCTTCATCTGCCATAACAATCACCTTAAAATTATAATTTAAGAATTAATCTATAAAAATCAGTAATCCACACTGCAAAAAACAAAATATTGCGAATAACACGTATGCTTTAATTAAAGCTAAAACTGGATAAGCAGTAAATTTTATAATGCTGACATCTGCTGCCAAGACTTAACGAACAAACTTTGATTAAAATATCGTACAATCAACTCCTTATTATCAAAATGATAATAATAATCCCATGCATCAACAAATTGTGCTTTGAGCGCTTTAACGGCATCGGTATTCGTCAACAACGTTCTTATTTGTCCCATTTGATCTTTTATGTACAGATCGGCATCATCATCGAGTAACTTATGAACGCCTATTTTATTCAACATTACCAATGCTGCATCATAAATTGTATCAAACCCAATCCATTGTTGATCACGAAACCAAGTCACCAGTATTTGCTGCAACTGTGTTTGGTCAGGAGCAGAAACCACCGCTGGAGATGCAAGCATAGAAAACAGAGAGTTGATGAGGTTTTTATCTAGAGACTTCTTCAGGCTCAACAAGGTCTCAGAATTATTATTTTCAGTATCCGTATTATTAGGAGTTTTTAAATATATTTCGTTTAGAAAGTGAATGGAAAGCAAGTTGTAGCAAAACTGCTGCGTACTTCTACTATTTTTTTGTAGCCAACTCATAATTTTTTCATCAGACAAGCAAGAGAAATTGGTTGTGAAATCAACCCAAAAAATTAATGTCTCTTTATTCTCTACCGACAAATAACTCAAAAACTCAAGATTATTAAAATTATAACTCTCCAACCAATGAGAAAGTTCATCCAGTTGTGTGAGCGTGATAAGATTGTAATCCAATTCAAAGCTGTTTGATTTTAGCTCAGGCTTACCCGCACCATCTTGCTCTGAATCGGAAGAAACGCTTTTAGTTGCAGTGGCTTCACGCTCAAGAGCAATTAAAGCTGCCTCATCAATGTCGTAAAACTTATCAACAGATAATATTACATCGTATTTTTTTTGGTAAAAAAATGGCGTAGACAACAAATTATAAAACAGCAATGAAAACATCTGACTTTCTGATTCAAATGAATAATATTCAGAACCGGAGATGTTATTGGTCAACCAGTACTTAATCGACCCATCGTATTCCGTAAGTTTTTGACCATGTAAACTCAAAGAAGGCAACGAATTAATTGAGTTACCGGCAATCAAAATAGTCATTATTATCACTCTAAAGAAAGAACATTAATCCCCTACACTAAAATCCTTTAATATCGCACTCGCTCCTTGACCAATCGCAGTAAAATTAGCTGCACTGTTAGAAATCATCGTATTAGCTTGTTCTATAATTGGCGAAAAGGTTTTCACATCTCCAGTTGCTAGCATTTGTGACATCGCAACACCCATTGCAACGGCGCCCATATTACTGATATTACGCAAGTTATCTGCCGCATCTTGAACCGCTATTGCCGTGGATTGAGATATTGACTGGTACGCTTTACCGGCCCCACTTTGTTTTATTACCGAAGATGTCATAGTTGCCTGTTGCATTGCCTCAACAGAACTCAAAATTTGTGGATTTAAATTACCCATAAGACTAACTCCATCATAAATTAATAAAATTACCCCGAACAACTTCATAAGAAGTTCGAGCCAAAACAAACGCCAATCAACAAAATAAATACAAAAAATTCAGAAAAGCAACCTATAAACAGTTATACATTCGACAAACAAACAATCGTGAATAACTCAATTAAACATAATATTACTTACAAAATATCTAAAATTGAAAAAATACCGTGTTGCAAATGTATTTACTTAGCTGACATCCAAACGACTAAACAAAGACCGCACCCAATCGCTTGTTACTTTTTTTCGGTAGGCGCCTCTACATTGGCTTCTGGAACCGTAGCATTCGCATTATCGTCGGCAATATTTGTTGTTTTTTGTTCTGAGTTTTGAGATGTAGTATTATTCGAATTATTCATACTCAAAATATTTTGCAACTCAGCAATCAAGCTATTTACCTTTTGTAAATCATCTGGATTAATACCTTCTGCGTCTTTAACCAGGGTTTCTACCTTATTAACCAAATTACCCGTTGTTGATTTGGTTGGCTCATTATCTAAAGGTAAAAAAGGCGGAATAACTCGATTCTCTGAAGAATCGGGTGCTTTAGGTTTAAAGGGCTCGCTAGGAATTTGTAACATTTTTGCGCAAACCGATGTAATTGCTGCACCCGATGAAATTTGCGCATTATGCTGATTAGAAACAGCATTATGCATCGCCATGCCCATACTTTCAGCACCAGCTACATCTAACAATGCCAATGAT
Organism: uncultured Alteromonadales bacterium; assembly: GCA_937864365.1. Classification (GTDB taxonomy): domain Bacteria; phylum Pseudomonadota; class Gammaproteobacteria; order Pseudomonadales; family Cellvibrionaceae; genus Sessilibacter. Next base: position 2,652 of record CALMJT010000043.1, on the reverse strand, counting down.
TGTGGAGCAGAACTAGAAATTAAGAGTGTATTTAATTGACTAATTGCATCGGTAACTTGATCATTAACAGAGCTAGAATTGTCCATTATTTATCTCAGTATTTGTTGATGGTTTTGGTTAACAGTATTATCCTGAATGAGCGGCAAAAGCAGCGCCTGCGGATATCATTAAAGCACAACACTGTGTTACCGCAGCATTTTGAACAATCTGCGAATCACGTTCGGCACTGACCGCATTTTCCATTAAAATAGAAATTGATTCCGACATTGCCAAGTATGCTAAACCCAAAGATGCTGGCGCAGATAACGATACGTTAATTAAATTATTTATTAGCATATAATCACGCCCTTTTAAAATGCGCCAAATCAATTAGATCTGGCGCGAATGCACTAAGCGCCCAATATTGCGCTAGTTGCCTTACCCGTAGACGCAGTATCAATGGAATACAATGTAGCAACGCCCATAGTTGTTGCCGCTTGCGCTGTAACATTAGTTTGCTGTTGTGCCGTAGTGGCATTATGAGCTGCATTAGCAAGCGCTTGTGCCGTTGCCTGAAACAAATTTCCCATTGCTATTGCGGGAGCGTCGCCCAGAACCTTAACATTAGCCTGTGTTACCGAATCGGTAATTTGACTATTAACCGAAGTTGGAAAAGCCATAACCTATTCCTTTATTTAAAAGATATGAAATTAATTGGAGTATTTAAACACCAAATTAATTATTGAAAGATTTCGCGAGTAGCAACACCGCTAGATGCTGTATCGACGGAATACAACGTTGAAATACCTTGCGTCATCGCAGCTTGCGCAGTAATGGTCGCGTTCTGTTGATTTGTTGTTGCGTTATGAGCGGCGTTAGATAACGCCTGACTCGTGGCCATCATCAAATTACCGGATGCCATCGCCGGCGCATCTCCGAGAACCTTAGTATTTACCTGCGAAACTGAGTCTGTAATTTGGCTGTTTACAGAAGTTGGATATGCCATGATTTAAATCTCCAAATGATATTAATTATGAAAGAATAGCTTGTGTTGCCTTCGCAGTTGAAGCTGTATCTAACGAATACAACAGCGCTACTCCCATGGTAGTTACCGCTTGTGCAGTAATATTCGTTTGTTGCTGAGCAATCGTTGCATTATGAGCAGCATTAGCTAACGCTTGAGCGGTAGCTTGATATAAATTACCCATTGCAACAGCCGGAGCATCACCTAGAACAACGAGATTTTCTTGCGTAACTGCATCGGTAATTTGGCTATTAACAGATGTAGGAAAAGCCATAATTAATTACCTATATAGAGCTAGCCCAACCCTTTTACTTTGGACGAAAGAATTTCTTGAGTAGCCTTACCAGCTGACGCCGTGTCCAGTGAATATAAAGTTGCCACACCCATGGTAGTAGCAGCCTGCGCCGCAACCGCGGTTTGTTGCTGTGCGGTTGTCGCATTGTGTGCCGCGTTACCTAGAGCTTGAGCAGTGGCTTGAAATAGGTTTCCCATAGATAACGCCGGAGCATCACCAAGAACTTTTACGTTTGCCTGTGTGACTGAATCTGTAATTTGATCGTTTACTGAAGTCGGAAAAGCCATCTATTTTTCTCCCGTTGATTGATAGATTACCTAGCCTTGTATCATTTGATAAGCAAGATGAACTATAAAACATTATGCGAAAATTCTAGTGGGCTAACTTATGGATAAATGGTTTTTTTCTAGGAAATTATTGGCGATATCTTAATAGAACTGATTACCTTTTTCTGTCGAAAGCGTTTCTCGAAATAAACTTCTATAAGATCCCGGGCTAATTCCAACCAGTTTTTTAAAAGTTTTTTCGAAATGACTAAGATCCGTATAGCCACAGTCTTGAGCGACAACAGTTATTTGACAACTAGGATTTTCCTCAATTAGATTTTTCGCCATATAAATTCGATATTCATTAAGTAATTGCTTAAAAGAAGAACCTAAATCTTTTTTTAAAATTGCTGAAAGATGAGACGAGCTCACTAAACAGTTTTGTGACAAATCCATCATATTAAAAGAAAGGTTGTAATTTTTAGAAATATATTCGCAAGCCCTTAACAAGGCTGGATGAAATTGTTTAGGCTTTTGTAAGACTAAATTAACGACTGGGATTTCTTCGGAGGCATCCACAGCAGACTCTTCTAAAGCATGCTTATGATTAAGACTACGAATAAAATCGGTAATTTGTGGAAAATGCTCCGATAAAAAGACCAAATCAATACTGCCAGATGTACGTAAGTAATCACATTTTACAAGAAATGCTTCAAATTGAGAGAAGTTTCCATCCCACGAGTAGTCCGATAACACCGACCAAGCTTCATTGGCAATTGCAAAATCAGAATTTATACGGTTATTTTCTTTGTACGCTTTAATAACATAAGGAACATCCAGCCACCGCTCATTCAAACTTGGCATATTTACTTGATAGCAGTAGAACATAAGATGATTAATTAGAGATCTCATCTCCTCATCCAAACATGAAAACAGTGAATTTATACTCAGAATAATGTTTACGTTTTCATGCCGAGCCGATTCTGCCCGAAACATTTCTCTTACAACATCGATTAAGTAGTTCAATGACTCTTTAGGAACCTCTGATTAACCTCCGAGATCTGCCATAATATCTCGTCTGCAAATAA
>CALMJT010000042.1 GCA_937864365.1 uncultured Alteromonadales bacterium | reverse complement strand
CAATTTCAAGAACGGTAAGTGATTGAAATTGTGAAGAAATTGGAAATCGCATTGTTAATTTCTGTCATCTAATTACATCGTGGATGAGTCAATCAGAGGTTCCTATAGACTGTCAGCCAGAAAACGATAAATAATACACTTCGTAGGTTAGCGGTAAACCTTGATCTACTCGAAATTGTTCGTAACTTTCTTTTAAGCGCAACAGCCTCTGCTTGCCACCCAAACCACCAGCACGATTTTGATTTACATTGTGCGCACCAATATCACGAATACTTTTAATTAATTCGCCAAATTCAGAAAAATACAGAGTAATAATTTCTGTATGAATACTAAAATCTTTAAGTTGTAGCTTTTTTGCGATATCAACAAGAACTTGGTCGGCGAGAAAACGATTTACATGTCGGTAGTCATCAACACTTTTCCATGCCGCTTTTAGTTCCAATAAGCTTTGCGGGCCAAGGGTTGAAATAAATGCACGAGCTTCTGGTTTTAAAATCCGATTAATTTCCGACAATAATTTTGCTGGCTGTTCACACCATTGCACCGACAAGCTGGAATACAAGGCATCAAAGCTATTATTTAAAAACGGTAATGATTCTGCATCGCCCACACTAAACAAGGGTTTTCGATAATGGTGCTGCGCAAAACTTGCCATGCCGTGGGAAATATCAACACCGGCAATATGGTGATATGAGTTGCTTAATTGATTCGAAAAAAATCCGGTACCAGAACCTAAATCTAACACATTGAGTTCGGTTTCTTGCAATGAGTTCTGATTTATATACTGGCGATATTGATGTAAAAGCTCGGCACCAACTTGGCGTTGAAAATCAGCAACATCGTCGTATTTTTCTGCGCAGCGACCAAAAGATTCAGCAACCAGATATTTATTTCTGTGCGGCTGGTGTTCTTGCACGAAATCGACGATAAGCTTAACAAGCTCTTCTGGAATTTCTAAGTGCAAGGCGTGACTGCTATTAAGGCTTACATATTTTTGTTCGCAAGGCGCTGCCTTAGAAAGATCCTCTAAATCAGCGATACAGGTTTTTGGAACCAGTTGGTCGCCTTCTGCCAATAGATGCAAGCCGGGCACAATAATCGAAGCATAATTCTTTTGATTATCTATACTGTGTAACCAGTCTAGAGTTTTTGATAAATTGTTCACTTCTAGCTGTTGTGAATAAAGATCACGTAGTTGCTTAAGTAAGGTTTTTGAGGTGTTGGTATTTTCTGAATTTGGATTGCCTGCTACCAATTGCGCAAACTGTTTTAAGGTTTTTTGCGCATTTTGTTGCACACTGTTGGCAAAGTTTTGATACACCAACTCGTCCATGGCATTTGGCCACTGATCCGATTGTGTAAACCGTGCATTAGCGGCCAAGGTAATTACGGCGCTCACTCTCTGTGGATATAAATGGGCAATTTGCATAGCCAACATACCACCCAACGACCAACCCAAATAAATACCAACCTTGGGTAAAACCGATAACAATGATTCTATGTTGATGGCTAAATGTTTATTCTCACCAAAACCCGGTAAATCAATAATATAAACATCAAAATAGTCACGCAGCTTTACACCAAAGCCTTGCCAAGATTGCGAATCACACCCCCAACCGTGCAACAAGACCAAAGGTTCGGCGCTGATGGGTTTTTGCAAGCATGCGTAAAATCCCGGTGCTAAATAACTCGGTTGATTTTTTTCCAATGTATTTTCGACGGTATTTTTCGGTGAGTTTAAAACCTGCTCGCAAGAGGCTTTTAAAGTTGGGGTAGACTTCATAAAACTTTTACTTAACGAGCAGAAGAATCAACAAAACGTTCATTGGCGTCAATCAATAAATTTACCAGTGAATCAATGTCTTCTAAAGAATGACTGGCGGTGAGTGTTACGCGTAAACGCGCCGTACCCGCAGGAACTGTTGGCGGGCGAATAGCGCCAACCAATACACCCTGCTCTTGTAACCATTGGGCAACCTTTAGAGTTGTTTCTTGGTTGCCAATAATAATCGGTTGAATGGCGGTGTGTGAGGTTAGTAATTCAAGATTGGTCTTTTGCATTTTTTCACGAAATACGCGAATTAATTCAGCAAGATGATTTCGCAAACCTGTGCCTTCGCGAATAATTTTGAGCGATTGGCGTGTGGCTGCTGCAACCGCCGGTGGTAACGCGGTGGAATAAATATAAGGTCTGGCGAATTGAATGAGAGTTTCTATAAGGGTTTCGCTACCCGCTACAAACGCGCCATAGGTGCCAAAGGCTTTACCTAGGGTTCCCATCAGCACGGGTACATCATTCGCGCTTAAATTCTCGGCTTCGCACAGGCCTGCGCCGGTGGCACCAAGCACACCAAAGCCGTGGGCATCATCAACCATTAACCACGCATTATGCTGCTGGCAAATTTGGCTAATTTCTCGAAGCGATGCAAGGTCGCCATCCATACTGAACACACCATCGGTAACGACGATTTTGCGGTTGGCTTTTGGCGTGAGCATTTTTTCTAGGCTGTTTAAATCGCAGTGTAAATATCGTCGAAATTTAGCACCGCTCGATAAGCCGCCGTCTAATAAAGAGGCGTGATTTAATTTATCTTCGGCCACCAAATCGCCTTGGCCGAGCAAAACATTCAAACACGCTAAATTTGCGGCATAACCATTGGCAAATAATAAAGCACGTTCACGCCCGGTAAATTCAGCCAATTCTTGTTCTAATAAATGATGTTGTTCGTGATGACCAATCACCATGTGCGAGGCACCACTACCTACACCATAACGTGCTGCGGCTTCGGTAAATGCTGTGATTACATCAGGATGATTGGCAAGACCCAGATAATCGTTGCTGGCAAAATTTAAATAATGCTGAGCATTAACCTGAACGCGACTGTTTTGGGCAGATAATAAAACTTTGCGTTGACGGTATAAATGCGCCTCGTGACGATCAAGCAGGGCTTGTTTTAATTGTTGCTCAATCGTCATGGCAATCTTCCGTTGCAGTAAAAAAGAGATAAAAGAAAATCTAATGAATTTGAAGAAACCTCTGATTAAATCGCCATTGCATTCATCAGAGATTTCAAACTGTTTTTAATTGCTCAAACGGCGGCTGTTACGTCGGAATTAATCGGCGTTTTTACCTGGGCGGCGTCGTAGAAAAACGCTTCATTCTTTTTCGCTTCTATTTTTTGCTCTAAAGCCGCTTGTTCACCAGAATCATCAACGTGGGTTTCGCGTTGTTCGGGTTTTAGGTTTAAACGCTCAAACAATTGCATGTCTTTGTTGGCTTTAGGGTTTGGCGTGGTCAGGAGTTTTTCACCGTAAAAAATCGAGTTGGCGCCAGCCAAAAATGCCAAAGCTTGAGTTTGATCGTTCATGTCTTCACGACCGGCCGACAAACGCACGTAAGACTTCGGCATTAAAATGCGCGCAACGGCAATAGTGCGAATAAAATCGAAGGGATCAAGATCGGGGTTATCGGCCAATGGTGTTCCGCTCACACGTACCAACATGTTGATAGGGACCGATTCGGGATGCTCCGATAAATTCGCCAATTGTTGCAGAAGGCCGGCGCGATCGTTATCCGATTCGCCCATGCCGACAATGCCACCGGCGCAAATTTTCATGCCGGATTTACGCACGCGATCAAGGGTTTCAAGCCGGTCTTGATAGGTTCGAGTGGTAATGATTTCGCCGTAATATTCTGGCGACGTATCAAGATTGTGGTTGTAGTAGTCCAAACCGGCGTCGGCCAGCTCTTGGGCTTGTTCGTCTTTTAACATGCCAAGCGTCATACAGGTTTCAAGACCCAATTCTTTAACGCGGCGAACCATGTCGGTAACGTAAGGCATGTCTTTCGATTTTGGTGAACGCCATGCGGCACCCATACAGAAACGCGTTGCACCGGCAGCCTTTGCGGCTTTGGCTTCTTCAACTACGGCATCAACGCGCATCAGTTTTTCGCGCTCAAGGCCGGTATCGTAACGAGCCGACTGCGGGCAATAGGCGCAGTCTTCTGGGCAGGCGCCGGTTTTGATCGAACACAAGGTGCTGACTTGCACTTGGTTGGGATCAAAATAAGCTCGGTGTACACTTTGCGCTTGGAAAAGAAGATCCATAAACGGTTTGTTAAATAGCGCGAGGATTTCTTCTCGTTGCCAATCGTGGCGAATTGCAGGTTCAAAGGCAGACATCACCGAACTCCAGCTGTCAGTCATTAGATAAAATCAGAGCAAGGCAGTCTAAACGAAAGCAAAAAGCTGTCAACCAAGTTATAAAGTTTTGGTTTACTACTCTTAGATCAGTAAAATTTTTAACGTTAAATCAAGATGTTAACATCTCGAACACAAGGATGTATCTGTGCAAGCAACCCAAAGAAAGTGGTTCAGCATCACCAAGCGTTGGTGGCATAAAGCCACAGATCTCACATCGAATGCGGCCGCACAGTTTTTACAGAGTTGCGTTATTTGTCACGACGCTATTACCGAACACAACCGCTCCATTCACGCCCAAAAGATTTGCTCGCTGTGTTGGCAGTGCCTACCGTGGATTGATCAGCACTGCGGCACCTGCGGGTTACCGCTGGCCGTAGGTGCAATCCAATGTGGCGTTTGCGCCAATCAAAGGCTCAGTTACGAACGTTGCTTTTGCCCACTGCGCTACGATTTTCCGTTAGATGTATTGATTCGCAACTTCAAAGACGCGCGACAATGGCCGGTTAAATCGGCCTTGGTAGACCTTCTCAACAGCGCTCATCAAGAGCTGGATTTTAGTCAGTTCGGCCTTATCGCCGCGGTGCCAAGTCACTGGCGCAAGCGCTGGCAACGGGGTTTTAATCACAGCTACGAACTGGCCGTTACGCTCGCGAAGCAACACAACATCCCGCTGGTAACGGATTTTAAACGCGTTAAATTCGGCCAAGACCAACGCCTGCTGACCCGCAAAGAGCGCTTAAAAAATCTCGAAAATACCTTTTTTTGTAAGCAAGATCTTAGCGGCCAACACGTTTTATTACTCGATGACGTGGTCACCACCGGCGCCACCATTGAGTCTGCCGCTAAAGCCTTAGTCGCGGCAGGGGCCAAACCGCCGGTTGTTTTGGCCATTGCGCGAACACCAGCTCGCCAAAAGCCAACAACTCGCTAGAGAATTCATCGTTCAGTCGTTAGAATTCGTTTTTGAATCGAGACACCTCTATGATTGACTCACAACATCCTTACAACTCTCTCACGCCAGATGCCGTTTTAGACGCCGTAGAATCGTTGGGTTATCTCAGCGACGCTCGCATACTTGCGCTCAACAGTTACGAAAACCGCGTATACCAAGTGGGAATTGAGGGTAAAAGTCCGATCATTGCCAAGTTTTACCGGCCTAATCGCTGGAGCCGCGAGCAAATTCAAGAAGAACACGACTTCGCCGAGCACTTGCTGGATCTTGAGATTCCCGTAGTGCCGCCGCTTAGAGATGACAGCAACGTGAGCCTTCATCACTTTGGCGATTTCTTGTTTGCTGTTTACGAACGCAAAGGCGGTCACGCACCAGAGCTGGATAATCTCGATTGCTTACACGTCATTGGTCGCTTAATTGGCCGAATGCATTCGTTGGCTAAGCAAGCGCCCTTCAAGCATCGCCCAATTCTGGATATTCAAAGCTTTGGTATCGAATCGCGAGAGTTTTTGCTGAGTAACGATTTTATTCCCAAAGAATTGGTGCAAGCCTACGATTCGCTGACTCAAGATTTAATAACGCAAATCCAAGCACGTTTTGGGCAAGTTAAGTTTGACAATATTCGCCTACACGGCGATTGCCACCCCGGCAATATTTTATGGCGCGACGACAGCGCTTTTTTTGTTGACCTTGATGACGCGCGAATGGGGCCTGCGGTACAAGATTTGTGGATGTTATTGTCGGGCGATCGCGTGCAACAAACCTCTCAACTTGATGAAGTCTTAGACGGTTACCAACAATTCTGCGACTTTAATCACGCCGAATTAGTATTGATTGAACCCTTGCGCACTTTACGAATCATGCATTATTCGGCTTGGCTGGCACGCCGTTGGAATGATCCCGCGTTTCCAATGAATTTTCCATGGTTTAACAGCGCGCGATATTGGTCGGAACATATTTTAGAGCTGCGCGAACAATTTTCCGCCATGCAAGAACCACCGTTGGCTTTGTGGTAATCGGCTTTGTGGTAGCAGTTAGCCGCCACCACAACTCAGCAATAGCGACCTTATCGACTAGGTCGCAAACAAGAACCATCATCGGCAAGAAATGTATATAAATTGGTCTAATTCTTGAAAAACCATCAAAAGGCCAAAACTAAGAGCAACCTCAGAGAAAATTACACTTGGAGCTTCAATGTGATCGAAGAAATTTGGGAGAATATTCGTCGCGAGGCGATGATTAACGCCCATCAAGAACCCATTCTTGCGAGCTATTTGCACGCGACCATACTCAACCATACATCGCCTATGGCAGCGCTCAGTTACATACTGGCCAGCAAGCTTGACGGCCCAACTGCTTCAGCACTGTTGATCCGCGAAGTCATCGAAGAAGCCTTCGAAGCCAATGCAACTGCCTTCTCAGAAGCCGTCGCCTACGACCTAGACGCCGTGCTTAAAAGAGATTCGGCCTGCGACGAATTCTCGACTCCCTTTTTGTATTACAAAGGTTTTCACGCCTTACAAGCTTACCGAGTTGCCCATTGGCTGTGGAATCAAAACCGTAAGCCTTTCGCCTTGTTTTTGCAAAACAGAATTTCTGTGGTGTTTTCTGTGGATATACATCCGGCGGCGGTTATTGGTAAAGGCATTATGTTCGATCACGCCACCGGTATTGTGGTTGGCGAAACCGCTCGCGTAGATGATCACGTATCGATTATGCAATCGGTAACCCTTGGTGGCACCGGCAAAGAAAGCGGCGACCGGCACCCAAAAATCCGCCGTGGCGTTTTAATTGGCGCGGGTGCAAAAATTCTCGGCAACATTATTGTCGGCGAAAACGCCTTGGTTGGTGCCGGTAGCGTGGTACTCAAAGAAGTAGAACCACACGCAATTGTAGCCGGAGTTCCCGCCGTTAAAGTGGGCGAAACCGGACAGCGAAACCCTGCCGATGAAATGTGTTACGACTGGGAAGAGAAGACCTCAATTACCCACGAAAATACCGCCAAACTTCCTGTGTAATAGCACATATCAAACGAAATAGCACATATCAAACGAGCAAACAAAAACGCCTTATTAAAAGGCGTTTTTTGCGAATTGAATTAAGAATTAAGAATTAAGAATTAAGAATTAAAGAGTGTCTACGCCGTGACCTGGGTGCCATTTGCGGTCGAGCGGTGATTCACCGAGGCAACCGTTGCGTGAACCCAATTAATGTATTTCTCATTATTTTCATCGCTGGGTACATTTCTTAATAATTCGGCGGTACGTTGCGATTCTTGTAAATCGCGAATCATTTTTAACACTTCGGGAAAACGCTCGGGATGGCTGCGGTCACTGGCGAATACCAAATTGTTTCGATTCAAGCGTCCCATATTCATAGATTTACTGACCTGTTTATGACAACGACAGCGATTTGACTCTTTCACCAAACCGCAATGTTGCATAGTCACTTCATTCACTTTAGAGCGCGCCCGAGATAATTTTTTACGGTAATTATCTTGAGAGATATTCATCACCTGGGAACCATCGGAGTGATCCATTTCAAAAATTTCGCCCAGAATATACGTCATTCGTGCTTCGTCGTCTAAACACTGCAATAACGCCAAGGTGCAGGCAACCCTTACCTCTTGCAATAATTGTTGATAATCTGGCTTATCAACTTCGGCTTCGTCATGGTCGTTAATATCAATATAAATACCTTCGGCAAACTGCTCAAAGGTCAGTGAATTTTCGCTTTTTTTACTGTTTTTTAGCGAAATTAATAGATTGTAAGCCAACCTATACACCCATGTGGTAAATTTACTTTCACCTTTAAAACTGTGAATATTTTTAACGATACGAATATTAATTTCTTGACATGCGTCTTCTGCGTCATGAGGATTTGAAAAAAACCGCAATGCAATGTTGTACATTTTATGCTGTAATTGAAGCAATACCTCATTTAATGCAGATTGATTCCCCGATTGAGCGTCTAACACAAGGGCATCTAAATCTGCATTGAGAGCTGAATTTTCCATATAAATACCTTTTTATTTTAAAATCCACTTACACAACAGGATATTTATTGTTATATTTTTTTAATTACAATGACTAAACTTATCTTTTAAAATCCTGTTTCTTTTAAAACCTTGTTGACTTTTTCATCTATTTTTTAAACCATCTTTGCCAACATTTTTTACTCATAACACTATTTACTCATAACACTATTTACTCACAACGTTGTTCACTCACAACATTGTTCACTCACAACATTGCTACTATTAACTGCTAACTGCCCATACAAATTATTAGCAACCATTACGATGCAATTTAAATTGCTAAAAAATTCCCAATCTGAGATCTCGAAATAACTCTAATGTTCAAAGTACTTTGGTTTTAAAATTACTTTGGTCTTAAAGCACTCTACCTCCACGAAATACAGCTCTCAAAGTAAAGCTGTTTAACGCTACATTGTAACGACTAACGGGTTAAGTTAAAAAATTCTCTTGCAACTATTGCGTGAAATTACACTCGTAATTTTGCATCAAGCCAAAGGTTCCCACACCATAATGACAACTAAACTACCAAACGATAACCGTATTGGGGAGTGTCGATAAGATAAAACCAGTCTCATAGAGGTTTGCACCACAAACAAGATACTAAGATGAAGGAATTTGCATAATAATCTTATAAAAATGAAAGTCTACTGACAAACCAGTCTAACAATTCACATTTCCATAACTCACTTTAGTACGTATAGCAGAATGAGATATAAAAAATATTTTTAAAAACTGAACAGTTATACATGTAACCATCATAGCCATAAAATACCGGCCATACTCAAAAATTGATCGCCTGACAAACACAATGAAACATTTAACTTATATCAAAAAGCAAATTTCAAAATTAGCCATTAAATACCCAGCTTATTACGATTATTTTAAAATTTAAAAATTCATTGGCACAAATTGAATCGAAGCATTATTTAAAAAATTTTCTGTCACAGAAAATATCATGAACGAGTCTAAGCTACTAAACCAATAAACCTCCAAAAAATTGGAGAACGATAATAATGACGGTAGCTAATAACACACTCGTGCAGAAAAAATCAGACGCGAACTTATCATCCTTCAGTTTTAAATCGCTAAATTTAGACCCTAAAAACTTTAATGTAGAAGACTTCTGGCAAGCCATCGATCACTTAGAAAATACAACCGGTGCGCAATTTATTCGCATGGATTTCGGTGTTCCTGGCTTAAGAACTCTACCCAATTGCATAGATGTGCAAAAATCAAATATTTCTAATGGCATTACCGCCAGGGCATACCCGCCGCATATTGGCACAGAGTCTTTACGCAGAGAAATGTCGGTATTTATTAATGACCGCACCCATCTGCGCTTCACTAAAAAAAATCTTTTTGCAACCTGCGGCGGCACCCAAGCATTGTATGTTGCGCAGGCCTTAGCGAGTGGCATTCAAAATAATAAAGATTCAATTTTATATTTAACACCGGGTTACCCGCCCATGTTAAGCCAAGGGAAATCATTAGGTAAAAAAATTCTATGCATCGATACTACATTCTATCGCGATAACGAACTCGTTGAACAAATACAGGAACACTTTGCACAACATAAAATAGCAGCAATTGTGTGGGCAAGCCCAAGCAATCCTTTATGGAGCATTTTATCGCCAAAAGAATTAGCAGCCATTGCACAACTTTGCGAAAAATACCAGGTAACACCCATTGAAGACATGACTTATCTGGGTATGCTCACTCAAGACAATGGCAATATTTTTAAAATTCCTTCCATTGGCCAATTTACGTCTAAATATTTAATGGTTTTTAGCAGCTCAAAAATACTGAGTTATGCCGGTGAGCGTATTGGTTTAATTGGTATATCCGATGGGCTACAACACGAAACCTATCCCGATTTAGAGCATTTATTTTCAACACAATCTATTCAAAAAGCCTGCGCGACATTTATTTTTAACACCACCGCGGGTGCACCTCATAGCGCACAACACGCCGTTGCCGATACATTAAAGAAGATTAACAATCGTGAAATTAATATTGAGCTAGAGCTAAACCGCTACACAACTCGATCTAAATTTTTTAAAAAGTTACTAACAGCAAGTGGATTTACATTATTAGAACAAAAGCCGCCGCTAGCAAATCATAAAGTAATACCGCTCACTAACGTAAATCATTTAAACCCAGCTCATTCAATATACTTACCCAATGATGGCTTTTACGTGTGCTTTTATCACAAAAACTATACATCGTTTGAGCTTACACTGAAGCTACTGAATTTAGGCATAACAGTGCTACCGCTCAGCAGCTTTCACAGTGGACATACTCAAGGCGTACGAGCGTGTGTGGGTAGAGCTTCAATTAAAGCGCTCAATCAATTTAAAAATCGTCTGCACAATTTTTAAGGAGTTAAATTATGGTTGCACCCGAGCGTCAAACAGAAAGCCAATGGAATATTCGCTCCATCGATGAGAGCCCAAAACTCAGTTTAGAAGGCTTTGTTATGCATCGGATTCTGGATGGCTCTGGCATGGACGGCGTAGGTTGCGAATATGTTGTTATCGAACCGCACCGAGTGCTCGATCCTCACATTCACAAAAAAGGCCACGCTATTATTTTGGTAATAGAAGGCAGTGGATTTGCTCTGATTGGCGAATCTCGTCGACCCATTCAAAAACACTCCATTATTAATATTCCGCCCGGCACACCACACGGTTTGGAAGCGGGGGATGTATCTTTAGTTGTTTATGGGTTTCAAGTACCGGGAATTATTGACAACAATAACGATGCCGATATTTATTTTTTGCAAGACAATCGCAAAGGCGAGGTAGTCGCCTGCACTTAATTAATTTTTTTAAACCGTTCGACCCTTCTCTATTTAATTTTTTTACTCATTACTATTTAAAGTTTTTAATTAAATTTGCCTACTTAATTCTTGGAGATAAACATGCAAACTGCAATCGATGACTCACGTTTTAACATTATCGCTCAATCTTACGATTACGCCATTGCAACCTATCCAGATGCTCGTAAAGACGGCGACTGGTTAATGGAAACACTTGATGTTCAACCGAAGGATGTAATTTTAGAAATATCGGCAGGCACTGGATTTTTAACACAAAAAATTGCAGCGCTTAATTTAAAAGGCACTTTATTTGCGCAGGACATTGCACCACGCACACTGCATTTAAATCGCGAAAAAAATAAACGCTTCGATCACATTCGTTACATTACCGATACTGGTGTGGTAGCCGACAACAGTTGTGATAAAGCGGTTTCGCTAGGCGGCTGGCATCACATGGAAGACCAAATTGGCATTACGCAAAATGCTATGAGTAAATTAAAACCCGGTGGCTATTTTTGTATGGGTGACTTCGCCGATAACTCCAGTATTCAACGCTATTTTGACGAAGTTGTTGATAATATTACTGAAACAGGTCACCAAGCATTATTCCCATCGTATTCTCGCCTTCTCAATATTGGCCGTTTCGCTAAAGCATCGAGCACCGAAATTGCCGAATTCGACGTGGCTTTCCACTTTGATAATTCAGCTGGCATTGGCGAATTTTTCCAAAAAGTTTTCGCCTTAGATCAAGACCCAGAAGATACTTATAAAGATGTAGAAAAGTATTTTGAAATTAAACTCGATCGCGGTCAGTTAGCGGTTATGGTTCCTTACGTGTATGCAAAATACACCAAGTAAAATTACGTGGAGACTCCTATAAATTGGAGTCTCCTTTTAAATCTGGCGCCAATTAAATCCTCGGTTAAAAAAAGCCTTCGATAAAAAAGCCTTCGTATAAAAATCTACTTAAAAATAGTTACGCTATTGTTTTTCGATAGATGTAAATAAAAAAAGCCCGACATTTCTGCCGGGCTTTTTATTTGCATAATTTAATTCGAGATTAAATTATTCAGCAGCAACCACTTCAGACGCGGCAGGAGCAGCGGCGCTGGTACAAGATGGGAAGCTGAAGCTACATACACGGGTGTTCCATTGGAAGTTACCGGTTAGCTCAACGTATTCTTGGAAAGTCCAGAAAGTACATTGATCAACTGGGTCAACCGCAGTAGTTGAGTAATCACCCCAACGGCTTACGCCAGTTTGTACACCAGTTCCGTCCACACACGTTGCTTCTTGCTGAAGGGTACCAGCAGGGTCAGTAGTTTCACGACCGGTGAAGCGAACAGATGGGAACAAAGAGTTGCTTGATGCAGTGTAGGCTAAACCAATGTTACCAACTTGGTCGAAAGTCGCCGCACCCATCCAACGGTGAATGCCGTCGCCAGGGCCAAGGGTACCAGTATCGTCTACAGAGATCGCATCAGGATTACTGATATCAAAGGTCGCCCAACGCATACCCGCAACGTTTTGACCAGCGTTAATGGTGTGAGTTAAAACACCTTTCATGCCTTGACCTGGGAAGTTACGCGTAGAGAAACGGTACATGGTGAAGTTGTCTAGGCTGTCTAGCGAGCTACCAGGAGCAGGCTGAGACGCAGAACCAACACCACGCCAGCTTGGAACACCTTGCGACAATAATGGCTTAGCATCGAAGGTAGAGTTCGCTGGGTTATCCCAATCGGTACAGAATTCCCAGAATAGGTAACCGTCGGTACGTCGACTTTCAAGAGCGGCGCCGTATAGACCACAGCTTCCGGTAGGTGCTGGAGCACCGCCATCAATGTGAGCTGGCTGAATGCCGTCTGGGTTAGCGTTAGTGTTAATGCGGAACACAACAAATGATGCATTTGGATCGCCAGCAAGCATGGCATCACGATCAAACGCTACCGCATCGATACCACCAAAGGTTGCACCGTTGGTGAATTGACGGAAGGTCGCGTGGTAAGCACTTTGACCTGCGCCGTCACTCCAAAGACCAATTTTTGGATAGTCGTTAAAGTCGCCAGGAACGATTTCATAGGCGTAACGAGTGTAAGGACCGGCCGGATCGTTAGTCTCAGAAATGGCGAAACATTGTAAGAACGGAGCTTGGTCAACCGCGAATTGGCTGAACACCCAACGGTCTGCCAAGTGATCGTAAATTACGATTGGGTCACCGCTGTTATCGGATTCACAACGACCGCCGAAACCTGCCCAGAAGCTATTGCCAGGGAAAGGACCGCCAACTACGGCGCCGGATTTGTTGTAGTAAGTCCAAACCAAGTTTGTGTAAGAAACCACAAACTCACGACCAACGTCACCAGTAACGTCAGGCGGAGCAATGCGGAAGCCTAAAACGTTGGCGTTGTCGTCGCTGCCAGGACCAGGAACGCTAACACCGCCAGTTGGTGTTAAAGGCGTTGGCGCAACGCCAGCCATTGGGTCAACATAGTTAGCGCTTGCAGCTGATGCAGAAACCGGAGTGCGAGCGTTAAATTTGTTAGGAACTTCACGGCTAGGACGTGGAGTTGCTGATTTTTGTACTTTTGGCATCTTCAACAATAATTCATCCAAACGCTCAGAAGTGCGATCGAACTGAACAGGTTGACGAACCATCATTTGATAATCCCCGGACTGTACCCACTCATTTGTGGACGCTTTTGCATCAGCTGCGAAGGCTTGACCAACCGCAGATGCTAAAAGCACACAGCCAGCACCAAGTGCCGCAACTTTGCTTTTATGGTTTAACATTTTAAGAGTAATCTCCAAACAGATAATACAGATTAATGCACGGTAATTTACAACCAAGGTTATAAAAATTTAGTTTTTATTATTTAATACAACTACTATAAATATCGCTGCACTTAATAAATGCAACGAACTCTCCTGAAAAAAATTTCCAATACGCCGTATATTTTTATTCAAAAATTGAGCACGAATAAAAACCACCCACATTACAAAAGGTAAGCGTTACTTTTGGCGCGAAAATCAGCAAATAAAAAAATATTAAGATAAAAAAGCGAATTAACTCTGAGCGTTTACACCGAAAGAATTGGTTAATAACCCAAATAACAAACAGGCGGTTACAAAAACAGCAGCATCAAAGCACCACAATATTTATTTTTCACAAAAACTGTCTTGAAAAACATTACTCAGACGGAACATTGTTCAGAAGTAAACGAACAACCGAAAAAATCTCGCAGAATATTTTTTGGTTTAATTTAAAAATTAAATCAACCCCTTAGAAATAGGCATCTCATTACTGCTAATACACAAAACAAAATCAAGCAGCCTAGCATAAGTAACAGCTATCCACGAACCCAAAAAATCACTTTAAAAAAGTTGAAACCTCACGCTCACAAGCATTTTATTTTCGCAAAAAAATTTATATCAATTCACCACAACAATTCACATTGCCAAAAAATTCATTACTGACAAAACAAACAGTCACAACTTATAAAAAACACAAACTTATAAAGTCAGCATCACACAGATAAATAAAGATGAGAAATATTTTTAACAACAAACCCTTCGACCACCACACTTGCACCGACGCGATTTTAGATACACGACTAAGACATATTGATTGTCCTTAAAACTTCTAGCAATGTAGGAAAGCGTTGCCAACTTCAGAAAAAATAAGCAATTAACATGGTAAACAGATTGAATATCGCATTTTAACTTTTGCACTCTCGTTAAATCAGGGAAGAATTAATCAAAGTTTTTATAGTAAGTATTCACTTAGTCAATTTACGATCAAACATTGAAATTTAGAAAGAGTACAAAAAGATCATGTGAAGAAGATGGGATGAAGATCGGATGAAGAAAGTGAGATGAAGAAGATGAAATAAAAGAACGAATAAAACAGACGATACAAACCAACGCTCTACAGAATCTCTGATCACTACACACCGCATTATCAAAGATAATAAAAACAAAAAACGAGCGCACACGAATTTAATCCAATAAAACGCCGTTACCTGCAAAAGCAAAATGTAACAGCGCCAAACAAAATCAAAAACCTATCTTTTGACAGGAATTTTATAGGTCATAAACTTATGGTTGTATAAAGTTGTTTCATAAACAGACTCCGAGATTTTTTTCAAAAACCGGTACTCGGGGCGCGTCTCCAAAAAGTGAATAAAAACGAACTCATGTTTGAACTCCTCTGCCCAATTCATTAGCTGCTCAAAAATTCTGCGGCCCAATCCCCAAAACTTCTGATCAATAACAATGGCTATTTCAGGATTACCATTCTCCAACTGAATACCACACCAACCCGCCAGCTGCCCTTCAACCAAAACCGCCTGCACACGACAACCCGGTTGCGCATTAACCTGCTGTTTACCATCAATCCATTCCTGCAAACTGCTATCGGTAAATTCATCGTGACCCATCAAATGAGTACGAATATTTTTTTTATTTAACAAATCTTTTAAACGTTTTTTGTTGACCACATCTAAATCGACAAAACGAAGCTCACTTACCATATAAATAAAAATACCCCAATAAAAAATACGTAACCAATTGCGATCTAACGCATAAAACTATGAATAGGCAATATAAGAACCATCCAAGGTACCTTTAAGAGACAAAAATACCACAAACAAGACCAAATGCGGAGATTCATTTAAACCAGCTGGTTAGACCTTGCGAATATCTTTAGATAGAGTCGATGAGCTTCAAGCAATCTGAAATTTAGCGGCGACCTCAAAGAACAGCTACTGATAAAATCTTAAATAAATCAGTAACAAAGCCATCCACCCTCTGAATTCCATGAAAGAAATGGACAAAAGCACTATTGGAGATCAGTAATGGATAAATTAGATGGCTTGTCTATTCCCATGATTATGGGAGATTGGCGATTGGTTATTTTAGCACTGGAGGAAAAGTTAGCATCAAGTATTGCCATTTACTTAGACTCTTTAGATGAAAACGAAGCCGCGGATGTTGCCGAAGATATCGATCGTCTTGAGGGAGTTATTAGTTATTTAAAAATGGAGTTTGAAAAAGAATATGGTCCTAAATAAGGAAAAACCCAGTTTTCAATTAGTCCAATTTTTGATATGCCTAAAAGCCGATTTATTCAACTTTTAGATCAATTAGCCAGAAACGCAGACAGTCAAAAACGGAAACAAGCTAATGAGTAATTTAAACCTATCGACATTAATGGTAAGTATTCAAGCCGTTCAAAAGCAGGTTGAATATTTTGAAAGATTACTTGAGTCTGAGACTGTGCGTGACAAGGCTGAGATTCAAGAATTGCTTCATAGCTATGACCACGCTGCTGAAGATTTGAAAGAGGCGTATCGATCACAAGGTGGTGAAGGCAGTAATTTTCCAGAATATGAAGATTTACTGTAGATATACCTTTAAAAAGGTAGGACGTATCGACGAAAAGATAAAACCGGCTTGCGCCGGTTTTGTTACATTTTAGGTGGTAGTGATTTTTGAAAGCCTTGAATATCAAAAATACGACGGTACCATTCTTCTGTTTTTCCAGTTGGTTTTACTTCTGCAAAACCCAGATGGAAAAGGTTTGAGGCAACAGATAGATCTGCGATGGTTGGACGATTACCGACCAAGTAATCGGAGTTAGACAAAGCGCCTTCTAGAATATCGAGCAGTTCTGGAAGATTTTTTTCGCCGCGTTCAATGGCTTGTTGATCGCCATTGGGTGCAAAAAACACTTTGTTTAATACGATATCGGTAACGGTTGGCGCCAATCGAGTTTGGTTCCAGTCTAACCATTGGTCTACTTTTGCTCGAAGTTTAGCGTCGGTTGGGTACCATTGGGTAAGATTATGCTCGTTGCAAATAAAACGCAAAATAGCATTTGATTCAGTCAGTCTAAAATCGCCGTCTTCTAAAATGGGAATTTGGTGATTGGGGTTAATTTTTAGAAATTCCGGTGACATATGTTCGCCTTCCATCATTGCCACACTTCTAATTTCATAAGGAATGCCCGCTTCTTCTAGCAAAGAAACTACGCGACGACCGTGTTGTGAATATGGAAAATGATAAAGTTTGTACATAATTTACTCCTCAGCAGTTAACATCATAAATACGTACATAAATGCACGTATTTATATAAATTTATTTACAACAATTAAAAAGATCTTAAATTTCTGTAACCAATACTTTTATCGACAAAGCAGGCTTATGGCTTGTTGATAATTACTAAATTTTTCTAATTTGGCTTCCGATATAGGCTTGTCACAACCTTCAACTACGGTAATTCTTTGATTCGCTTTCACACGTTTTACCAACTGTGTTTTACCGTTCGGCCAAGTAATTTTTAACGCTGCTCGCTTGGTATCTGCCAAACCAAAATGTAATAAGCGCTCATTGGCCGAATACACACTGGTTCCACCAACAATTTGTTGATATTGCGTAGGCAAGGTTGATTTTTTATTGAGAGTAACAAGTTCTACTTTTGCGCCAACAGCATTTAGGTTATTGCCATTTTGACCAATTAACCGCAGCTGCAACCAATTGTTGCTTGATGTGCTAGTGTTTACAAATAAATGGCCAATACCAGTTCCGGGAATAGCATCCGTTAAATTACCGACCGGATATTGCGGCGTATTCACCACATAAAAATCCATTTTTCCGTCTTTGTTCACATCGGCTTTTGCAGTACCACGTGCATCTAACCATGCGCCATTGGCATCAACATTGGCAGCACCCGACGCCTCAGAAACATCAATAAAGGTTCCGTCACCTTGGTTAAGGAACAACCGTCCGGGGCCTGCGCCATTAGGGCCATCACCAATAACTCCAACCGGAGCAAGGTTTTGCGCTAAATAAATATCTTGCCAGCCATCGTTGTTAACATCGGTAAAAAAAGTACCCCAAGAGAATTCTGTAGGAATTTTCACTCCGGCCTCTTCGCCAACATCGGTAAAGGTACCGTCACCGTTATTTCTAAATAAGGTTGGCCAAGGAATGTCCCAGGTTTCTGGCGGTGGCACAAATATTTCTGGCCGACTAGGATCACGTGTTACCCACAAATCACTGATGTTTGACGCATAAAGATCTTGAAGGCCGTCGTTGTTGTAATCACCAACGGAAAGTCCCATCCAAGCACCGTAATTATGTAGGTCACCGGTATTTTCAATTTGCGTAAAATGGCCCAAACCATCATTACTGAATATTGAAATAGGCCCTTGTTCGTGACCCAAAATAATGTCGGTATCGCCGTCGTTATCGAAATCGAAATTTGCGATCGACCACGTCAAAAAGTCTTCACCAATACCGGCCTGCTCGGTTACGTCGGTAAAGGTTAAGTCGCCATTATTGCGATAAAGATGACTGCGCACGGTTGGATTGGTGCGATTAGCTTGGCGGTCGAACACGTCAAAATCGATAAATCGGCCAACTACAATATCGAGAAATCCGTCGTTATCAATATCGATAAAACCTACAGACGTACTGGTATCGGATTCCGCAATACCCGACTGAGCATAAACATCGCGAAAGGTACCATCTCCATTGTTGATATAAAGCGCATCTGGGCCGTTAGCTTGCGCTACACCGTCGCCTAGCACCGACATAGATGCAACGTAAAGATCGTCAAAGCCGTCGTTGTTCACATCACCAACGGCAACACCGGTAGTAAAACCAAGGCTATCAACACCCGCTGCTGCCGCTACATCAACGTAACGGCCATTGCCCAAATTTTTATATAACGCATTGGGTTTGCCAAAACCGTTAGATACATAAATATCAACCCAAGTGTCGTTATCAAAATCGATAAATCCCATGCCCGGCATAAATGATGATCCAGACATCTCAAAATTAGGTGCGAAACGCTCGCGTATATCTTCAAAAGCAAGAGATTCTATCGATGGTGCTGCAACACTACTTAGCGACATTAACGGTGTCGCTAAAATCCCTACTGCAATTAAGTTTTTATTAGATTTATTTTTTTGATGGTTGTTATGATTATATTTGAAGAGGCTATGAAGCATGGTCTACTCCCATATTGAGCAATAATTTTTATTCTGTAGTCGATGAAAAGTACCGAATGTGCAAAAACTCATCTATTTATCTCCGTTACTTCTCACACGACCTATTTATGTATCTGCCCGGACACTGATTTAGACCCAGCCATAAACCAACCTGTGACAAAAATTTTTTATGTCACACACTAAAAGCACCCTCAGTCTAAAAAGAAGACGCAAAATCCAAGTTGCTTTGATTTTTGAGTAAAGAACGACCAACCATTAATAACGTGCTACTAATGTTTACACCAACTGGTAGAGCGGTTAGTTAGAGGCTTTTATATCTATTAGGGGCCCTAGAAGATCCATTAGAGGCCCTAGAAGAAATTATTACTTGATGTACAAATTAATAACGATACGCAGTGATAAGCTAAAAAATTAACATTAATAAAAGCTTTTTATAACAGTTTATAGAAAACTCTGATTAACCCAGAGCTTCCCGAGACAATGGCATGTATCGCTAGTTTCAGGAACTGTAAGTGGTTGAAATTGTATAGAGATTGGAAATTACACTTTTAATTTCTGACTTCCGAATTATTCACGGATGAGTTAACCAAAAGTTTCTATAGCCACTACAAAAATAAATGTTTATCGATAAACACATATCAATTAATACAGACAAATAAAGGTATTCGACATGTTTGATATAAACCGGTTGTCGAGTAAAAAATTAACGGCCCGAGCAATCGAAAGGACCGGTTATTATCAAGAACAACCACTTGATGTGTTTCAAACGCTTGTAGAAGATAATCAAGAATCTGTACTGCTTGAATCGGCAGATGTCACCAGTAAAGATCGCCTTAAAAGCATACTCATTATAGATGCGGCACTAAAAATAACTTGCAACGACCTAATTATCAGCGTCGTAAGCCTGTCAAACAACGGCAACAATTTATTAAAATCTTTGTGTGATTACTTGGTTGACTACCTAAGTGAAGCCACTGAAAAAACCGCACGGTTTGAGTTTACTCGCGCAGACGCAAATTTAGATGAAGAAAAACGCCTGCTGCACAAAACAGTTTTTGAACCACTTCGATTGTTTTTAAACGCCATAACTATCGAAGATGGCGAAGAACCCATAATGGTCGCAGGTGTATTTGCTTACGATTTAATTGGTAATATTGAGCGTTTACCGCAGGTAGACACTGATTTTAATGATTGCCCGGATTACATTTTTTATGTCAGTGAAACTCAAATTATTATCGATCACCAGCATAAAACCACTAAAATAATATCGCATATTTTTCCAAACAATGGACACATCGAAAATAATGCCACTGTTGATAATCGCAATCTTTATATCCAAGAGATTTGTCAGCAAGACATTCACTATAACCGAAGCATTAAATCTATCGATTGCGTAGAAGAGAGCAATGTTTCAGACCCAGACTTTAGCGACACGGTTAAGCGCTTAAAAGACAATATTATTGCTGGCGATGTATTTCAGGTGGTTCCATCAAGAGCATTTTATGTACCTTGTTATAACACGTTTAATGCTTACTACATGTTAAAAATCACCAATCCCAGCCCCTACATGTTTTATCTCAAAACCAGTGATTTTGTCTTGTTCGGCGCCTCTCCGGAAAGCGCTTTAAAATACCAAGCATCAAACCGAGTTATAGAGGTTTACCCAATTGCAGGAACACGACCCCGCGGTAAAACCCAAAGTGGCGAATTAAATTCTGATTTAGACAGCCGCATTGAATTAGAACTTAGACAAGATAATAAAGAACTCGCCGAACACATGATGCTGGTGGATTTGGCCCGCAACGACGTAGCCAGAATTAGCGAACCTGGCACACGCTGTGTACCTGAATTACTCAAGGTCGATCGCTATTCTCATGTGATGCATCTGGTAAGCCGAGTCACCGGCACTTTAAATTTAGATCTCGATACACTTCACGCTTACCAAGCCTGCATGAATATGGGCACCTTAGTAGGCGCGCCAAAAATACGCGCCGCAGAACTTATTCGCATTGTAGAAAATAAACGTCGTGGCAGCTACGGCGGTGCTGTTGGTTATTTTGATAGCAACGGTAACATGGATACTTGCATCGTAATTCGCAGCGCCTTTGTTAAAAACAACATTGCCTGTATTCAAGCAGGCGCGGGCGTTGTGTTTGACTCCGACCCACAGTCTGAAACGGATGAAACGCGACACAAAGCGCAAGCTGTTATCAATGCCATAAAAACTGGAGGCGGTGTATGAAAATTATTTTATTGGATAATTTCGATTCATTTACCTACAACCTGGTCGCACAATTACAATTGATGAATCACGACGTCACTGTATTTCGTAATAATGTGCCAGCAACGAAAATAGCCGAACATTTATTGGATGAACCTGAAAAACGCCTACTGATGCTAAGCCCCGGCCCAGGTAACCCGACAACCGCCGGCTGTATGTCGGAGCTAATTAATTTGGTGGTTGGCAAGGTACCAATTATTGGTATTTGTTTAGGTCATCAAGCATTGGTGCAACATTTTGGCGGTTTAGTTGAACGTGCACCCATGGTGGTACATGGCAAGGCCTGCGATATCTATCACAGCTTTCATCCTATATTCTCAGGCTTATCGTCCACCATAAAGGTGGCCAGATATCATAGCTTAGTTGCCACGGCGATTCCCCCCGATTTAGATATTATCGCGGTTTCTCAAGATTCATTAGTGATGGCCATTGCGAACGAATCCAAGAAAGTGGTTGGATTTCAATTTCACCCAGAATCGATCTTAACTATCTACGGGCAAAAACTGCTTGAAAATACCGTTAATTATTTAACTTTGGAGCAACATGAATCCTCAATGGCTCAAGTTGCTGTTTGAAGACCATTTAAATATAAGTGCCAGTGAATCCCACGAGATACTACACGGTGTTTTTAATGGCGAGATTGATCCTCACGAATTAGCAATTATGCTCGTCGCCAATAAAATTACTGGACAAACAGAACCAGAATTTGCTGCAAACATAAAACAGTGGCTGTCTCAACAAAACTACAATGCTAGCTTTCAAGATGTTAAACATCCCATTGTAGAAGTTACTGTTTTCGAACATAACAATAAAACCATTAACATTACGTTAACGGCAAGTTTGGTGGCCGCCTATTTAGGCGCCTATATTTTTATTCGCGATTATACAGTAAATCAACACAGTTACATTGGCCAGCAATTGCACAAGGGCTTTTTAGAAAACCGCTTAACTGAAAATTCTGTATTTAATTATGCTCTTAGTAGTCTAAACCAATTCAAGTTTGGGTACATACATTCAAACTTTCTACACGAACGGCACAATAGACGCGAGAAATCGGTCTTAACTAAGGGGCATAAAAAGGTCTACAAACAAAAAATTGTCAATCACGCAAGCAAACATCAAAACTATATCGAAGGAATTTTCTCAATACTGGATAATCCGCTACGGGCAAACGTATATTTTATTTGTATAGACAATCCTAATTTAATTAAACCTATTGCCGAATGCTTTGCCACCTTTTCTATAGAGCGAGCGTTCATTGTCTATAGTCCCGGTGTTTCGGGTTTTTCACTGCATGCCGCGACCAAAATAACCGAAATTAATCAAAAAAAAGTGGTGCAGCACAATCTAACACCAAGCTCGGTCAATTTATCGGTAAAACCTTGGAGCGCCATTATTTGTAACAAACCCAAAAATATAGTGCTCACCGAAAAAGCAGTTTTAAACGGAAGTGCAGATCTAACATTTAAACAAATAGTTGCCGCTAACGCCGGGTTATTATTAGTAGCCGCCAAAGTTTTTAAAACGCTGCCTCAAGCTACACGTGCGGCGCTCGACGTCATTAACAATGGTGAGCCGGAGCTATTCTTAAGACAACTCGTTGGAGCCTACAATTAGATTTATTCGTTTTTACAACAAGAATCTCTAGCAACTGAGGCTTAGTTACTGATTAGTTTTGAACGCGGTAAAATCATTAACTTTTAGTTTTTGGAAAAATTATGAACGGTAAAAACACGTTATTAAAAATTGTATTTTCAAAACGAGAACACGTAAAACAGCTAAAATCGAGTTATGGATTTATAGATCCAAAACCTAAAAGACTGTCTTTTAAAATTTTTGACGCCCTCAAAAAACCCAACCCTACTTTTATTTTGGAGTGTAAAAAGGCAAGCCCTTCAAAAGGTATAATTCGCCAACACTTTCATCTACCGGATATCATTAACATATACAACAAACACGCCAGTGTAATCTCTGTATTAACCGACGAAGAATATTTCCACGGCAGCTTTCACAATTTAGCCGCGGCAAGATCGTTAACACGCTTACCTATTTTGTGCAAAGATTTCATCATCGATGAATATCAAATAAAACTGGCAGCGCTTCTAGGCGCGGATGCGATTCTGCTGATGCTTTCAATTTTATCGGATGATCAGTATCGGCGTTTGCATGCCTTAGCCGATCAACTGGGTTTGGAAATCATTACAGAAATCAGTAATTTCGACGAATTAGAACGTGCAAAAATACTGAAACCCAAAATTGTCGGCATAAACAATCGTGATTTAAGAACACTGCAAACTGACATCAATAAAACCGTCGAACTTTCCCAAAATATAGATCATCGCAGCGCCATAATTTCTGAATCAGGCATTACGGATTATCAAGATATTTGCAAGCTAAGCGCCCACGCTAATGGCTTTCTTATTGGCAGTCATTTGATGATGCAGCCAGACTTAGAGAACGCCTGCGATAATTTATTGTATGGAACCTATCCAATTTCTCAACACGGGGCTTTGCGTTAATGTTACCTCTGATAAACCCTTATTTTGGCGACTACGGCGGTATGTTTGTACCGCAAATTTTAATGCCGGTACTGCTTGATTTAGAACAGGCCTTTATAGAAGCCGTAGAAGACCCGGCATTTAATCAAGAACTTAGCACCCTATTAAGTGAATATGCCGGTCGACCAACGCCATTAACCTTGTGTAAAAACCTAGCGGAAAATACACCCGCAAAAATTTATCTAAAGCGCGAAGATCTGTTGCATGGCGGCGCTCACAAAACCAATCAAGTATTGGCGCAGGCCCTACTCGCCAAACGCATGGGTAAAACATCTATTATTGCTGAAACCGGTGCTGGTCAACACGGTGTCGCCACGGCACTCGCCTGCGCATTATTAAATTTAAAGTGCCGCGTTCATATGGGCGCAAAAGACATAGAACGACAAAGCCCCAATGTTTTTCGCATGAAATTAATGGGTGCAGAAATAATTCCCGTAACCAGCGGATCAGCCACCTTAAAAGACGCCTGCAACAGTGCCTTTAGAGATTGGATAGGTTCCTACGAAGATTCACACTATTTATTAGGCACCGCGGCCGGGCCGCATCCCTACCCCATCATTGTGCGCGAATTTCAGCGAATTATTGGTAAAGAGGCCCGCGAACAAATTATCAAACAGGCGGGACGATTGCCAGACCAAGTTATTGCCTGTGTGGGTGGAGGCTCAAACGCAATTGGTATATTTGCCGATTTTTTAGCGGATAAATCCGTACAATTAATTGGCGTTGAACCGGCTGGATTAGGCGTAGATACTAATCATCACGGTGCTGCCATTATGAAAGGTTCTACCGGTATTATGTTTGGCATGAAAGCGCCGGTTTTGCAAAATTCCGACGGACAAATTCTTGAATCTTATTCGGTTTCTGCCGGTTTGGATTTTCCCTCCATCGGCCCGGAACACGCCTATCTTCGCGACATTAAACGCGCAGAGTACGTAAGTGCTACCGACAAAGAAGCCATCGCAGCCTTTCAACTATTGGCCGAAAAAGAAGGTATTATTCCAGCACTGGAATCTTCTCATGCACTTGCTTATGCGCTAAAGGTCGCGAAAAAATGTACCGCTGAGACGATAATAATCGTGAACATTTCCGGCCGCGGCGACAAGGATATTTTTACGGTACAAAAAATTCTCGAATCTGGGAGTATTCAACATGCGTAATCGCTACGATGAGGTTTTCCAGCGTTTAAAACATAATAACGAACTCGCATTTGTGCCTTTTGTAACGCTGGGTGATCCAAACTATGAAACCTCGTTACACATTATTCAGGCATTAATTGATGAAGGCTGCGATGCGCTAGAATTGGGAATTCCGTTCTCAGACCCTCTAGCCGACGGCCCGGTTATACAACAGGCAAATCTTCGCGCACTTAAACATCACGTCAATACGCAACAATGTTTTCACATCATTGAAAGCATTCGCGCCTTAAACCCAAACATTGCGATTGGCCTATTGGTGTATGCGAACCTGGTTTTTAAAACCGGGCTAGATCAATTCTACCAGATGGCAAAAAGCTCTGGCGTGGACTCTATTTTAGTAGCCGATGTACCTATTCACGAGGCAGAACCCTATTTAAACAGCGCCAATAAACATCACATTGCGCCGGTATTTATGATTCCACCTAACATTGATTTTACCAGCTTAGAAAAAATTGCCAGTCAACAATGTGCGTACTTTTATTTAATGTCGCGCCCCGGAGTCACCGGCGCCGAACTCGCTGCAACCATGCCTAAGCAGGAGTTTATCGAAAAAATTAAATCCATCACCACAACGCCTTTACTGTTGGGTTTTGGCGTAAGCACTCCTACACAAATTTTGGAGGCAAAACAGGCTCAACTAGACGGTGTTATCAGTGGCTCTTCGGTGATTAAATACATTGACGTGTTTCAATCGAAAGCCGAAATTATCGAATCGATTAGCTATTATGTTCGACAAATGAAACAAGCAACTCGCCAAAACTGATTTAATAATCTCTGATTTAATTTTGTATAAGAAGCTCGATTAAATCAGGGATGAGTTAATCAGAGCCTCTTATACGTGAGGCAGAAATTTTTATAAATCCACATGTTATTTAATTCCTAATCCAAAAACCTCTCCACATAACCTGTCCAGCTCTCTAACGTCTTTCAATTCCTCGGTAAAAGATCTTTCATTAAGCGCAACCTTTAACCGATTAGGAATCGCTCCTTCAAAAGGCTACAATGTCTGCATTGATACGCCTTGTAGGCTTGGCAGCGTCGATAAGAAGCTAGTCGAAATTCAGCTTGAAATAACCCCAAATGCGCTCAACAATGCGCTTTTATGTAAGAAAACTGTGGAGTTAGTATGGAAGCCCTAGCCGGGAGCGAAAATGTGTACTTTTTTGCGATAACTGTGTTGTTATTGCTGACTTGCGCATGGTTATTAATCGTACTGTTAAAACAATCGAAGAAGCTCGCCAGCGCGGTAAGTGATTACGAACAAAGTAACCGCCAGTTGATGTTACTCACCGAACAACACCAAGCGCGGGAACAAGAATTACGTGCAGCGCAGCAAGAACTGCAAGGGTTAAAGATTACCGAAGGCCAACTGCAAGAACGCTTAAATGCTGCCAAATTTGTTGAGCAGCAACTTAGCACTGAACGCGCAAACCTAAACGATAAAATCACTCAATACGAAGCGCAACTTGCCCAGTGGCAACAAAATCACCACAACACCGAAAAACAACTTCAAACCAGTTTAGCCGAAAAAAAATCTGTTGAAGCACAAGTCGTTGAGCTACAACAACGTCACAATGAAACCTTAAAAGAACAACGCGAAGCCAGAGACGTTATTAATCAATTAAAAGATGCCTTAGCGACCGAGGGTAAAAAATTACGCGCCATTGAGAGTCGCGAAGAAGAAATTAGTAAACAAATCACTGAATATAAAAATGCAGTACTACAAGCACAAGAAAAATACGACGTTCTTTTAGGCAAGTACCAACACTTGCAAAGCCAGTACGATAAATTAGCAACCGAGCAAAACGAACGCGAAGCTAGTCATAAACGCGAACTAGAGAATTTTGAGAAACAAAAAAATAGTCTAGCGGAGCAATTTAAACTGTTATCTAACGAGATTTTGGATGCTAAGACCAAGGCCTTGCAAGAAAACAGCAAAATTTCGCTACACGCGGTAATGAATCCATTTCAGCAATCGATTGATAGCTTTAAAAAAGAAGTTCAAGAAATTCATCACCGAGATTCAGAACAGCAAGGTTTATTACGCAAAGAGCTGCAACAACTTAAAGAATTAAACCAAAAAATCACCACAGAAGCACACGAGCTTTCTACCGCATTACGGGGCCAAAAAAAACTACAAGGCAACTGGGGTGAACTGGTTTTAGAAAACGTACTGGATCGCAGTGGTTTGCAACTGGGTAAAGATTACCAACGCGAAGTGAGCATTAAAACCGAAGAAGGTAAACGCAGACCCGACGTTATTGTGTATTTACCACAAGATAAACATTTAATTATTGATGCCAAAGTGTCGTTAAACGCCTACACCCGTTTTGTAAACGCCGAAGACGATTTAGAACGCGCGCAAGCATTAAAAGAACACGTACAAGCCGTGGGTGATCGCATAAAAGAATTAGCTGACCGCGACTATTACAAATTACCAGGTTTAAACTCACCAGAAATGGTATTTATGTTTATACCCATAGAATCGGCATTTGTTGAGGCGCTAAAATCCGACGAAACACTGTTCCAACAAGCCATTGAAAACAACGTACTGGTCGCCACACCAACAACGCTATTAACAAGCTTGAATATTGTGCGCCAACTGTGGCGTTACGAAGATCAAAATAAACACACCGCAGCGCTTGCCAACAAGGCAGAAGGTGTCTTTAAAAAGCTTAATACTTTTTTAGCCAGTTTTGAGAAAATTAAAAAAGGC
Source organism: uncultured Alteromonadales bacterium (assembly GCA_937864365.1). GTDB lineage: Bacteria > Pseudomonadota > Gammaproteobacteria > Pseudomonadales > Cellvibrionaceae > Sessilibacter. The sequence continues at coordinate 14,855 of CALMJT010000042.1, read as the reverse complement.
ATAGATACCGCCGCCGAAGCCTATGGTAAAGCGGAAAATCAATTAATAAGCGGTAAAGGTAATTTAGTAAAACAGGTTGGTGAATTTAAAAATTTAGCACCCGCCATTAAAGCAGAATTACCCAGCTATTTTGTTGAAAAAGCCGAACTAGAAGTAGACTTTATTGCTGTCGACGAATCGCTCGAAGAAACCGAAGACAGTAAAAAGCCATTAGCCATTGAAAACCCAAAGGTAAATGCGCTAGCGTCAAGAGACTCTAACAATCAAGATATGTTTGGCGAAGAGCAATAGCCGAACTTGTCTTAGGAATTTCTGAATAATTCATCAGCTTCTGACTAGTGTATTTAAAGTTTAGTTAGAGGCTGCTAATTTTTTCTTCTCAATAATTAAGCACGTTTACCGCTTTGACCGGTTTTTACGGCCGAGCCTATCAAATGAGCCAAGCGCAGGGCTTCTGGCACGTTACCGGTATCGGTTAGCTTTATAAGTGCTCTTGCGGCAGTGTCGCTACTGCAACCTGCGCATTGAAAATAAAAGGCGTCGTGTTGATAAATTTCACCCGCCTTTAAAACCAATTCGTAACGGCTTGTATAATCATCAAAGTTTTTTAAAGCGTCATTAATGGCCGTTAGATTGGGCATTTTTCGCATAACAGCAATGCAGGGTAAATTAAGCGCGATGCTTAATTTAGGTAAATCGATAATATTAAAACCATCAAAAGCAATACCATCGGTTAGCACTAGGTGTAGCTGCGAATAAAATTTACTATTGGTGAGTAATTCAATTAACACCTCGGTTGCATTAGTACCGTCTTTTTCTAATTCTCCCCATAACATACCTTCAAAACGTGTATTCGAACAAATAATTCCCGAAAGATTAACTACAGAACCTCGCGCTTTTTGAAAGGGAGCATCGTCAAAACCGACCACACGCAGTTGTTTTTCTTTGTGTAAAGCTTTTTGTAAAGCTTCTTCTAATTTATACACACCATACCTTTGTAATTTCAATTCGTTCTGAGCTTTCCTGAGGAGCTTCTGATTTTACCATCAAATTTGCCAGATCTTATTTTGCGCAATTTCGTAATAAAATAAACGCCTAACTTGCAATTCGGCTCAAGTTTTATAAAATGGCGTCCTCCTTGGGGGAGTAGTCTTCTCGTAGTTAGGGTTAATCACATAAAGTGATACCGGTGTTTTTGATACCAAACCCACAGCAGAGAGAGGCAGTCAACATACTTGAGCCCACAATGGCTTATGGCTGCATCGTGCCCATACCGGCATTGACAAGACCTAAGGTAAGTAACGACTCCATTGGTGGGAGGTCGTTGTTTACCTTATGTTTTTGTATCCCACCGGAGCTTTTTATGGATGCCTTTCTAATCTCCACCACCACCGTGGCACTGGCCGAAATCGGTGATAAAACCCAACTCCTCTCGCTGTTTTTAGCTGCTAAGTTTCGCAACAAGTGGGCAATCATTCTTGGTATATTAGTCGCGACACTACTAAACCACGGCGTTTCTGCTTGGTTTGGCGATTTTATCGCTCAATACTTGCAAAGTAATTTAGGCCAATGGCTGGTTGCCGGTAGCTTTATCGCATTGGGTTTGTGGTTATTAGTGCCCGATAAAGACGACAGCGAAGATTCTGCCATGCAAAAATACGGCGCCTTTGTGGCCTCAACCGTATTATTCTTTTTGGCCGAAATTGGTGATAAAACCCAAATTGCCACCGTATTGCTTGGTGCACAATTCGAATCTGTATTATGGGTTACCATGGGTACGACCCTAGGCATGTTACTCGCCAACGTACCGGTGGTATTTGCAGGCGAATATCTAATGCAACGCATTCCACTTAAAATTACCCGCTTTATTGCCAGCGCCGTATTTATTGTCGTGGGTATTGTGTACGCGTTTGTTTAATCAAAGAAGGTTTAACAAGGAACCGTTTAAACAAGAATTGTTGAATAATAATTTATAGAGTTCCTTTATTACAGATAAACGGAATTTACTAAGCACATGGACGTGCACTTCATAAATTTAAACCGATTTAATTATTTGATCTTAATAACCGATAAGCCTTGCTAAGCATTAAGGCATCGTCTTTGGCACGGTGCAAATTAAACTCTTTGGCTTCAACAAACTGTTGCCGATAACTCTCAAAACTAAGCTTTTCTTGTTCACTCATTAATTCATACACGGAGTGAACATAAAACGATTTGGTTTTACCTACAGCGAAATACAAAATATTAATCCAATCATCATCCCACTGCGGTGCGTCGCTATAAACCACAAATTCGTCGGCTAAAAATGCATTAATTTCATCAACCACAATACCTGCGTCAATACCCTCTTGCAGTAGCGTTTCGCGTTTAATTCCGTGAAGACTTTCTGCTTGTACACTCCAATACGTCCAATTCGATTCAGGTTTTATTAACCAAGATTTATTTATACCCCCTTTCACCAGTGCGACTTCAATGGGATAAGAATCAAAATTCAAACCGCTCGCTTCGATATCTAAAAATACATAATCTTCCAGTTTAAGCCTCCTAAATTATATTTCCTCTACCAACCTTTCAGTTTTACACGGTAAATTCCAAATAAAAGTTATTACACACAACATTCAATATAATTAAAAATATACAGAGCAAATAATTTTACATTCGCCATTCTCACTATTCAATTAACCGATAATTAGCTCACACTTTTACTGGAAAATATTTGTGACATTACCGGATTACCGATAATTGATGGAGCAATCACTATTGCCACGACTGGTTTAGCTTGTGGCCCCGCTCTATCGCGTGGGTTCCTATTGGAATCTTTGTTGGTGGTATTTTAGGATCGGCAGGTGCAGATTGGGCTTTTGATCGTATTTGGAAATAAACATGTATATTCTCAAAGAAGTAATTTTTATTACCGTGCTTTTAATTGTGTTAATCGTGTTTTTGCACTTTATTCTCGGCTGGGGTTTTGCGAATATACTTATTCTTTTATCAATAGGTGCTGTATTTATTGCTGGCTCTTTATGGGGTTATAAGCAAATGTATTCCGAAAATGATGAGCTGTAGTTTACTTCCAACCAGCGGCATTTAAGATTGATATTCTTTTAAACAGAGTTATTTTTACAAATACTCAACCCCATTGAGAAAACTGGATTTTATTTAATCATTAAAATCTCCACTATCGGTACTATCAATGCTATCGTTGTCAGATTTACCATCATGCAAAATACTCAGTAATCGAGCAAATATGTTTATGATATCCATGTAGAGTGCTGCCGCACTGTCTATGGCGTTATCCAAAGTTTTTGGAATTTGGTTGGCACGCACCCAATCAATGCCTATGTAACCGCAAAATGCTATTGCAACGACCCAATCTATAATTTCATGGTGAATACCAAATAGAATTAATTCCATTAATTCTATAACAATAACCAAACATAAAACCCCAGCCAACGCTCGTTCGATTGATATAAAAAATTTCGGGAAAAGAATGCCTAGACACATCATAGCTAAAGTCACTATTCCAGTAACTCTAATGGCGTTAATGACAAGATTTGGCTCAGCGCCAGAAAGACATAAATTAAACAGCACCCCTATTGGAACTACCACTAAGTTATAGCCAAGAAAGCTAATCAGTGGATTTTTAGAAAGTTCATACAAAAACGTACCTATAACTACAGATATCAAATAGCTTGCAATAAATAAAACTAGATCTAAGTCTCTGATTAACGCAGTGTCAATAAAAGTAACTAGCAGCCAATTAATTAAAAATCCCCAACAAAGTGTTAACCCAATGATAAAGTTGTAAAGGGTGTCACTGAGTAAAGAGGAGCTTACGCTCGTTCTTTTAAATACGTGATTGTTCACACTATCCCTTACCTGAATATTTCGCTTATACAAAATCTACTGTCAAACATGTAGTGCGAATATTCACAGAAAATATCACTTTCATAGAACATAAAAATACAACTAAAAAAATTGCAAACACTTAAACTAGTAATTTAGTTTATTTACTTCATTCGTTTGAATATCTGTAAGAATTATCATTAATCAAAAAATATGGCTCTGGTCACAGAACTCTCATAATTTTTAATGCTTTATTACTCTTATATCTTGTTCTACTATTTAATACTTAATAAGAGTCAATTTTTCGTAATGAATAATCAGCTTAGTTATGAAGAGTTTCAATCTAAATACACATCATTAAGAAATCAGGTATACAAAGATGTACCGTTAATACTTGGTATGCCTGCTCTGAGGTTGTCCCCAATAAATACAACCGCTATCCGATCTTACAAAACTTGGCCAAGCAGCAATAGAATTCCTCCTGCCGGAGGATGGGACTGGGGAAGCTGGGTGGGATATTTCCGATCTCACCATAAAAAATATTTTGATGTCGCAATCTGGAATGGCGACCAGCTTTGTGGACTAGCACTTGGCAGACTCTCGAAGCGCAATGTAAAGGTAAGACTCGATATTATCGAAGGTACTCCTAATAAAAATCATCCATTAAAAGGCCAGATCGCGTATATTGGCTTAACAGCTATGGAAGCATTTGGTTATGCTGTTGGTGCTGAGGAGAGTTTGATTATTGACCCAGTGAAAGGTGCAATTACCGCGTACAGTAATTACGGGTATAAGTTGAGGACCGGTAACAAACGTGATGGGCAACATATGTTTAAATCCCTGATATGAGACAATCATGAAATCTAATAAGTCGACGCGTGAAACACCACAAAAACGATTAACCGATTACTTATCGAAGGTCAAAATGAACAAGCCAGTGATTGCTCATTCTGCTCCACCTGGAAGAAATAACAAATCAGATAAAGGTCTACGCAATGACTGAGAATTATAAACCGGAGCCTAGTTTAGAAGAAGCCAAGAAACGGCTTAAAGAATTCGGGCGAAGACGCCGTGAACAATATCCAGTGCCACCTATAGACGAAGATGAGCCGGAAGGATTGCTCGCTGGCGACCCTAAAAAAATTATCGATCAAATCAACGAAGAATTTGAAGATGATTATGGTGAAGAAAAACCAAAATTCAAAATAATTAAGCCAGAATGATAGATAGTTTGTTTTTAGTTCTTATACAACTCCACCTTCTAGAAGGCTTAATACTGTTGATCGAAATTAATTACGATTCTGAATCCTAAATAACTAAATTAATTATTTGAGCTTCAAAATTTAGAAAATTCTCATTTACATGTTATATCAACGGCACAATAACTTCCTCAATAAATAAAAAGATATCTCGAATGATCAAATAAAATCGCGCATATTATATCTTCTATCAATGCTAAAAGGATTTATTCATATAGTTTGATAAACCTTCTTTGTGCGGTGTTGATGTATTTGGTTAAAGCAAACACCTAACAATCAAACGCATCTTCCAAATAATCTCACACGCGGACTAGTGGTTGATTTATATCGGATGACCCACTGGATTTTTCTGTGTGGTGATATGTAAGAGTAATGTTAATCTCGTGAAAGAGGTTTTCTATAACCGTTTTCCGGAATTTTCAGTTGAAATCGATGAGCCGGTGGTTAGGTTTGATAGCGTAATTGAACCGTTTCTCAGTTTTATAGGGAAAACAGGCTTGTTCTTTACGGAGTTTAATACAGTTCTAAATCCAGTAGATTCAAATTCCACCACCAATATTCATAAGTGGTGGAGTTTTTCTATTGAAGATAAATGCTAATTTTTGTCAACAATAGGGTCTGCTAGCGATTTGATTGGGAAGCCAATTGAGTAGTAATCGATATAATAGCCAGAACCACTTATTATCTTTAATAACACCCTGTGAAAAATTACTTTAAGAATTTTTAATTCTCGAACTAACTGTATTTCTTTTCCAACTTCAATTTCTCGACCATGTGCTGCGTTATTTCTTTGCTTCCATGCCTTTTTTTCATCTTCGGATAGTTTGAGTTCAAGATGGTCTAGGAAACGGTCAGTCAATATGCTTTGTGGAGTTTGATTTAACGAGTTTATTTTGTTAGTGAGCACTTCTTTTTCTTCTTCGTTAACTTCAGTTTCTGAAAGAATTCCAATAAGTTTTGGGCGGAAGGCCTTCCATGCAGTTCGTTCCATTAGAGATGTCTGGAAAATTTTTCCGTGGTTTTCGATATATGAATTTTGAAGAGATTCCATGCATGAACCAAAATGTACGGCAGCAATATGTATGGGGGCGGTATTGGCATGCCAATATGTCCAAGATAAATGTCCAAATTTTAGCTCTTCATACCTCAGGTAGAGCGAGTTCAATAGGGGCTCTACAATAATTTTGTCTAGCTCCCCTTGATATGCCTTTCCAGTAGGGTATGGGGGAAGTGTATGCATAGAAAATGCAGTTCCTCCCATTGAATATGCGCTTATCTCTTCGAAAGAGATTAAATTCCACTCGAAGTCGAAAGTGCTATGGCCCATCTCAACTAATGGACGCCCCAAGACAAATGACAAGCAATTCCTTATTTTTTTGCGAATGCCTTTTTCTGGTGGCTCTAGGTAAAGCAGAAAGCCTGACTTTACACCAAGCGATCTTTGGTCTTCGCCGGAGCTAATGAGGTATAGCGAATGTCCTCCAATTGTTAATTGAAGGCATCGACTAGCAGACCCACTCGTACTTGATCCACATGGTATTTCTACAGTATTGCCTTTGGGGCCAATTGAAATGAGAGTTTGAGTACTAGTCTCTGTATCTACAGAATCGGGCCAGAGATAATATCCGCTATCAACATTCTCTAGCCTCTCTACTAGATATTTGATGGGGGTTGTATATTGGGACTGGATCACAGCCTTGACGGAACTTACTGATGACAGCTCGGTGCGCTTTGTTTCGCCGTCACAACTTGTGGTTTCCGTCTTGCTCAAGGGCAGAATTCCTTCCATTATCACCCTGAATCCCTCTCTATTTCTGAGCTCAATAGAATCTTCATTTATCCTAACAGTCCCTGGCGGATGATCCACAGCCACTGATTTGGCATCATAGGCTGAGGATGTGGTTAAGATTATGTTGAGCTTCTGATCTCTCTGTACTTTTAACTCATTAATGGGGTGGTGCAAAGGGCCAGCGGTCTCGACTTCAAAAAGTCCTTCATTTATGAACTCTTCCAGAATCCCTTGGTTAAATACATTCATCGTGGGCCTCTTGAATATGACTGTTTGGGAAATATAACCCCAGTGTAACCCTGGAAAAACCAGCGCTCAGCATTTAGTCGAGTTGGATTTAGTGTGGATGCGTCAGGGGTACGTCTTTATGAACCCATGCGGCAAGGATAAAAAAACAGAATTTGCTTCTAACTATCTGATTTTTAAGATTTAAATGGTGGGCCTGCTCGGACTTGAACCGAGGACCTAACGATTATGAGTCGTGTGCTCTAACCAGCTGAGCTACAGGCCCATTTAAACCTTCTTGGTTTTTGCGAGTTGTTGGTTAGGCCAACAGTGCAAAAATTTGAAGTGGCAGCCTAGGCTGTTTTGAAATGCGGGCGCCATTATAGGGCGCCCAAAGCTTGGTTTCCAGCTTTTTTACTACGATGTTGTTTATTCGTCCAAAAAGCTGCGAAGGTGGTCTGAACGTGATGGATGACGTAGCTTGCGCAGGGCTTTTGCTTCGATTTGTCGAATACGCTCACGGGTTACGTCAAACTGTTTGCCCACTTCTTCTAGGGTGTGGTCGGTGTTCATGTCGATACCAAAACGCATGCGCAGTACTTTGGCTTCGCGGGCGGTTAGGCCTGCAAGTACTTCGCGGGTGGCTTCGGTTAAACCTTGGCCGGTGGCGGTATCAACCGGTGAATGCACAGTGGTGTCTTCAATAAAGTCGCCCAAGTGCGAATCTTCGTCATCACCAATGGGCGTCTCCATAGAGATTGGCTCTTTGGCAATTTTTAGCACTTTGCGAATTTTATCTTCTGGCATGTCCATGCGTTCGCCAAGTTCTTCTGGCGTTGGTTCACGACCCATTTCTTGCAGCATTTGCCGTGAAATACGGTTTAGCTTGTTAATGGTTTCGATCATGTGCACCGGAATACGAATGGTACGTGCTTGGTCGGCAATGGAGCGCGTTATTGCCTGACGAATCCACCACGTGGCGTAGGTTGAGAACTTGTAACCACGACGGTATTCGAACTTATCTACCGCTTTCATCAAGCCGATGTTGCCTTCTTGAATAAGATCTAAGAATTGCAAACCACGGTTGGTGTATTTTTTCGCGATAGAAATCACCAAACGCAAGTTGGCTTCAACCATTTCTTTTTTGGCGCGACGTGCACGTGCTTCGCCAATCGACATGCGACGGTTGATTTCTTTAATGGCGCTTAGATCTAGGCCGGTTTCTTCTTCAATTTGTAGCAATTTACGCTGCGCGCGCATGATATCGACTTGCACGGCGCGTAGGTTTTCTGAGTAGGCGCGACCTTTACCAATAATGCTTGGAATCCAGGTTTCGTCTTGCTCGTTGCCAGGGAATTCTTTGATGAAGTCTTTACGTGGCATTTTGGCCTTGCGCACACACAACGTCATGATGTTGCGTTCTTCTTGGCGAACACGCTCTAGAACACTGCGAACATAGTTGTATTGTGGCTCGAACTGACGAGGCGCAAGCTTGAAGAATTTGAAGATTTCACCCAGTGCTTCGAGTTCGGCTTCAACTTCTTTGCTTTCACGGCCATGAGCTGCCAAAGCAGCGTCAGCTTTAATCAATTGCTCGCGCAGTAACGAGAAGCGTTGTTTAGCTTCTTCGGGATCTACGCCGCCTTGAGTTTCATCGTCGTCATCCGTTGAAGGAGATTCTTCTTCATCATCGTCGCTGTCTACGTCCGCCGTTGTTGTGGTTTCGGCTTCTTCGTCGTCATCGACGTTACTCGGAACGATTTCAGCGGCAGGAACGTCTTCGGCGGGATCTAACCAGCCAGAAACAACATCAACCAAACGACGCTCTTCTTTTTCTACTAGATCGTATTCTTCAACGACTTTTTGTACTGCACCGGGCCAAAACGCCAAGGCATGCATTAACTCACGCACACCTTCTTCAATGCGTTTGGCGATAGCGATTTCGCCTTCACGAGTGAGCAGCTCTACGGTGCCCATTTCGCGCATGTACATACGTACTGGGTCGGTGGTGCGACCAGCTTCAGTTTCTACGGCCGCAAGTGCAGCGGCAGCTTCAGCAGCAGCGATTTCGTCGGTAGAGGAGTCGTTTTCAGACATGATCAACTGATCGGCATCGGGTGCTGTTTCAAACACCTGAATACCCATGTCGTTAATCATTTGGATAATTTCTTCGACCTGATCTGGATCGGAGATATCGTCTGGCAAGTGATCACTTACTTCTGCGTAGGTCAGGAAACCTTGCTCTCGTCCGCGCGTGATCAGTTCTTTAATTCGGGACTGTTGCTGGGCGTTATCGGTCATTATTAACCTTATTTAAAACCAGTAGAAACGAAGAGCGTTAAACGCTCAATTATAGCTTGAATATTGAGATTTAATCTAAGAAATCAACTGTTCAAGCCGCTTGCAGGTGTTTGCTTACATCAAAACAAAACGGTTATTGCTCTAGCAACCTCCTACGCTGATTGTTCGATGTGTTAGTTATGTGTGTTTCTATACCGCTGTGCACAAGCTAGTGCTTGGTTGTTCCGAGATTTTGCTCTCGTAATTTTTCTGCTTGCGCAGATTGTAAAAGTTGCTTTTTTAACTTTAATATTTCAATGCTGAGCTGCTTTTGCTCTTCTAACGTCAACGCTTGCTGATAAAGCCTATCTTCAAGATGACGAATTTTGCGCTGCCCTAACCAATTTTGTAACTGAAACGCACAGGAGCGAAATTCTTCGCTTGGGTTGTATTCAATACGTCCCTGTGACCCTGCTAACAGATCTGTCGCTGAAAGCTCGGCCAGCAGTTTAGAGCGCGATTCACCAAAACGTGCCTGCCAAGCAATGCAAACCTTTTGCGCATTATCAAGCTGGGGGCGTTCTCTTAATAAACCTATAAGCTCTGCAATTTGCGCCAACTCTGTTTGGTTATCGAGCGTTAATAAATTTGTCAGTTCTACTTGTCTCGCAAGTTCTGGATGCTGAACCAACAGTGCCAATAAACGACGCACCGGCTGTAGCGCAAACTTGCTAGCACTGCCTGAACTATGTCCGCCCTGCTCATCATCTTTACGCTTGTCATACGATGACGTTTTACCGGGCTTCGGTTTTTTAGGCTCATATTGCGTATACTGGCTCGACTCATAATCTGCCGGGCTGTATTCTGGCATGTCAGGCCAATTATCCATTCGCTGGTTTTCAGCATTTGCGTGTGCTGACCCAACTCGAGGGTCTTGTGGCAAACGCGAATCACTGGTTAAATCCGGCGTATCTTCCGCAAGCTTTGGTATCGACAGCAGCGCCAGTTCATCGAGGTTTTCTCGACTCAGCCCCGTGTGTTGAGCCAACTGGTTTTGCATCAACTCTCGATAAACGCCTTCGGGCAACAAGCTCAATAGCGGAGCCATTTTTTTACTAAGACTCGCTTTACCCTCTAAAGAGTTTAGATTAAGTCCAACTCCGGCAACTTCGTAGAGGTATTCTTCTAATGCGACGGATTGCGCGACCATGTTCTCAAAGGCTTGCGCACCCACTTTTCTGACTAATGTGTCAGGGTCTTCACCTTCGGGCAGAAATAAAAATCTTACGCTTCGACCATCTTCCATAGCTGGAAGGGAATTCTCAAGCGCCCTCTTGGCTGCATTCCTACCGGCTTTATCGCCATCAAAACAGAACACCACTTCTTGGGTGTATTTAAAAGCCAGCTTCAAATGTTCCTCGCCACAGGCAGTGCCAAGTGTTGCAACTGCGTAGCGAATGCCAAATTGCGCCAGCGCCACAACATCCATATACCCTTCTACCACCAACAATTTGGGGATGTCGGTATAGGCTTGACGAACATTGGCAAGACCGTACAACTCTTTACCCTTGTGAAAAACAGGGGTTTCTGGCGAGTTGAGATATTTCGGCTGTTTTTTGCCGGGGTCACTCTGCCCGGCATCTAATACTCGACCACCAAAACCAATCACGCGCTTTCGCACATCGATAATTGGAAACATAATGCGGTCGCGAAAACGGTCGTATCGACGCTGGTTTTCTGGATTTTCGACGACTAACCCAGCATCAAGCGCCAGTTTTATTACTTCTTTTTCGCTGAGTCTCGCATTGGCGTCACACAGGTGCTTGATGAGTAGATCCCAACCCGGTGGCGCCAAACCTAATTGAAACTCTTGTACAACTTGAGTACTTAAGCCGCGCTTTTTAAGATACTTAGCGGCGTGTATTCTGCTTTCATGCTGGCGCAACTGTGTTTGAAAAAACAGATTCGCTTGCTCGAGTACTTGGTATATTAATTTTCTTTGCTTATCGGCGGCTTCTGCCTTTGCTGAACGCTCTTGCTTGGGAACCGTCAGGCCGACCAGTTTTGCTAAGTTTTCAACCGCCTCAGGAAAGTTAAGGCCGTCGTAGTTCATGACAAAACCAATGGCATTGCCACTGGCACCACAACCAAAACAGTGATAAAACTGCTTGTCTGAGCTAACCGTAAAAGACGGCGTTTTTTCTTGATGAAACGGGCAACACGCTTGGTAGTTTTTACCCGCTCGCTTGAGCTTTACCCGGCTATCAACAACATCAATGATGTCGACTCGACCGAGTAAGTCATCAATAAACGCCTGCGAAATTCGCTCTGACAAGAGTGTTTGATCTCACGCATTGAGATTGAACTACAAAAACTTAGCCAGCTATTAACCTAACTTGGCTTTCACCAACTTACTGACCAACCCCATATCGGCGCGACCTTGAACTTGTGGCTTAACTATAGCCATAACCTTGCCCATGTCTTGTGCAGCTTGGGCACCAGATTCTTCGATAGCTTTAGCAACAATGGCTTCAATTTCAGATTCATCTAAGGCAGCAGGTAAGAACTCACCAATAACAACAAGTTCTTTTTGCTCTTGCTCGGCTAGTTCATCACGACCGGCGTCTTGAAATTGAGTAATAGAGTCGCGACGCTGTTTACACATTTTATCGAGAATGACAAGAATGCGAGCATCGTCGAGTTCAATGCGCTCATCAACTTCAACACGTTTGAATTCTGCTTGGATTAAACGCAAGGTATTTAGACGCTCTTTCTCTTTGGCACGCATAGCGTCTTTAACAGCGTCTTTTATTTGGGTGTAGAGTTCTGATGGCATGTACGGACTCCTTCGATAAACCGCTGCTGGCGTATTTTGGGTTTCACGCGGGCTCTGAGGGATGTTTGGCTAAGGGCTCTACCGTTAAAATTCAATAATTGTTGAATTCATCGGGATAACCACATCTAGACGCCTGAACTTTGAAAGACAACAAAGCCTATTCGCACAGGTGAACGAATAGGCTCTGAAATATTCTTGTCTTTAAGCCTTGATCTAGCCGTATTGGCTAGGGCTCAGCACAGATTAGTAAAGACGTTGGAACTTACGGCTTTCGCGCTGCACTTTTTTCGCGTGACGCTTAACAGCAGCTGCTGCTTGACGTTTACGAACAGTAGTTGGTTTTTCATAGTGCTCACGACGACGAACTTCGGCAAGGATGCCCGCTTTTTCACATGAACGCTTGAAACGACGAAGTGCAACGTCAAATGGCTCGTTTTCTTTAAGCTTTACTGATGGCATAGAATCTTATTACCTGTTTGATCAATGACAGCTGTGCATCTTATCGATTTCTGCGTGGAAATCTTCGCGCTGCAACAGCCAATACTTACTAAATTAAGGGGCGCAGATTCTAAACCTTTGTTCGCCGTCGATCAATATAAAACCAAGAAAAACTCTGCAACCCATTAAAAAGTTTCAATTAACTCTTATAAATCATTGGGTTAATAAACATTGTTTTGTGAGTTCTGAAGATATTCTAGGGATTGAACTCGGTATATGATTTTTAAACAGCTCAACGAGAGGTTTAGCCTGAACATGGCAAGTTTTGTACGGAAAAGTGCCGATTACGGCGCTTAATGCTATGATGCCGCGCTTTCAGAGTACGTGAAGTCTGTATTTAAATCAGCCTAGCGTACATGTTTTACCTTAATACTTCTGTAAGCGGCTGGATACTGTTGACCATGCGAGTACTCGGAATTGAAACTTCCTGCGATGAAACCGGCGTTGCCATTTACGATTCAAATCTCGGACTGCTAGGGCATAGGTTATATAGCCAAGTTAAAGTACATGCCGAGTATGGCGGCGTGGTGCCAGAACTGGCATCACGCGACCATGTTCGTAAGCTACTGCCACTAGTCAACGAAGTACTTGCTGCTACAAATTCGGCGACCACCGATATCGACGCCATTGCCTTTACCAACGGCCCGGGCCTGATTGGCGCTTTGATGGTCGGCGCCTGTTTTGCTCGCTCACTGGCTTATGCTTGGAATATTCCCGCTGTCGGTGTTCATCACATGGAAGGCCATTTATTGGCGCCCATGCTGGAAGATAATCCTCCGTCATTTCCTTTTGTTGCCTTATTAGTTTCGGGTGGACACACTCAATTGGTGGATGTTCGCAGCATTGGCGAATACCAGCTTCTGGGCGAATCACTCGATGACGCAGCCGGAGAAGCGTTTGATAAAGCCGCTAAAATGTTGGACTTGGATTATCCCGGTGGTCCGGCGATTGCCAAACTGGCGGAGTTGGGTAATCCAGATCGATTTAAGTTTCCAAGACCCATGGTTGATCGACCGGGCTTGGAATTTAGCTTCAGCGGATTAAAAACTTACACCCTCAATACCGTAGCAGAACACAAGCAAGAAAACGGTCTGCCAGACGACCAAACCTGCGCCGATATCGCCTTTGCCTTCCAAGAAGCAGTGGTACAAACCATCGCAATTAAATGCAAGCGCGCACTCGAACAGACGGGTTATACAACATTGGTTATGGCCGGGGGCGTTTCGGCAAACAAGCGATTACGGGAGCTGCTAACGCATAATCTTGCCAAGATCGGCGCTTCGGTTTTTTACGCGCGCAACGAGTTTTGTACCGACAACGGCGCCATGATCGCCTACGCGGGCTGTCAGCGGCTGCTTAACAATCAGCAGGAGCCTCTCGGCGTGACGGTTCGGCCGCGCTGGGACATGACCACCCTAGCGCCCTTGTAAATTCTGTTCGTCAACGAGTTGCTGGTTTATTTCACGAAAAATTCGGACCGATTGCGAAGCTCGTCTGGCCAAATATTTATTGAAAACTCTGCAGAATCTGGAGTTTTCTGTGACGCTGGGATATGCCATCAACTTCAATAACGATAAATTATGAAAAAATTAGCAACTCCAATTTCTGTGCTGCGATTAAATTCCAGCTCAGCATTCAGAGCACGCTGATATTTGCTTTATTCTGCACAGAGAGTTGCCGTGATTAGCACCGTTTTTATAGAAGGCTTAAAAGTAGAAACCGTAATTGGCGTGTACGAATGGGAAAAATCTATTCTACAAACTCTGGTTTTAGATATTGAAATGGCATTTGATTTTTCGAAAGCCATCACTAGCGATAAATTAGAACATACTCTCAATTACGCAGCCGTGGCAGACCATTGCCAAGATTTTGCAAAGATACATCGCTTTGAATTAATAGAAGCGTTTTCTGGAAATTTGGCGCAAGAGCTACGTGATAAATTCTCGTTGCCTTGGATAAAAATGACCGTGCGTAAACCAACGGCGGTTGCAAACAGCCTTGCGGTGGGATTAACTTTAGAGTTTGGCGAAAAACCTATAGGAAACTCTAACTAACCTAGAGTTTCTCTCGACACAAGGATGTGTCGCCAATTTCAAGAACGGTAAGTGATTGAAATTGTGAA
>CALMJT010000041.1 GCA_937864365.1 uncultured Alteromonadales bacterium | reverse complement strand
ATTGTGAGAATATCACCGTTGTCAGGCCAAGTAGAATCTTTGTCGTTATGTTTTCTTAATTTCACTTCTGAATTACTTATAACAATTTTAATATTGTTAAAAAAGTTAATTAGATCTTCTTTTGTCTTTATCATTAATTTTCTCCTAGCGATTAATCTATTTGTTTTTGAATTTAGGTTGCAATTTAGGTGTCTGGTTTTCAGTTCCAGGAACTACCTTCTCCATAAAGATTGAAACTGGACCAATAATAAGGATGACTCCATTTACTATCTTGCCGCATTGCAGTTTGAGCTTGAGATAAAGCCTTAGATGGCGAGTAATTATTCGTGATTAAATTTTTATAGAATTGTTTCATTAAATGTGCAGAGGCAGCATCATCGATTGGCCATAATGATGCAATTACACGTTTTGATCCAGCTTCAATAAAAGCTCTGGATAAACCTATAGGGCCTTCACCTTCAATTTGCTTGCCAACAGCAGTATCGCAGGCGCTAAGCACTACTAGTTCGCTAGAGAGGTTCCAAGATTTGATATCTTCAATTGTTAGTGAGGTGTTGATACCATTGGGTTGATTGATATTTGATAGAGCAATAGACGACTGTCCAGGATAATCCCAGCTAGCTAGTGCATGGGTGGCAAAGTGCATTATTTTAAAATCTTTATCTATTATTTTTGATAAGTTTTCTTTTGTTGCCATCTTGTTGCTCAATTGACTCATTGGGCCAATGTTTTTCCATAAATTAGTTATAGTTTCGGCTTCTTCTACAGTCGATGGTAAAATTGCAAAGTTATGTTCTTTTTCAGGCTGAATTATGGTTGGGTTTGAGACAAGTAGAAGAGAATTATTATTAATCTGGCTGTCATTATTCTTCTTAAATATGTCGTATGTTCGTAGAGACGGTGTATAAGACAAATTATGGTTTGATGACAAATAAGTTAGCTTTTTATCTTCAAGATTAATATCTAATGCAGAGAAGGGTATTCTATGCAATGGACCATCAGGTGAAATTATTATTGAATCATAGTCTTTTATCTGTTCTGTGTAAGGGCCAACTAATATTTCGCTAATTGCTTCTGTTACATAGAATAATTTTTCCCATACTTTACTACTTAGTCCTCCGGCAGGAGGTCTGTTTATGGCGGATGAGTAATTGTTAACCGCCAACGCTAGTTCTGATGCATTAGGTAGTTTGGAGGAATAAATTTCATCGCTGGTTATTAGCCATGAATAAGACTCTTCATTTCCCGAAAAATAATAAAGTATAGCCGTATTTTTTTCTATTTTATCTATGTTTATACGCTCATTTTTATGGTTGTCTTCACTATTTATTTTATCTTGACTAAGTTGTAATACTAATTCTGTAAGAGAGACTGCCTCTTTATTTTCAGGCCTTTCAACTCTTTCAGATTTGAGTGTTTCGGTTTGATTTTTTGAGGTGATTGATTCATATAGGGTTCTGGATCTGAAGTTTTCCGCACTTATAATGGCTTGTATTAAATTCTCTTTAGAAGACGTATCACGCATATACGTGGAAATTTCTAGTTCGTATATAGCCTTTTGTAAAGCAAAGTACTGTTGTCTTAGCCGATCATCATCTAGTGTGCTTCTTATTTTTTCGATATTTTCTTTTGCTAAGCTTAGATGTAATTCTATTTTATTAATTTCAGGTTTGTCGATTTTACTATAAGCCAACGCAGATAGGTAATTGCTTTTAGTATGATATAAAATGTCATTGTGCTTTTTTTGAAGTTGTATTGCCAAATTTAAAGTTTTTAATGCTTCTTTAAAAGAACCAATTTTAATCAGAGCCTGTGCTTTACTTGTCAGTGTTCTGCCTTCAAGAAATAGGTCGTTTGATTTACTGGCGATAGATAATAATTCGTTATAAATGTCAATTGCTTCTAAGTTATCATTGTGAAGTAAATTGGCATTAGCCAGTGCCAAGTTTGTTTTTATTTTGAACTCTATGTCTTTAGGTTCTGAAAAAATTTCATAACTCTTGTTGATATATTCTAAAGCTAATTCTTGGTTTCCTATTTCTGAATATAAACGACCTAAATTAATTGATAAAACTCCTAATTCTTCTTGATTATTTTGCTCTTCATATATTCTCCAAGAAGTTTCATATTCAGCAATGCTTTTTTCGTATTGTTGTAATTCTAAAAAAATTCTACCCTTGGCTGCCTTTATATGGGCGAGCCATACATTATTATTTTGATCAGTGGCTATTATTTCTGAGTGCTCTATTAATTTTACTGCGTCGTAGTATCGTCCTTTAATTGCACTTACTACTGATAAGTAATAATAGGAACGCATCAGGTGAGATCTGGAAGCATTCTTTGAGCTTGTGGCTATAAATTCAGGTTGATTAATAACAGCTATTGCTTTTTCGTGATAGCTGATAGCTTTCGTTAGGTTGTGTTTTTGTCTTTCTAACGCGCCTAAATTATTGTATGAAAGAATTAAATTTCCATAATCGTTATTTTCTTTTGAAAGCCTAATGGCTTTCTCTACAATTGGAAGCATTTCCTCATATTTCTTGTTTTCAAGCAAAGCCTGCGATAGAACTGTATAAACATATGCTAGATGATGATTAAATAATATTTTTTCATCTAAGGTCTCTCCTTTTTCTTCTAGGATGGTTGCTGCTGCTTTCAGATTATAAATTGCTTGATTTACGTTTCTGTTTAATAAGAAAATTCTTCCTATTGTGAGCAGCTTATAAGATTCATTGTAGAGGTAGTCTGGATGGTTTTTAGGTAGGCTGTTGTTCTCTAATATTTCAATATCTTCATTGGTAAAGCCGTATACTGTTGCCTTACGGTGGGTGCGTATATTTGTTAGTCCTATTACTCGGATATTTTCCCCAATTTTTTTTCTTAAAAGTATTTCTTGCGAGAGCAGGTCTAGTTTTTTATTAATATTTTCTGTCTCGGATCCGCTTTGTAGTATTTGTTCGGCTTGGAATCGATCAAGGTTGCTGCCTTTGTTATAAACCTTCAAGGATGTTTTAATTAATGATTCACTAGTGTTTTTCTCGATTCCCCCGAATGTGATTTTGCATGTTTTACATAAATTACTGGTTATTAAGTAGTTTTTTTTAGTGTAATTCCCATAAATAGGGTAAGGCTGCATTTCTTTTAAATTTGTAGTGCCATTTAAAATCTCATAAGTATTCACTCCATATCCGGCGATTTCGAATACGGTAAATTCGTCTTCATTTTGGGTAAATTCGATGGTTTTTTCATAGGGGCCATTAACCACGTCGGAGATGGTTTTTTCGAATATAGGTGGGGCGTCTGTTGGTACATCCGGTTGAATTTGTCCGAATGTGTTCACGGAAAACATAAGCATTAAGAATGCTGTAATAGTGGTAATTTTTTTAGTAATACTTTGGTTCATACTGCAGCGCTGTCGTTATTTGTTCGTATCAGTTTCGCTATCTATGTTCTTTGTGCTGGATAACGTTCTAGAAATTTTCTTTGTGATTGTCTTACCGAATCTTATCAATAACTAATTTATTTCCCAACACTGTTGATAGAAATTTAATCATTTTTATTGAGTGCTTTTGGTCTGTATCGGAGGATATATGCGGTGAGGTTTGCTAGGGGAGTGATTTACAGATCGTTAGATGATGTAGCGGTTGTTACTATAAAAGCGCTTTATGTCTTTTGAGACTAGTTTTTTTAAATTTTTATTGCGTTGTACTCTTTAATGCTCGGGCATTTTTTGTTTTATAGAGTACACCCTAAGGCCTTGCATTTAGTTAAAGCGCTTTCTTGGTGAAAATAATATTACAGTTTTTTAATACGCATCATTCCAGATTTGTCTTCGCCATTATCTGATTGAAGTTCGTATCGATAATCACCTTCGTCAATAAAGTTAGTTGCTAGGTTTACATAAACATTCCATTGATAATCTGGATACAAACTGTCTTGTTGCCAAATTAGTTTGTTGTTTTGGTTGTAGACCTTGAGGGTATAGGGCTCAGGAATACCAGCAATAGGTGATGTGGCAATACCTAGGGTAAAACTGGTTTGTTCCAACGCAAGTTCTATGGTTTCTATGTTGGCATCAGGAACGGCAGCCGCAGAACGTACGCGTTGTTGGCCTAATACATAAACGGAGGTCGTTTGTATTGGGCTGGCTCCGTGTTCACCTTGCTGGTACAGCATCACAGGTACGATAAGTACCGCAGCTGCCACAGCACCGAAGGCTGCCTGTGGAACCGAAAAGCCGCCAAAAAATCTGCTGATTCTATCCATAAAAGATTCAGAAGATTTGATGTTGGTTTTTTGAAGGTTTGCGTTGTTTGCATAGGATACATTGGTATCAAATGCTTCACCGGCATTCAGTTTTAAGCCGTGAATAAGTTGCTCGACCATTTCGACTTCGGCTAGAAGTTGCGGATTGTCGAGGTATTCTATTTCGAATTCGAGTGCCTGCTGTTCATTCATGCGGCCAAGTAGGTATTGGTCTACTCTTTCGTCGAACTCGGCAATAGTGCCGTTTGTTGGTGTCACTGATTCTCTCCGTGTATTTAGCCTTTTAGTGGCTTCTCGCTAAAATAGTGTGGATTGAACATTCATAGTCCCACTTAAAATATGCGTGATTTTATTATTCTAAGTCTTTTTCAATGTACGCTCGCATACGTGTTTTAGCGCGGTAGATAACACGGTTGAAGTGCTGACTTGTCAACTGTAATTCCTGACAGATCAATTCTTTATCTTCTTCTTCAACGTAATATCGAGTGAGGATCTCTCGATCGCGTGGGGTTTCTAGGGAACCAATAATCTCTCTCACATATTGTCGAAGCCGAGCCGATTCAAACGCTTCTTCGGGAGAAGAGTTTGGGGCAACCAGATCGAGTTCTTCTGGGTCTTCGGTGCTGTCGCCATGTTTTCGGAAATACATTACGGTTTGGTTTCGTGCAATTTGGTGGATGAATGCAGCCAGTCGGTCGGGTTGTCTCAACTCGCCATTGCGGACCTTTTCGATAACGATTCGCCAAGTTTCCTGGCTAACATCGGCCGCAATATCTGGAGCGCATTTGCGCTGCAGCATCAGATTTAATCCTCTTGCAAAACGTGTAATCATTTCGTGTTCTGCAAGCAAATTACCTGAGCGTATCTCGTGAACCAACTCTTCGCTGGACAAGTCTTTATATTTTCTGTACCCGCGACCCATACGTTAAAATTTACCCCAGGTGTCTTATCCAGTTGGTTCTAGTGCTGCCTTTGCAGGCTTACCTATCAATCAGTCAGCAAGTTCGCTGTAGATCGGGTTTTGCAGAAATCAATAAAGGTACTCTGACGTTTATATTGATTCAGGCCGCAACCAATCGGCTGTACCTTCCTGCTGTGATCATATCGCCATATTATTCTTAAGTATCTATTTGCTCCTGCATTCATATTGGCGACTTGCAATTTTAGCATCAACCCATTCGATAAATTTGAATTTTACGGCAATTTTAAACAGTCGAATCGAAATTGCCCAATACTTAATGATCATTACTCTCGGCTAAGAATCTTTTTTTATAATTTTGTAATATATACCTTTGTCGACCTCTACATCAATTGAATCAATTTGCAGGATTTGATTTAGCAATTTAATGCTGGGTGCGAGTATTTTGCAGGGTTTTTGTCCTAAAAAATGTGCAGATGTGTTCGTATTATTTTGATTTTTGCGGCCGGAAGAGATGAGGGTACTTGTTTGGTTCGCGTATTTTTGGTGTTCTGGGTGAAGATGATGATTAATTCTTGATGGTGAGGCGCAGTGAGCCCGGTGTCCGAGCTCACAACTTCTACGACAAAGTTATTTTCGATATCCGGGCGGTAAATCACTTTGCTGAGTGTTTAAGTAACGATCACGAAGCTTATCTTGGCGAGTAATTGTGCTTTGCTGTTCTCCAGCAATCCAAATGGATTCGACTCGACTGCTAAACTCTAGCGGATCGCCGCTCCAAACGACTAGGTCGGCGTCCTTCCCAACTTCCAAAGAGCCTTTGCTTTCGAGTGCGAAAAAATCCGCCAAATTACTGGTAATCGCGCGAATTGCAGTTTGATAGTCTAGGCCGTGTGCAACGGCGTTACCGGCTTCAAATCGTAGCTGGTGTAGATTGTGCGATGAGTCACCCGCGACGGTTATAGCGATTTTGACCCCTTTGCTGGCGAGCACAGAGGCATTGTCTAGGGCTGCATAGAGCTCGTCAAAGCTCTCTGGAAGATCATGAGTCGCAGAGATGATCACCGGTACATCTGCCTCAACCAGTTTATCGGTCACTGCGACCGCACCACTGGCTCCGGCGATGATGAGTTTAAGGTTGTATTTCGCTTTGAGTGCGAGCATTTGCAAAATGTCGGCAGGTCTTTCGGTGGCCACAATTAGCGGTAATTTACCTTCTAACATGGCGGTAAGTTTCTTTTCAGACTCGCTGGGTGATTTGGCTTTATCGCCTTCTTTGTCGTCTTTTTTAGTCAGCTTTTCTTGCTGCTTCGATAAAGCGTCGTCCAGCTCTTGAATCTTCGAGGCGCGAGAGCCTTTTTCTTCACCGTGTAAGTAGGTAATTACGGCAACTTCCGTCGTGGTAAAATCCAGCGACGACGAAGTGCTGACCAAAGTGGCGGCACCGGCGAAGTCATTAGATTCTGCCGAAGACACGATAATGTCTGAGGTAACGCCGCCTTTTCTGGCCAAAGGTAATAATGTGGATTCTGGATTAAATGCCAGCGAAGGATTGAAGGTAATGCTGCCTTTTTCGGTACCAGAATCACGTGTGTCAGCAACGGCGCCAACCTCAACCAAGCCCAAAGCATTGATGGAGCCAATTAGGCCCGGCGTGACAATTTTACCGGTGCCGTCAATGACCGTATCGGCATTTAAGGTATCGGGATTGATCGCGCTGATCTTACCGTCTTCAAAGACAATCGTTGCGCCTTCGAGTACTGCAGGCGTTGCACCTGTGTATAAGTTTGCATTCGTGATGGCGACGGATTCGGCGAAGGTGAGGCCGCTCATGCTTGATATGAACAAGGCAGCAGCAAGTTTTTTCTTAGATAACATATAATTACTCCCCGCCTTTTTCTGAAGTTGTGATTGTCGCTTGGCCAAGTTTGAAATCGCTAACGGCTTGATAGGTTGAATCTGCTCGGTCGTAAACCTTGGCGCCATCGATAAATACTTGCTCGGCAAGTGCGTAAACGCTAAATGGGCTGTGATTCCAAATAACTACGTCGGCATTTAATCCCGTTTTTAGCGAACCGGTTTTGTTCTCTAAACCTAATGCTTTAGCGGCGTTGTAGGTAATCCAGCGAATGGCGTCTTCGTCTTTAATGTCAAAGCTATTTTCGTTAGCGCGATACATAACTTTGGCGGCTTCTTGGTTCAAGCGCTGAATGGTGTTTTCTGAGTCAGAATGAACGATAGAACATGAGTTCTTCGGCGCATCAACTACGGCGATATTTTCTAAAATCATGTCGTACGCTTCCATTTTGAAGCCCCACCAATCTGGCCACATGGCAGCACAATTACCGTTTTCTGCTAAAAGGTCGGCGATTTTGTAGGCTTCAACGGCGTGGTGGAAGGTGCCTGCGTCGTAACCAAATTCTTTTGCCATGTCGATCATCATGGCCATTTCTTCGGCTTTATAGCAGTGGTTATGAATTCGGATCTCACCGTTTAATACGCCAACCAAGGTGTCTAGCTCTAGATCGCGTTCGGGGCGTTCGGAGATTAGGCCGTTTTCAAAATCTTCCCAATTGGCTTTGTACTCAACTGCTTTTGCCCAAGC
Organism: uncultured Alteromonadales bacterium; assembly: GCA_937864365.1. Classification (GTDB taxonomy): domain Bacteria; phylum Pseudomonadota; class Gammaproteobacteria; order Pseudomonadales; family Cellvibrionaceae; genus Sessilibacter. The sequence continues at coordinate 83,799 of CALMJT010000041.1, read as the reverse complement.
CGCTCGAAATCCCGCCATGTTGCCCATTCTTGAGCCCGGTGCTTGTTGACGACTGCCGTACACGCGTTTGGGGTTTTCACCGCAGGCCATTTTTAAACTGTAAGGTGCCTCGGGGAATTTCATTTGCTGAACAGTAAATGCAGGAACGTTTTTAAGAACTACACCGCGCCCACCAAAGAGGTTTGCTGATCCGGGAAGAATTTGTAGAGAGGTGATGCCACCGGCGCGAGCGGTGTTGAATCCGGGATCTTGCGGCCACACGGAGTGTTCTACCCAAACTTCGGCGGTATTAGGACTGGTAATTTCATTACCGTCTTGATGAGATTCAACCGCCGGAGTTGGATAGGCGCCAAGATGTGAGTGCACATCAATAATCCCTGGCGTAACCCACTTACCTTTGGCGTCGATGATAGTTGCGCCGTCTGTTGGAAGGTCTTTACCAACTTGCGAAATTTTTCCGTCAACAATTAATACGTCGGATTCTTCTAAGCGCTCACCCGTACCGGTTAATACTGTGGCATTTTGAATCAATAAACTGCTGCTTCTGGGAAGATGTTGGTAGGTGCTGGGGAAGGGGTTTTTATTAACACTGATTTTACTTGGATGGCTGCTTTCGCTGCCGCATCCAGCTAGGGCGACACATAAGCCAAGCCCTGAAAGAAAATAAGACAGTCGCATATGTCTGCTCTCTGGTCGGTTCGATGTTACGGGGTTGGTTCAGAAACGGTTATGGAGACAAATTCCACAACAGTGTTTATGCAGTTCAGTGGAATGTTTAATAATAAACAGACTGGAATAACCATAACCCGTGTTGATTGGAGTTAACGTGAATCTAGGTCAGCCAAGGATTCTCACGCATTTAATCTATAGGAATCTCTGATTAACTCATCCGTGATTGAATCAGAGGGCAGAAATTGACAAAGCTATTTCCAATTTCTTTACGATTTCAATCACTTACCGTCCTTGAAATTGACGACACATTCATGTGTCGTGGCAAACTCTAGGTTAATCAGAGTTTCCTATGTAAAAGCCGTAAAAAAGCATTTGCGTGTTATCACCGCCATTTATTGTGTGTTAAGTGTTGTAAACAGTTGGCGAAAGTTTCGCTCGATATGATTTTACCCATGAAAATTTGATGGCCAACGACAGGTTAATAATAAAGTTTCCTGTCAGTTTGAATGGGGCAACAGTCAGACATACTCAGTTAGATCGGTTACGGGTTACTGTCATTTTATGGCCGAATTTGTATTGGTTATTTGTCGTCGATTTGCAATCCTAAAATATCCACACCTGAGAAGGGTTTATTTTCGTTCATAACCACATGAGTATTGATGGTGAGTGAGTAATTCACCGAACTGACCAGTTTTTCGTTGATTTCCAAATAACGCGTCATATCTGGGCAGACGATGCGCAGAAAAAAATCGAAGGCGCCGCTAACGGTGAAGCATTCAACAATCTCTGGAATGGATTCCACGAGAGCCTCAAAATTTCGAAAATCATCGGCGGAATGGTTTTTCATGGCGACAGTGGCAATACACATAATGTGCCTTGCTAATTTATTTAAATTAAGTCGGGCTTGATAATCTAAAATTAAACCTTCGGCTTCTAATCGTCTAACGCGCTGTAAACAAGAACTCGGCGATAGTGCGACCTGACTGGCGAGTTCTTGATTCGTGACGCGAGCATTTTTTTGCAATATGGATAGAATATTCAGATCGATACGATCAAGCTTCATGGTGTGTTTTACTCATAGCAGTAGTCCCTATAAAGGTCAGCATACAACAGGAATTACGATTAACTCATTCATCATTTAATCAACGTTATCTAGGTGTGATCAAAAGCTATACACCGGTTGTATAGTTTCACGCGTTTTATTGTTTATTTTGACTCTATCTTCGTTCACCGTCCTCGATGTTTTGGTCTCTCAAAAACCGTAATGCCGGCGCTGATAATCGCTCGGTTAATATGAGAACGATTATTTGAAGAAAATCTAAGTAATGGGTTTATTATTTCCTTGGGTTTCTAATTTTGGCAATTAAAAAGAGTTTAAAAAGTAAAACTTAAACAATTCCAAATATTCTTTTGTTTAACACGTTTTTTAATTTCAAACCTGCAATTCTTTGCCAAAAATAAACAGCTAATTCGGCGAACCTTATGATAATTTTTACGCACACATACGAGGTGCAACCATGGTTTCTTCAGCGATAACACAAGCTCATCAACAAGCGTCTGAATATCAGAACTCTCTCAATACCGTCAACGGACACGAAATTTCTAACCTCGACCAGGTTGATCCTCGCGAGGCAATTTGGCCAACCTATTCCCCGCCAAAAGATATTGTTTTTGAGTATGGTGAAGGTTGTGAATTGGTTACCGAGTCGGGTGAGCGTTATTTAGATTTTATCTCCGGGATTGCCGTAACCAGTTTGGGTCATGCACATCCTGAACTGGTTGAAACCTTGAAAACTCAGGCCGAAAAACTGTGGCATTTGTCGAATTTATTTCGTGTACCCAAAGCCGAAACCTTGGCAAAAAAATTGTGCGAATTGAGCTTTGCCGATGCAGTATTTTTTACCAATTCCGGTGCAGAATCAGTAGAAGCGGGTATCAAGGCAATTCGTGGTTATTTTGCTAAAAATCGTCAACCGCATAAGTATCGCATCATTGGTTTTGAAGGCAGTTTCCACGGTCGAACCCTAGGAACACTGGCTGCCGCTGGTAATTCTGCGCACTGTAACGGTTTTATTCCCTTCGACTACGGATTCGACCACGCTCAATGGGGCGATATCGATTCTGTAAATGCCTTAATTAATGAGCATACCGCTGGTATTTTGGTAGAACCTATTCAAGGCGAAGGCGGTATTTGCCCGGCAACCGAAGAGTTTTTGCGAGACCTAAGAGCGCTGTGTGACCAGCGAGGTCTATTATTAATGTACGACGAAATTCAGTGTGGCGTTGCTCGCACCGGCAAAGTATTTGCGTATCAACACAGCGACATAGCGCCCGATGTTATGTCATTGGCAAAAGGGTTGGGTGGTGGTTTTCCGGTCGGTGCGTGTTTGGCAAAAGGTCATGTCGCACAATGCATGACGATTGGTACACACGGTACAACCTACGGTGGTAATCCCTTAGCCATGGCCGTTGCCAGTAAGGTGATAGAACTGACCACAACGCCAGAGTTTCTGGCTGAAGTTACGCGCAAAGGCGAGAAGTTAACCTGTTTATTAGAAAGTTTGTGCCAGCGTTATCCCAATGTTGTAAGCAGAGTTGATGGCCGCGGACTTATGTTAGGCGTGGAGTGCGTCGTGCCTAATACCGAGGTTTTGAGCTTATTGCGTGAGCATCGTTTGTTAGTCGGTAAAGCTGGAAAAAATATGATTCGGTTATTACCTGCCTTAATCGTTACCGATAAACACATCGAAAAGGCGGTTGCGATTATGGAAGAATGTTTTCAAAAATTATCCGACGATGAACACAAGCGTGTTGCAGTGGTGAATTCCGTTAGCGAGAGTTCAAAATGACCGATTTGTTATCGGAACCGAATCTTAATTCAGCTTTAAATGCCGAGTATTTAGCGGCGAGAAGGCAAGCGTTTACCTGCATTGATGAACTCGTAGATACAACCGTAAAAACCTTGTTGCGCTGGTCGAGCATTAATTCGGGTACTCGTAATCTTGATGGCCTTAACGCTATGGCGAGAGAGTTGGAGCAGCAATTTACGCCGATATCTGATCAATTTAATGCCTTACCGTTACCCGATGTTGAAGCGCTTACTGATGGCGGCGAGGTAATACAAAATCGCCACGGCAAAATGCTGTCGTTCAAAAAGAGGGCTGATGCTCCTTTACAGGTGTTATTACTCGGCCACATGGACACGGTCTTTGAACAAACACACGCATTTCAGCAACCCGTTTGGTTAGACAACAATACGCTTAATGGGCCGGGTGTCGCCGATATGAAAGGCGGTTTATTGGTTATTTATTTAGCGTTAAAAGCATTTGAACTGCATCCGTTATCGCCAAAGTTAGGTTGGCATGTTGCTATAAATCCCGATGAAGAAACCGGCTCTTTAGCATCGAGATTTCTCATTGCGGAATTCGCTCAAAAAGCGCATTTAGGATTGGTGTACGAACCAGCTTTGGCCGATGGTACTCTGGCTGGCGATCGAAAAGGCAGCGGTAATTTTAGTTTGAGAGTGCGCGGTAAATCTGCTCACGCAGGCCGTGAATTTCACCTTGGCAAAAATGCTATAGCAGCGTTATGCGAGATTTTTTATCGTCTACAGCAGTTAAATTCTGAAGAAAATTCTGGCATTACCTTAAATTTAGGTCGTGTCAGCGGTGGCGGTGCTGTAAATATCGTACCGGATACAGCAGTTGGTCATTTTAATGTGCGTTGCGAAAATATAGATCAGCAAGGTTTTATTCAGTCGCAAATAAACAAAATTATTGACGATATTAATTCTCGACAAGGTTTTGATGTTCAACTGTTCGGTGGTTTTAATCGTGAACCTAAGGTAGCGAACACTAAAACGTTAAAGCTTCGTCAATGGTTATCTGAGATTGGCAGTGAGTTGGATATTCCAGTGAATTTCAAACCAACCGGCGGTTGTTGCGACGGTAATAACTTAAATGCGGCCGGACTGGCGAATATCGACACACTTGGCGTACGCGGCGGCAATATACACACAGATCAAGAATTTATTTTAATAGATAGTCTTGCCGAGAGGGCGAAATTAAGTTTTTTATTGCTCGAAAAGTTTGCTGTTAATTATGAAGAATATTTAAAGCTTTCTTAGGTTGGGGCATTGTTAATGTAATGAAGTTTTATTTAACAGTTGTGCTTATTTAAGGGCTTTATTGATTCGATAGGCTTGGCTTTGACGATCAATTTGAGCGTGGATGTTTTGTAGGCAAAATTAGATGCTTAAAGATTTGGATTTTCGCATCTGTTTTGGTAGAGGTTGGCAATAGGTACCGGCATTATTGATGTTTATGTAAGCATAGTTAGTTCGTCGAAGGCAAAAAAGCTTGTGTTCTTAAAGAAATATGATGAACAACGCGTTTAAGCTGTCTCCTATTATTCATAATTAGGCAATACCTTTAAACCTCAGTAGAGAAAGAATTTTTATGATTTTACGCTCAGCCACTCATGCAGATCTGCCTGCTCTTCTACAGCTGTCTGAATCCATTCCCGGTGGTATGACTTCAATGCCATTTGATCAAAGCACATGGGAAAAAAAGCTAGCGCTGGTTGAAAGTAGTTTCTCTTCTCGTGAGACTAAAATGCATGAGGCAATTTATTTTTTTGTACTCGAAGATCCAGACATTCAAGAAATTGTTGGCACCTGTGGTATGCACGCAGGTGTTGGTTTAAACCGTCCTTTTTATAATTATAAATTATCGCGTCATGTGTCTAAATCGAAAGAGTTAGACATTACCGTAAACAGTAATACGCTGAACTTGTGCAATGATTTTACCGGCGAAACCGAACTGGTATCGTTGTTTTTAAAAGAATCGCACCGCAAAGCTAAGGTTGGACAATTTTTATCGCGATCGCGCTTCATGTTTTTACGAGAGTTTGAATCTTTATTTGGAAACGTGGTTTTTGCAGAAATCAGAGGCTGGCTAAATTCTGAAGGTGAGTCTCCGTTTTGGGACAGCCTTGGCCGACAATTCTTTGATATGCCGTATTTTAAAGCTGATTTCATCAGTGCGGTTAACGGTTCACAGTTTATTTCCGATTTAATGCCACGTTTTCCGGTGTATTTAGAATTGTTGTCGCAAGAGGCGGTTGCGGTGATTGGCAAGCCTAATAAAGATTCTTTGGCAGCCATGCGTTTACTAGAAAAAGAAGGTTTTCAATATCAACGCGTCGTCGATATTTTTGATGCCGGGCCTGTTGTTCAGTCATACAAAGATCGAATTAAATCCGTTTTGCAAACGCAAGATTATAGAGTCGTAGATAGTTTTTCTGGTGCTGACGAAGCCTATAATTGCATTGTTAGCAACAAACAATTCGGTAGTTTTAAAGCGGTATTAGCACAAGTCGAACGATTGGATGAAAACTCCATTGTTCTCTCAGAAAAAGCATTACAAATGCTAGAGGTTGAATTGCAATCAGAGGTTTCTGTATTGCCATTGCGCGATTAAATTTAAACGCTCAGATGAGCAGGTGTAATTATGACAAATCCTGTTTTCGCACATATCAGCAGCGAGCAAGGAGTCACTTATTTAAACAATTCTTTTAAAACGCAGTGCGTTATTAACAACGAATGGCGAGACGGGCAAGGTGACGTATTTACCACACACAACCCGGTTTCTGGCGATGTTTATTGGCAGGGAAAGAGCGCAACGATTGATGATGTTGATCAAGCACTGCAACATGCGCGAACAGCATTTGAAACCTGGTCTTTGCTGGATGTGCAAGAGCGCATGCAATTTTGCCGTTTGTACGCAGAAAAATTAAAAGAAAATAGTGAGTATGTGGCGGAGGTAATTACTCTTGAGACGGGTAAACCTCTGTGGGAAAGCAAAACCGAAGTGGCAACCATGATTGGTAAGGTTGACCTGTCGATTAAGTCTTACCAAGAACGAACCGGTTCAAAACAATCGGAAAACGGTGTTGTAATTACTCGACTTGAACATCGGCCACACGGTGTTGTTGCGGTCTTTGGTCCCTTCAACTTTCCTGGACATCTTGCTAATGGACATATTGTTCCGGCATTAATTGCTGGAAATGCCGTTATTTTTAAACCTTCCGAGCAAACTCCTGCAACTGCAGAAGTAATGGTTAGGCTTTGGCAAGAGTGTGGTTTGCCAAGCGGTGTATTGAGTTTATTGCACGGAGGTGTGAATACCGGTAAAGCGATTTCTGAACACGATGGTATTGATGGTTTATTTTTTACCGGCAGCTCTGCGGTAGGTCATCATTTAACACGATCGTTTGCTTTAAAACCGGAAAAAATTCTTGCTTTAGAAATGGGTGGTAATAATCCATTAATTATCGATCAAGTCAGTTCGGTAGATGCAGCCGTATTTAATATTATTCAATCGAGCTTTATGACTGCGGGGCAACGTTGTACCTGTTCCCGACGTTTAATTTTAACTCGACAAAATGCGTCAAAATCCATCAACGAAAAAATTCTTGAGCGTTTAATTAGTGTAAGTAAAAACTTGCGCATTGGCTCCGGCCAAGATTGTTTTATGGGGCCGGTTATTAATCGAGCCACTGCTCAACGTATGATTGATGTTCAAGAAGATTTAAAAAATAAAGGCGCAAATATTTTATTAGGTGCGACCTTACTCGATGAAACCAGCGCGTTAATTTCTCCATCCATACTGGATGTGACATCGGTAGAGAATCTCCCCGACGAAGAATATTTTGGTCCTATGTTGCAAGTTATTTGGGTAGAAAATTTAGAAGACGCTGTGCGTGTCGCTAATAAAACTCGATTTGGTTTGTCGGCGGGTATTTTTACTGATAATAAAGACGCATGGAATTATTTTTACCCACGTATTCGGGCGGGCATTGTTAACTGGAATCGCCCTTTAACCGGTGCCAGTGGTGCCGCACCTTTTGGTGGAATTGGCGATAGTGGTAATCATCGTCCCAGTGCTTATTATGCAGCAGATTATTGCGCTTATCCTGTTGCTTCTATGTTGGGCGAAACGCTCGAATTACCGGAAAAACTATTACCGGGAGTAAGTTTATGACATCTCAAGTATTTGAAGTTAATTTCGATGGCCTTGTTGGCCCAACCCATAATTATGCAGGATTATCTCGCGGTAATTTAGCCTCTAACAATAACGCAGGTTTAATAGCATCACCCAAGCAAGCTGCTTTGCAAGGGCTTGAAAAAATGAAGGCGTTGGCGGATTTAGGATTAATGCAAGCGGTACTGCCGCCCCATGAACGTCCTCATATTCCAACATTAAAAAAGCTCGGTATTGCCGGTGATACTGAATCTGACATTATTGCCAACACGTTAAATACAGCACCTTATTTATTATCAGCGGTTAGTTCTGCGTCGAATATGTGGGTTGCTAATGCGGCTACAGTTTCTCCGTTTCCCGATACGGTTGATGGTAAAACGCATTTTACGCCTGCGAATTTATCGAGCATGTTTCACCGATCTATCGAGCCTGAAACCACGGCGCGAATTTTAAAGGCGATTTTTCGCGGTGATGATTATGTGCATCATAATCCGTTACCGGCTGGTAGTTTTTTTTCCGATGAAGGTGCTGCTAACCACACGCGTTTTTGTCGTGAATACGCCGAAGTCGGTGTAGAGTTTTTTGTTTACGGCGCTCACGCTTTTGATAAGTCGCAACCAAAACCTACGCAATTTCCGGCCCGTCAAACCAAAGAATCCTGCGAAGCTATTGTTCGGCAACACAATCTCTGCCCGCATAAATATATTATCGCGCAACAAAACCCTGCGGCGATTGATGCCGGTGTCTTTCATAACGACGTTATTGCCGTTGGTAATCGCAATTTGTTGTTTTATCACGAGCAAGCTTTTTTAAATACCGACGATGTTCTTGCGCAGCTCAACAGTGCTTTGAAAAGAGATGCTTTGCCAGATGCATCCGGACTTCAGTTTATTGAAGTTCCCAGTGCGTTAATTTCTATTCATGATGCTGTGAACTCCTATTTGTTTAATACGCAGTTGATTACGCCTCCCGGTCGAAAAAATCACACCATTATCGCGCCCGCAGAATGTAAACACATGCGCAATGTTGCCGATTATTTGCACTGGTTGGTGGAGGATCATCCGGCCATAGACGAGGTGATCTTTCTCGATTTAAAACAAAGCATGCGCAACGGCGGTGGCCCTGCTTGTTTGCGGCTTCGGGTGGTCATGTCGTGTCAGCAAATAGAAAAATGTTCTGCCAATGTCTTTATGGATGATGGTTTGTACGAAACATTAACTGGCTGGGTAGAAAAGCATTATCGGGATGAGTTGGCTCCGGCTGATTTAGCCGATCCTGAATTGGTGTATGAATCTCGTCGCGCTTTGGATGAGTTAACCCAGTTGCTCAATTTGGGCTCCATCTACGACTTTCAGTTACTTCCCCGATAATATTTTCTTTTTGGGCCCGATGCACCTCGGGCCTTCTTTCCCTAATAACAAGCTCCTGATAACAAGCCACGTTTCACTATTTATATACTCGCGAGATTCCGATTTCTACGATCGTCCCAGATTGGGGGCGCTGCGGCATCGTTCGTTTAACTTGAGACGCGTCAACAAAAGTTGGCATACTCTAATTGGATTTTGTATGTTTCAAGATTTTTTGTCTGCGCATTCGGGTTTTTGAGGTTTAAATTGAAGCCAAGTAAACCTTGAATGCGTCAGTAGAAATCTAGCCAAAGTAATTTAGGTATCGTTATGAGTAAGAATCCCAGCGTGGGTATTTCCATCGTTCCCATTGTGATTTTGATTGCCCTGCTTGCAATCAATGTTTATATCTTTGGTGATGATGCTGTCAGTGGCTCAAATCAGATGATTTTGATTGCCTGTGCGGCGATGGCTGCATTATTAGCCATTTCCATTGGCATCACCTGGAAGCATCTAGAGAATGGGATTGTAAAAGGCATAAAGCTCGCGACCCCCGCGATACTTATCTTGCTTATGGTCGGCGCCTTATCGGGAACATGGTTGATCAGCGGTATTATTCCAACCATGATCTATTACGGGTTACACATCCTAACACCAGACATCTTCTTGTTAGCGGCTTGCGTAATTTGCTCGATTGTTTCGGTGTTCACCGGTAGCTCTTGGACTACTTCAGCGACGATTGGGATTGCCCTGATGGGCATTGGCCAAGTGTTAGGACTTAATCCCGGTTTGATTGCCGGCGCTATTTTATCTGGCGCTTACTTCGGTGATAAATTGTCACCACTTTCTGATACTACTAACCTAGCGTCGGCTTCAGCTGGTAGCGAGCTTTTTACGCACATACGCTACCTTATGCTAACAACCGTTCCCTCTATATTAATCACACTGCTTTTATTTGGCATTTTGGGTTTTGGCAATGCCAACCAGCTAGACGATCAAGCTATCAACGAAATTATCACCTTATTAGACGCTAAATTTAATATTACACCTTGGCTAATGTTGGTGCCGGTGGCGGTATTGGTGATGATTATTAAAAAAATTCCCGCTTTGCCAGCTTTGTTAGTAGGTACCGTGTTAGGTGCTGTGTTTGCGTTTATCTTCCAAGAAGAGGCTATTCGCAATGCGGGTCTTGCTTACGGTGCTGAAGGTTATCTCCACTATATTGGAATTATGCAAGCGTTGTACGGGCAAGTGAGCATCGAAACGGGCAATGAAATTCTCGATGAATTACTGCGTTCTAAAGGTATGCACGGCATGTTAGGTACCGTATGGTTGATTATTGCGGCCATGACATTTGGTGGCGTAATGGAAAGTAGTGGCTTTCTTAAGTCCATCACCACCGCTTTGGTGAGTCGTGTGCGATCGGTCAGCGGATTGGTAACCGCAGTCACCGGAACCTGTGTTGTAACGAACTTATCGGCGTCTGATCAATATCTCGCGGTATTGCTTCCCGGTCGTATGTATGCCGACAGTTTCCGTGAGCGAGGCCTTGCCCCCGAAAACTTAAGCCGCACCCTAGAAGACTCCGGTACGGTAACGTCTGTGCTTATTCCCTGGAATACTTGCGGAGCTTATCACGCCGGTGTACTCAATGTCGCGACCGGTGATTATTTCATGTACGCATTTTTCTGCATCATCAGCCCACTGATGAGCATTATTTTCGCAGTCTTCAACATTAAAATTGCAAAAAGACCAGAAACTTCCGGTGAAACGCAATTGGCTTAGCGCTTCAATAAACTAAGAATGTACGAATTCTCTCAAATCATCGGATAATTAAACGGGCTACTAAAGCCCGTTTTTTTTGCGTGTTGCCCAGTAAACTGATCGACTATTAACACGTCAATCTTAAAGATTGAACAACGTTAATAATAAGGAAACTCTAATTAACCTAGAGTTTCTCGCGACACAAGGATGTGTCCCTCTGATTAAATCAAGGATGAGTTAATCAGAGGTTCCTAGAGTTTTTCTCGCAACGAGAAGATGTGTCGCCAGTTTCAACGGTTACATGTGAATAAAATTATTATGAAATTCAGACGCGTATTTTTAGATTCCGTGATTTTATCCAATCAAGCACCCATTATTCCGATCTCCGACACGTTAATTCTGTTGCTATAGAAATTAGCTGACCAATCTACCAATTAGTTGGTTGGTTAAAGGGCGATAAACCAAAATTTATTACAAAATTTTTAGTTGGATTAAAAATATTATTTACGCAGATAGCCTGTAAATATTGAGATCATTTTTTAATTTTGACGTGTTCGCTATTTTCAGTGGCTGTGACTAAAGCGTTAAGTGCTAATTCTTTGCTTTTGTGATTAGCTTTAACACCATCTGCGAGCCGAAACGCTTCCGTACTATTAGTAACCGAAATATGCAAGTAGTAACCGAAATATGCAAGCCGACGTGTCAAGCCAAGCGCTTATTAGAAACACCATTTATTAATAGTGGCCAGGATAATAGCAGCTAGAATTTGACTAAGCACAACAATCCGAACTGTCTTATCAATACCTGTCAAAGAACGGATGAATTAACAGTTTTGTTTAGAACAAAAATCTATAATATCTGCACCAAATTGCGTGGTTGTATTATTATCGCAATTTCTTTACTATTTTGACCGAGCGTTTAACAAGGCATAATACTCTTGATGATCTAAAAGACCTAATCTCACTCTCTTTAAACGGTGGATTTTTAGGTAGCCTAATTTGATGTAATTCATGTTGGTACGTCTATTAGTGTTCGCGTAATTCGTATTTGCGAGCTTAAATTTGGCATTACCTTTTCGGGGTTTTTATTAGTTTTATGTACGATTTAAAAGACCTACCTAGACTTATTATTTTCTTAGAGGTTGCCAAACAAGGCTCATTTACTGAAGGAGCCAAAAAACTTGGATTAAAAAAATCCGGCGCTAGTCTTCATATCACAAGTTTAGAAGAGCGGTTGCAAGTGCAGTTGTTGAATCGTTCTACACGTGGTATTCAATTGACCGAGGCCGGAGAGCGTCTATTTTCATACTGTAATTTAATAAACACGCATTTAGTTGAGTCGTTTAATGAGTTACAAGAAATCGATCATCAGCCCAAAGGGCCGCTTACAGTTACAGCGCCGCATTCGCTAGAACAGCACGTTGTTATTCCTGTTATACAAAGTTTTTGTGAACAATTTCCTAATATTCAGCCGTGTATAATTACGGATGATAAACCGCTGGACCTCATTAAAAATAATATTGATATCTCAATTCACATTGGCAAACTCAGCGATAGTAATTATCGCGCGAGAAATATCGGCACCATTAACGACGTTTTGTGTGCATCGCCTCAATATCTTGAGCGACACGACCCAATCAATTGTGTCGAAGATCTCTATAAACACAAATGGATTGCAACTGGCTGGCAGCAAATAAAGCCACAATACAGTTTTGTGCACTCGTGTAATAGTGATGTTGAGATATTTGACTTCCCTCAAGATATGAGAGCGAACACTTTACCTGCTGCCTTTAAAATGGTCGAGCTGGGTATGGGAATCGCTATCTTGCCGGATATTTACGTCATAAATGCTTTAAATGAAGGACGATTAGTTCGGATATTGCCCGAATTAAAGTGCACTCAATGGCCTATCTATGCAGTGCATCCTTACCACGGCAAGGTGCCGAATAAAATTAAAACATTTATCGATAGTGTTGAGAATAAAATCGCGGAAATTATTCCGCAAAAAAACAATACGTTATTTAAACGTTAATAATACGCCTCATCTAATGATCGATTGATGAGAGTGAGTTCTAGATATCGCTAGATCTTGAGTGGCGCTCATCAATTGTTCAAATTTAAAATCTACCTCTAGCTATTCTGTTACGTCATTACATCTGAGCTTCTCTCTAAATGAGGGGTTAGAGAGCTCCGATGAACCTTCCATAACTTATTCAGAGTTTTTTTCGGTAAATCCTCGATTGGCGAGTTTTTCGTATAATTTATTCCGGTTTTTGTTAAAGATTGGTTACGGTTTCGATACTTGTTTTAAAATTTCGCTGCTTCTCCACTAATAGGTTAAGCGTATTAAATTATTCAGTAACGATTGTTAAAAATAAGAAATGCAAAAATGTTCGATTTCCGATATATCGAAGGCCAATTGTTCTGTCTTTAATTCGCCAATTAATAATATTCTAAAAAACGGTATTATTTGTTTTTATTGTAAAGGTAGGCCTGTTTAGAGTTGAAATCGTGTGTAATGGATATTTTGAGTAATTCCATGTAAGTGTGAATTATTTGATTTTCTTCTGAGGTATGGTTCATGTTTTGAAGAATAAATACTTCTGAGAATATTTTTTTAAAAAAATTGATCTTCATCATTTTATCGATCTCTACCAGATCTTTCTAATCTTCCTATTTTGGTGCTTTTTAAGATTGACTGTCTTAATTTGGCCCAATTTATATTTTGACTTTTCTGTTATTTATTCGTGACAAGTTGTTGAGCAAAATACTTAATATCTTTGCTGTGTAAATATTGTTTGGTGCAGTTAAATCTTTAAATGCACCACGGATGTTCTTGTTTTGATTGCTTTTTTGAAGCCGATGATTTTTTTCCTGTAAGAAAGCCTAGTATTTGGTGAGCAAGGTGAGATTTTTAATAAATCTTAAGGTGTTGGTTTTTGTTTAAGTTCGACCCTAATGTTACAGATATTTTAATTTTTAAATTTATAGGCTGTTTTTTTCGGTGCGTTTTTTTTGCCTTTTCGTTTGAAAAAAAATAATTAAATCTAATTTATAGAGTGTTTAAGATTGTGTTCAAAAAAACGTAACTCTAAGTTCGATTATTTGGGGTTACCCCTTATTAAGTCTTTCGTATAAGGTTTCGGCTCAGTTGGAGGTGGAAATTATCCACGCTGAAAAATATTCTTAGATTTTAATTAAAAGGAAGTAGGAGCAAAAAATGAAATTCGTAAAAACGGGAGTTACTGCGCTGAGCTTGGTTGTTGCGTCAGCTGCATTTGCTGATAAAAAAGTCCAAGTATTTCCAGGTTATATTTCTCACGGTATTAACGTTTATAACGGCGAGTTAATTGCGGACTATTCGAATACTTCTCCAGGCGTTGAGTGGTTATTTGAAGCTCCACGTGAAATTGGTGTTTTCATCGAAGGTGCTCCAGAAGGTACCGACGGTGGTGTAATTACCGCTGATACTGATCGTTCTTTGCCAGTTGCAACTACCCGCGACTTTTTAGATTTCTTTAATCCAGGCGGCGAAATTGATTTATCTCTACTGAACGTACCTTTAGATCAAATCGGCAGCAACTTCTTTGGTTTTACCGCAGTTGATGATCGTATCGTACCGCCATCATTTGAAACCATCAGTGGTAACCCAACCGTTTATCGCTCAGTAGGTGTTAATGAAGCTCCTACCGTTGCAGAGTGGGAAGCTGCACGTGGTGTGTTAACAGCAGTGGTAAATGATGATGGCACAACCACAGTACGCGTTACGCTACGCGATGCATTCCCCAATGCAGTATTTACTTTGTGGGATGTAGGTTCGAATTTCCCGTTATCTGAGAATGAAGCCGGTTACGCGGTACCTTTAGGTGGTATTCCTAACGTTGTTCGTACCGACGCCGAAGGCTGTGTATTCCGTGAAGTTATTCTTCCTTACGATTTAACTCGTGAATGTAAAAGTGGTGCGGAATCTTGTACCAGTTATGTAGCAGGCTTCTATCACTTTGATGGTCAAGCTTATGGTGCATCACCTGCGGGTACATTTGCAAACGCGCCAGCGGGTCTATACGCAGGCAACCAAATGGTTTGGCCAATCAACGGCGACCTATTACAAGCGCCTGCGACCGAATTTGGCCGTCCTGTTCATGGTTGTAAAACACCTTACCGAAGCATTTTCGCCGGTAAATAAGGTTTTTTGTCGTGCTGCCTTGTGCGGCACGACATTTTTATTATCGATAAATTTTGGAAAACGTACATGGCAACTAAGTTAATTGTTTTATCAAATCCCAATCCAGAAGGCAAAGAAGCGGCAGAAGAATATGGCGCTGGCGTGAAAGCGCTTTTAGGAAAATTTGGCGGCTCCATCGCTTCACGTTCCGTTGCAACCGAAACTGTAACCGGTAGTTTTGAAGCCAAAGTCATTATGGTTGTGCAATTTGAAACTGAAGAAGGTCTTAAAGATTTTGCTTATGGTGAGGAATACGCAGCGCTAATTCCTTTGCGCGATAAAGCATTTACGCAAATGACACTGTTGCTTGCAGACTAATTAAATTATGTAACCAGAAAAAGGCTGTGCTATGAACGAAGAAATGAGTTTTGATTATATAGTTCATGAATTAAGCGGGCACGGTAATGGGATGATCGGCCACACTGAGTGTAAAAAATATTTGCGACATTCACATCCGGCGCTAGGCGTTGATTGGATTGCTGATCATGATTTCGAAAAAGGCTGGGTGCACGCGGTAAGAGGGATTTCAATTTCTGATCCTGTCTTTGCGGGTCACTTTTTTGACGCGGCAATGTATCCAGGTACCAACCTAACCCAAGACATCAATCAGATTGCGACCTTATTGTTCTCGGCGATGACTGGGCCATTAAATGGCGACTTCACTGCATTTAAAGAAATTAAAGGCAATTATGGTCATCCGATTCCGCCGGGTTGTGTTTTAGATTTTGCCGTCTGGGCCTTAGATAAAGGTGAAGGCAAGACTATGCGCGTAAAAATGGAAGGCCGAGTTCGCGATTTTAAACATTATAAAGAACCCAATAAATACGGCTTAACATTTAAAGCTGCCATTGAAGTTGAGTCGTTGATTTTGCGGGCAAATCCAAAAGTGTACGATGGTATTTGGATTTAATTCAGAATTATTAATCGAATTATTATTTAGGATGTAAATGATATGAATGCAAACGATGCGCGTTTTTTATTAGAACGATACATGGATGGCAAAGATAACATCAAGGCAGATGTACTAGAGTCTGTGTTCAGTCAAAATGCGGATGTTGTATTTGATATCAAACCTAGCAATATTTATTTTCCAGAAATTATTACTGGTGCAAAAAATATTTCGATAGAAATGTTTGGCGAGTTTCATGATAAATTCAAGGATGTAAAAAGCTACTACATTGATTCGGATATCAATAAGCTGTATTCAAAAAAATCGGTAAAAAATCAACGTTGGCTAGTTACCATGATCGAGAGAGAAACTCTTAATACTCGCATTGGTGCTGGTTACTACAATTGGTTTTTTACTGAAGAAGAACAAGCAAAGGTAGCGCGATTAGAAATTACTATTTTAGATATGGTTTCATTTCCAGCCAATGAAAATAACTGGCTTTTGAAATTACAATCAAACTTATTAGATTATCCTTGGGTTTCTTCAATTGATCCGTTTAAGGCATTTGAGCAATACAGTGAATTGGCCAATATTTACCAATTCATAAATTAAGAGCTTTGTGGGACTTCTGGTTTTAACTCTAAATTCTAGGTGAGGTCTTATTCATGACGATTCAAGCATTTTTAGATGCCGTCGGAAATATCAAAAGTGTAGTACTAGCAGATCAAAAATCGGAAGTGACAGGCGAAGAGTTTTTAAAAGAAGTTTTATCGGCAAGCCAAGAACTTATCGACTCAGGCTTTAAAGCAGGAACCTCCTGTCTTGTTCGGCTAAGTAACAACGTGGCCAGCGTTGTTATGTTATTTTCTGTTTTAAAAGCTGGTGGTGTGGTGTTTGTTGGTAATCCTCACGATCCTATTGCCAAGTGTGATGGTATTATTAAAAAGTTTGGTATCGGAGCTTTTTTTGGTGATAAGCCGTCGGTATTGGCGTTACAAGCAAGCCTAGGTGAAGGCGTGCGAGTAGAGCGCTTGCAAACTGGTAAACTTGCCGCTGGTTTTTGCCCACATTTTAGCCGGACTTTAGCCAATCAAGATGAAAGAATGGCAAATGTAAATATTGCGGTATTCAGCTCTGGTTCTACCGGGGAGCCAAAAGCCATTTTACATAATGTAAGTTCTGTACTGAAAAACGCTAAAAAACACGCTGATGCGATTGGCTTACGCAGTGCTGACACCATCGCTGGATTTCTACCAATTTATTACAGCTACGGATTAGTTGCTAATTTAATGGGAAGTTTGGCCGCTGGTGCTAAGTTTGTATTTTTAGGAAATGCATCGGGTTTAACCGAAGAGTGGGCGAATGAGCAGAAAATATCTGTTTTATCACTAACTCCCTGGTTTGCCATGCAATTAAATATGAACGTGCCGAGTTTGCGTGTGATGACCTTTGGCGGTGACGCTATGTTTGGTCATATTGCTCGCGAATTGCAACAGCGTTTCCCACAATGTGAACTTTACAGCACCTATGGCTTAACGGAAGCTGGTCCTCGTGTAGCCACGTGGCGATTTGATAATCGAGTGGTTCCCGATTCGGAAATTGTACCCCTAGGCGAAGCCTTACCAGGTTGCGAATTGATTATCGATAATCACGATGTTGAAGGCGAATACGGCGAGCTTTTAGTACGCACAGACACTCGTATGTTGGGTTATTTCTACGGTGTTGAGCAAGGTTACTTTATGCCAGATTGGCAAGAGGACATGGTCCATACCGAAGATTTATTTAACGTGGTTGATGGCGAATTATTCTTTGTATCCCGCGCGAAAGAAATGATTGTGCAAAATGGTGAGAAGATATTCCCTTCTTCGGTCGAGTCAGTGTTGCGACGAATTAACGGCGTTGTTGACGCTAACGTTCGCGGTGTTCGTTGTGAAACTCGCGGACAAATAGCCAAAGCGTTTATTAAAACCAGTATCGATATCGATATTAGTGAAGTTCGTAGAGCGCTATTGGATAAATTACCGCAGTCGGCAATACCTTCCGAGTACGTTTTTGTCGATGAAATTCCACGTACCGCAACCGGTAAGAAGAGCGCATCAGCTGTTTATCAATAATTTAGGATTTAGTGTTATGAGTTCTGAAAAAGAAACAATCGAAAAAGAATTACGTGATGGTTTTAAAAATGTATTAATGATTTCTCAAATCGACTTCGTTGATCTTGATGATGAGTTAAACCTAGATAGTCTAACTCAAACTGAATTGCGTGTTTATTTAGAGAAACAATACGGTTTGGCGATTGATATCGAGTCATTGCCACCAACGGTATTTGTAACCTTAGAGTCAATTATTTCTCATGTTATCGAAAATAAGGCTCAATTAGCAGGTTAGTTTTTTTGTATTGTGTTTCGGTCCTTTCCTATTTCGCGGGGTTTTGCCCCGCGTTTTTTTATTCGATTTTTTCTATCTTTCCCTTCTTGTTTTTTATCTTTTCTAATTTAATTTCTCTGAAAATATTTGGATATTTATTTAAAATTTTATTTTTATAAAGAAATAATATCTTCGTGATTATTTCTTTATTTGTACGTAATTGTAGGAAAGTTTATTGCAGCGGAGTCTTTGATCCTAGCACAAATTAAACAATGTAATTACAATTTACTATTAAACTCGATGTTCATTTTAATGGGTATATTGCGTAATCAATTGCTCGTTTATTGTTGCTTTATTGTTCTTTTGTGTTTGGACAATTACTTAAAAATAAATGGACATTGGGAAATAATCATGAAATTCGGAAAATTAATTTGCGTTAGTATAGCGGCAATTACAGCTCAAATGGCTACAGCTGAAACTACCCGTATTGTTGGCCATGTTGCTCACGGTGTGAATACCTATAATGGCAATGTAATTGCTGATTTCTCTGAAGTTGCTCCAACAAGTGCTATTTTGGCCGATCCTTCCATTGAAGTTGGTTATTTTATTGATGGCGCGTCTGCTTCAGGCGTTATTACTGAACATACCAATCGTTCGGAATTAATTGCGACAACAACGGATTTTATTGATTTCTTTAACCCAAATAACGTTGTTAATCCAGACCTTGTTAATAAGCCATTGGGTGACATTGGCAGCAGTGCATTTGCCTTCGAGACAGTTTTAGATCGTGCTGTTCCAGCCAGTTTTCCAGACACTGCTATGGAGAGACCGGTTGCCTATCGTGTTAATGATGCCAACGAATTTCCCACTGTTGCTGATTGGGAAACGGTAAATGGTATTTTAACCGTTGATTCACACGAAGATGGCACCTCTACCGTGCGAATTACTATGCGCAATGGTTTTCCAGAAGCAGTTTACAGCTTTTGGGATTTAGGTCAGTACGACCCTCTTACCGAGAACGAGCAAACTTACGTTGTGCCTTTAGGTGGTATTCCTAACGCTACTGTTTCGGATGAAAACGGCTGTTTATTTAAGGAATTTGATGTTGCTTACGATCTAGCAAGAGCGTGTGAAGTAGGTGCAACTTCTTGTACCAATATTATTGCCGGTTTTTATCATTGGGACGGCCAACTATACGGTGCTGCACCTACCGGTAATTTTGCCGGATTGCCAACGGGTATCGTCGGTAGTATTCACATGTTCTTTAACGTTACCGGTAAGAATTTACAAGAACCTGCTACCGCATTTGGTAAACCCAGAGTGCACGGTTGCTACGGACCACGTCCATTCTTAGATTAAAAACTCTGATTAATTAAGAACCTTCAGAAATCTAGAGACGCGTACTTTATTAATAATACGCTATTTAGGTTTTGAACGTATCTGGAATTGTATTTTTCAAGCTTGCCTCTGATTAAATCAGAAATACATTAATCAGAGGCTGTTTGTTTATGAATACATGTAAGTTAAAACAGGCCAGATTAGATTATTGGATATTAGCTTAGCGTTCAGAAATCTGTATTCCGGCTACACCCCAGTCTTGCGCATCAATTTCTTCAATTACGACATGTGTGGATGCAGGTGGTTTATCCATAACTTCGGTCATCACCTCGGTCAAGCGTCGAATAAGTTCGGCTTTTTTGGCTTTATTTTTTTCATTTTTTATAAGTTTTACATTGATAAATGGCATGGGCTGCTCCTTTTCTACTGAGATGAATGTCCTCACCAGTTTAGCATGTGCGGTTTGGTTTCAGGGCGTTAATTTTGAAACTATCAGTTAAATGAAAGGGTATTTTTAATAGGTCGGTATTTGAATACCTTACTAACTTTGTTGGCTGCTTTTTAATAAACCTTGATTAATTTATTAATGATTTAAAAAGGTTTTTTTACCAGAATTTGTGACGTTAAATCACTTTGTATTTAAAAATATTTTTAATTAACGCAGTATGGCAATAGGTGCATTACATGAAATTAAATAAAATAGCTTTAGGTGTTTTTAGTGCAATTACAGCAGTTTCTGTACAGGCGCAGGTAACCAGTTTTACCGGTTATGCTGCGCACGGCGTGAATTTCTATAACGGTAGCCGAATTGGCGATTATTCCAGTGTTTCTCCAACTATTGGCCAGTTATTCCAAACACCTCGTGAGGTTGGCTTTTTAGACCCAAATCCAGACGCCATTGATGCTGGCATCATCACCCCTGAAACCGATC
Organism: uncultured Alteromonadales bacterium; assembly: GCA_937864365.1. GTDB lineage: Bacteria > Pseudomonadota > Gammaproteobacteria > Pseudomonadales > Cellvibrionaceae > Sessilibacter. Next base: position 63,225 of record CALMJT010000041.1, on the reverse strand, counting down.
GCAGTACTTTAATCGCAACAACCAGTGGTTTTTTGGATTTCTTTAATCCTGGTGGTGCAATTGACCAAAGCTTAGTGAATCAACCATTAGGTAATATTGGCAATAACTTTTTTGGATTTGGCAGCGTTGATGATCGCGTTGTTCTTCCTTCTTTCCCTGAAGGTCCTGCTGAGCCAGAGCCTACTCGTCGCGAGGGTTTGGTTGAAAACCCAACCGTTGGTCAATGGGAACAAATTAATGGCCTATTAACCGTGAAATCTAAAGATGATGGTACCTCAGTTGTGCGTATCACCATTCGCGATGCGTTCCCTGATGCTGTCTATACTTTCTGGGATGCCGGTGCCTATTCACCTCTGAGTTCTGAAGAGTCAGGTTATGTTATTCCTTTAGGCGGTGTACCAAATGTGGCGGTTACCAACTCTGAAGGTTGTGCGTTTAAAGAATTTGAAGTGCCATACGATCTTGTCCGAGCTTGTGAAACCGGTGCTAGTTCGTGTACCAGTTTTGTGGCTGGATTCTATCACTGGGACGGCCAGCTTTACGGTGCTTCTCCGGCAGCTACCTTTGCAAACGCGCCTACCGGGGTTTATGCCGGTGTACAAATGATTTGGCCGATTGCTGGTGATTTATTGCAAGAACCAGCTCGTCAGTTTACTAAGCCAAGAGTGCACGGCTGTTTTGGTCCAAAACCATTTTTAGAATAAGTTAATTAAATGCTGTGAAGAGATTGAAAATGTAATGTTCAATTTCTTCACAATTTTAATCACTTAATGTTCTTGAAATTGATGACCCATTCTTAGTATTGAAGGAAACTCTAAGTTAATTAGAGTTTTTTATACTCCAATTACGTCGCAGTTTTTAGGGACAATTTTTGCGTTTCTGTAGTGTTTCTTTTGTTTGAATTTTTACCTAATTTTGTACCGTTACATAATTAAAGAATTGTTCTTTTTTTAAATTATCCCTTCTCTTAAATTTCTCCTTTTTTAAATTCTCCAATCTTTTAACGGCGTTATTATAAAAACGCCTTGTATAAAAATGCGTGTTATTGAATCTATCAAAAATAGATAAAACTACTGGTTTTTTATAGCCGTTTTGATTTTAAATATCTGAGTATGTTGTGTTATCTCTTAATTTCTTTAGGGTTTATCACATTTATGTTGAATCTATTTCAACATCAACAGCTAAGGCTTGTGATTGTCACCGGTGGGTGTTATGAGTTCAACTTGGCGTTTTGAAGTTGATTATTTCTAAATTAACTTAATTACTTTTCGTTTAATTGATTAACAGGTACTTGAATTATGACAAAAATGTCTGCCGGTGATACTTTCCCCTCAATTACCGTCGCTAAATTGGGTGGTGGTGAGTTAACTCTTGGTAAAGCGGAGGGTGAATGCGACTGGTCTTTGATAGTTGTCTATCGTGGTAAGCACTGCCCAATTTGCACGAATTATTTAAAAACACTAAACGGTCTTACTAAAGAATTAAAAGCACTGAAAGTGTCTGTAGCTGTGGTTTCTGCCGATTCTAAAGAACAAGCAGAAATGCAAATGGAATCAGTAAGCCCGGAATATCCCGTTGGTTATGGTCTTAGCATTGAGCAAATGCAGGCGTTGGGACTGTATATTTCTGAGCCTAGATCAGAAAAAGAAACCGATCACATTTTTGCTGAGCCCGGTTTATTTGTTGTGAATGAAAAAGGCAACGCTCATCTTGTTGATATTTCTAATGCACCTTTCTTGCGTCCTGATCTTAGCATGATTGTTGGTGGAATTACTTTTATTCGTAACCCTGAAAACAATTATCCAATTCGTGGCACCTACGTCGGTTAGCAGAATTATCTCAGCTCTGTGGCTGTATAATTTTGTGCTCGTGCCGGTAGTATTTGATCTACCGGCAGGTAAATAATTTAGTCGTTATCTAAGCCCAGTTTTTTTAGGCGATAACGTAACGATCTAAAGGTGATGCCGAGCGATTTTGCGGTAGAGGTTCGATTCCAACGATTTTCTTCCAGTGCGCTGAGCAATATTTCTTTTTCAATTTCTTCGAGATATTCGTCGATCGAAACACTTCCATCGTAGCCTGCAATTTGTCCAGCATCGCCGCTTCTTTTTGTGGATTTTGGTAGCTGTTCTTTGTAGATGGGTGACAGTTGCAAATCTTGTTCGGTAATTTCGTTGTTATCACACAGGGTAAAAGCGCGTTCTAGAATATTTTCGAGTTCACGTACATTTCCGGGAAAGTCATAATTCAACAATGCTTGTTTGGCGGAATCTGATAAGTTCGCTTGGGGAGTCTGCATTTCTTCGGCGAAGCTTTTCAGAAAATAATCGGTCAGTAATAAAATATCGCCTTCCCGCTCGCGAAGCGGTGGTACGGATACTTCAATTACGTTTACTCGATAATACAAGTCGGCTCGAAATAATCCGTCTTGGATGGCTTTGGGTAAATCTTTGTGACTTGCACTTAAGATGCGTACGTCAATTTTTGTTTCGACAGAATCGCCAATGGCTCGCACGGCTTTTTCTTGAATTGCCCGCAACAGTTTAACTTGCATGTCTAAGGGGAGATCGGCAATTTCATCTAAAAATAAGGTGCCGCCGTTAGCCGCCTGAAATAAACCTTGTTTGTCGGTTTGGGCGCCGGTAAAGCTGCCTTTTTTGTAGCCAAAAAATTCACTTTCTACAAGATCGCTGGGAATTGCTCCGCAGTTGACGGCGATAAACGGTTTTTCTGCGCGTGGGCCTTGCAGGTGTATAGAGCGGGCTACCAATTCTTTACCGCTGCCGGATTCGCCGGAGATAAATACCGGTGCTTGGGATCTTGAGAGCTTTTTGATTTTGCCTTTTAGCTCGATAACGCCTTTAGATTGTCCTTTAATAAGCTCGCTATCGTTTACAACGCTTTCTGGTTCGGCGCTTGATAAACTCAGTGCGGAATTGACCAGTGCTCGGAGTTGTTCTAAATCGACAGGTTTATTAATAAAATCGAACGCACCGGCTTTCATTGCTTCGATGGCGGTATCCATATTGCCGTGAGCGGTAAATACCGCTACTGGCAGCTTTGGTTGCGTTAATTGCAGCTTTTTCACCAAATCAATGCCGTTGCCGTCGGGCAATTTCATGTCGGTAAGGCATAAATCGAAACGATTTTTTTCGAGCTGTTCGTCGGCGGCGTGAATATCTTTAGCTTTAAAGGCGACAATACCCATACGCGATAGGGTGATATCGAGTAGTTCGAGAATGTCTGGCTCGTCGTCAATAATCAGCGCGTGGTGGGGCATATGTATTACCTGAGATTAAAATACCTGTTGGGCGTGAGCAAAATTGATTTGAAAACAGCTTTGCTGGGCGTCGTTTTTGTAATAGGTCAAAGCTGCTTGGTTTAACTGACAAAGCTCACGACAAATGTATAAACCAAGGCCCGAACCGCTGTTTTCGGTGGTGTAAAACGGTTCGAAAATATGGTCGACGTGTTCATCATTAATTCCGGGGCCGTCATCGATTATTTTTAAGCAAGCGAGTTCGCTAGAATGCAGGGTGCTTAAAATTAATTTCATATGATAGTGACCGGTTTTTTTAAAGCTGTATCTCAAACCATTGTCTAGTAAGTTATTGAGCACTTGGCGCAGATGATTCAGGTCTATTTTAGCGAGTATAGACTGTTCTTCTAACTGTATGATTTCCAAGTCAATTTCTGGTCGAACCTGTTGTTGGTTGGTGAGCTTGTAATCTTCTATGTATTTAGGCAGCCATTCGACCAAATCAACAACCTCGGCTTGGCTCTGGCTGCGACGCGAGAGTTGTAGGGTGTTTTCAATAATCAGATTCACGCGTCTGGTGTGGTTGACAATAATGTCGAGCAGGCGTTGATCGGCGGGATTGAGGTCGGGTGCTTCCGCTAATAGTTGTGCGGCGTGACTAATGGCGCCCAATGGATTGCGAATTTCGTGGGCGATACTGGCCGTTAGCTGTCCTAATGATCCGAGTTTCAGTCTTTGCGCTTCTTGGGCCAGTTGGCGGTGGTCTTCAATAAATACCAAGGTGCCCGGATTGGTTGGTTCGCTCAGCTTGGCAAAATTAATTCGCACTTCACTTTTAGAATCTTCAACGACTATGGGTTTTAATTGTTGATTGGGAAATTTTTTCCAGTTTTCAAAATGCGTGGCAACAACAGGAATGTCTGAAAGGGTTTGTAGGTTGGCCTCTTCCAAGTTGGGTGTATGAATGTCGAGGCCAAGGAGTTTTTCTGCGGCGATATTAATTAATTGAATGTTGTGTTCGGCGTCGAAAACAATTACTCCGGTGCGCATTCTCGCAATGATTTGTTGGGAAATATCGATGGCCTTCGCTGCAAGATGTGCTTGGTCTTTTGCTTCCGCCGTGCTTTCGCGAATTCGTTGCGTTAAATAGTGGAATAAAATAACGGTCGCAAAAAATAAAATACCGAGAGCACCTGCTGAGAATAAATCGGCGGTATCGGCTTTGCTGGTTACGTTAGAGATGATGCTTTCCGCTAAGGTTGCAAGAGCTGCGAAGGCAGCGATACTGAACGACCACTGTCCTCGCAAGAATATCGCGCCGGTGGCTGTAGTAATGATCAGCAGATAGGTAATACCGCTTTGAATTCCGCCGCTGGCGTAGCTCATGGTGGTCAATGCCAACACATCGATGATGAGATAAAAAATCACCTGTGCGGTGGAAGGTTCAATACGAGCGATCCAAAGTCGTAACAAGATAAGTATGTTGAGACCAGTGTAGACGCTGGTGACGTACAAAAATAGGGATCGGTTAAATTCGCCCGGCACATCATCCAGTAAATCTGTGGTGTATAGCAGTAAAAATAAACTGCCTAGCGCGACACGATAATAGGTATAAATTCGCAATAAACCGTAGCTGTTGTTGGAGATATCAGAGCGATGCATAGTTAGCGAGCCTTATTACTGTTGGCGCAGATTGTAACAGTAGATCCAGATCTGAAACATTTTTCCTCCGTTTCTAATTTTCTTGTGTGCAATGGCAGAATGAGTTCCAGCGTCAAAGTGTTACAATTACTCCAGTTTTAATGTTCGCCCCAGTGCTATTTTCGAGGGTGTGAATGGATCGTAGCGAAGCGGGCTCTGAATTCACTAGGTCTGTTTTGTCGTAATTTAGTTGTGATGGTGGTTTAAGTGATAGAAAACAAAGCAGCGATTAATCTAGTGATGGCGCAGGTGAATTTTCTGGTAGGTGATATTCCAGGAAATGTCGAAAAGACGTTAAACGCTGTAACACGTGCGCGCGATCTTCACCACGCCAATATTATTGTCTTTCCGGAGCTGTCTTTGATCGGCTATCCGCCAGAAGACTTGTTGTTGCGCCCGAGCCTAGAAACTCGTATTTCTAAGGCCCTAGAAACGCTAAAGAACGAAGCTCCAGGTGATATTGCTTTGGTGGTGGGTTATCCACAGCTGATCGATGGTCATCTGTATAACATGGCTGGGGTAATCTTTAACGGTGAGTTAATTGCGCAATATCGCAAGCAATGTTTACCCAATTACCGTGTGTTTGACGAGAAGCGTTACTTTAGCGCCGGAAGCGAAGTTTGTGTGTTCGAGCTTTTTGGCGCTAAGTTTGCGCTGAGCGTTTGTGAAGACATTTGGTTTTCAGAACCCATGGCTCAGGCGAAAGCCGCAGGGGCGGAGTTTATGCTTAACCTAAATGCGTCACCGTTCCATCGTGGAAAATCAAACGAACGAGAAAACCTGCTTGAACAGCGCGCTCTAGAAGGTTCGATGCCGGTGATCTACACCAATCTTGTAGGTGCTCAAGACGAATTGGTATTCGATGGCGGCTCCATGGTGGTCAATGCCAAGGGTGCAAAGGTTTATCAGGCACCATTTTTTGAAGAAGGCTTGTATTGCGTGAGTTTGCAACGCGGTGACTCTCTGTTGGCATCGCCCGCTGAATCATCACCGGTACCGCATGAGCTAGAGTCCATATACAACGCTCTGGTTTTGGGTGTGCGCGACTATGTTAATAAGAATGGTTTTAAAGGCATTGTGCTTGGTTTATCTGGTGGTATCGATTCGGCGTTGACCTTGGCAATTGCTGTAGATGCACTGGGTAAAGATCGTGTCGAAGCGGTGATGATGCCTTTTCGATACACCAGTGATCTTTCCAAAAATGACGCCGCTGATGAAGCTCAGCGTTTAGGTGTTCGTTATCAATCGATCAGTATTGAAGCGACCTTTGACAGCTTTATGGCAAGCCTTGCCGAAGAGTTTGCCGGTACTGAGCGAGATACGACCGAAGAAAACCTGCAAGCGCGTATTCGCGGTGTGATTTTGATGGCGATTTCCAACAAGAAACGCTATCTGGTGCTTACAACCGGTAACAAAAGTGAAGTAGCTGTAGGTTATTCGACTCTTTATGGCGATATGGCTGGCGGCTTTGATGTCTTAAAAGACGTGCCTAAAGTGGATGTGTTCGAGCTGTCTAAATACCGTAATACCATCAGTGAGGTTATTCCGGTCAGTGTTATTGAGCGACCACCATCTGCGGAGTTGGCACCGGATCAAAAAGACCAAGACAGCCTTCCTCCCTACGAGGTGTTGGATGAGATCTTGTATCGTTACGTAGAGCTGGACGAAAGCTCGGACACTATCATTGCCGCGGGTTTTGACGGAGACACCGTACGTAGAGTTTTACGCTTGGTGGACATCAACGAGTACAAGCGACGTCAAGCACCGGTGGGGCCACGTATCAGTCAAAGAGGCTTTGGTCGCGATCGCCGTTATCCAATTACCAACGGTTGGAAAATTGGTGAATAAGAGCAGGTATGCGCTGTAAATCTTACACATAAAAAAACCGGCAAAAGCCGGTTTTTTTTATACGTTGATTTTGAGCCTTAGTTAAACAGCCCGAAGCTCAGTTTACTTGCCCAAGAGCGAGATTGTTCGGCTTGCTTGTTATCTTGTTTGGCAACCTGTTGGGGTTTATCCAGATAAACGGAGTTGTAAATTTCACGTGAGTCGTAGGCTGGTGTATCGGGTTTTTCAAACAGACCTAATGTTAAGGTGCTCAACCAAGAGCGATCATCATCAACACTTGAATCCGCGTATTTGAAGCTGCCATCGTTATTTAAAGCAGGATGCTCAGGATAGTTTTGTGCAAGAACCTCGCGGTTTTGCTCGGCCAAGTCATCTTTACCCAAAAACTTATAGGCTTGAACCATAACCGCCAAGCCATCAGGTACCGCTGGGGTTTTTTGGAAGTTTTCAACCACATAGCGGCCACGGTTTGCGGCGGCTAAGTAAGCACCACGCTCGAAGTAGTAGTTAGCAACGTGAATTTCGTAGCGCGCCAAAAGGTTACGCAAATAAATCATGCGCTTTTTGGCATCGGGTGCGTAGGTACTGTTCGGGAATTTAGCCAACAGTTGTGAAAAGTGCGCGAAAGATTCACGAGCTGGGCCGGGATCACGGCGAGTTAGATCGGTTGGTACAAAGCGCTCAAACAAACCCTTGCCTTCTGTAAAGGTCGCTAAACCTTTCATGTAGTAGGCATAGTCAACTTGTCGGTGTTGCGGGTGCAGGCGAATGAATCGATCGGCAGCAGCAATTGAAGCTTCTACTTCGTAGCTCTTGTAATAGGCGTAAATCAATTCAAGCTGAGCTTGTTCTGCGTAGTTGCCAAACGGAAAATTCTCTTCAAGCAGTTGCAGGTTTTGAATAGCCGTGTCCCATTGACCTGATCTTAAAAATCGTTGGGCTGCGTCATAAAGCAGCTTTTCGGTGGTATTTTCGCCGATTTTTTCGGTTTTATCTTCTTTTGAACCAAACAGCGAACATCCGCTTAAAAGTAACAAGGAAAAAGCCACAACAATTGAAGTAATACGCATAGATTCTTTCATCAAAAACAAAAAAGTAAGTGTTAAGCCACAAGCATTTATACAGAGGTGCGTGATTGGTATTCAAATCACGAACTCTATTGGGCTGTTTTATCAAATGCTTTGAGTATGTCAACCTTGACCAAGTTCACACAGAGCAATATTTAATCACAGTGCTTGATAAGACCCAAGCAGAGATTTGGTTTTTAGTAAGACTCATCGAGTCATGTTTCTATTCAGTGATATCATAGGGAAAGCTGAGCAAAAGCTCTGTAGCCCATCGCTTGGACTTAGACACAAATCGATGCTTTCTAATAGAGGCCATGGGTTAAAAAGATCACTTAGTGCTATTATGGCACGTTTAACTTTGTTGTAATCCCATGACGTCCTCAGAAAAAATCTCTCAAGCGGCAACTGCTCAAATCGAACATCGTGGTTCCAGATTGGATCAGGTGGCTGCACAACTGTTTCCCGACTTTTCACGCTCGCAATTGCAAGAGTGGATTAAGTCTGGAGAGCTTCAAGTCAATCAAAAAGCCGCAAAAGCCAAAGACAAGCTGTTTGGCGGTGAATTGCTTTCTCTCGAAACCGAACTCAAGCCTAAAGGCGAGTGGCAGGCCGAAGAGATCGATCTGGATATTGTTTATGAGGATGATCACCTGCTGGTGATTAATAAACCCGCTGGTCTTGTGGTTCATCCTGCTGCAGGTAATCACCAGGGTACTTTATTGAATGCGCTTTTGAATCATAATAAAAACTTAGAGCTGCTACCGCGAGCGGGAATTGTTCATCGTCTTGATAAAGACACCACGGGTTTGATGGTTGTCGCCAAAACTCTGGCAGCACATAACGATCTAATCGCACAGTTACAGGAGCGATCTGTCAGTCGTGAATATGAAGCCATTGCTATTGGCACCATGACAGGTGGTGGTTGTGTTGATGAGCCAATTGGTCGCCATCCAAAACAGAGAACCATGATGGCAGTTGTTCGTGATGGTAAAGAAGCGATTACTCACTATCGATTGGTGGAGCGTTTTGTGGGGCATACGCATCTTCGATTGAAGCTCGAAACCGGTCGTACCCATCAGATTCGTGTTCATATGGCGCATATTCGTCATCCATTGGTGGGTGATCATACCTACGCGGGTCGATTTAAAATTCCTAAAGGCTCTACCGACGAGCTTATCGAAGTTCTAAAAAGTTTCCCTCGCCAAGCATTACACGCAGCGCAGTTGGGCCTAATTCATCCAGATACCGCAGAGTATATGCAGTGGCAGGCGCCATTGCCGGAAGATTTTGATTTGCTATTGCAGGCACTGCGTAAACACACCAAAGAATATAATCAAGACCTGTGAAACCATCGTTTGTTTATGAGCCTGCCGTGCCTTGGCCGAGCAATGTTCGAGCCTTGGTCACCGCTCGATCGGGCGGTGTTAGCGTCGGCGGATGTGAGTCATTTAATCTAGCGGTTCATGTAGAGGATGACCCAAAAGCCGTCGCAGCTAATCGATTCGCTTTAGAGCAATACTTGGTAGGTTCTAAACCTATGTGGTTGAAACAGGTGCATGGTTTAAGAGTTGTCGATCTCGATGCGGTTTCTGATTTTCAAGCAGATCAAATCGAGGCCGACGGCTCGATAACAGCTGCGCTGAATAAGGCTTGTGCGGTTTTAACCGCAGATTGTTTACCGATACTCTTGGCAAGCTCCGATGGGTCTCAAGTGGCAGCAGTTCATGCTGGTTGGCGCGGCCTAGCCGATGGTATTCTCGGTCGAGCCATTAATGCATTTGTTCAACCCGCCCAAGATTTAATTGCGTATTTAGGTCCAGGTATCAGTCAATTGCATTACGAGGTTGGCGGAGAAGTGATTGACCAGGTGTTGGCTCGTGGCAAACAATTTAGCCATCAATATTTATCAACGTGTTCAGAACAAACCAAAAATTCCTTTGCCGATGCGTTAGAGGGTAGTTTTACGGCGAGTTTGAATCTTAGGCCTAATAAATTTCAGCTCGATTTGTACGCGATCGCTAAAGCTCAATTGACGGCTTTAGGCGTTCAGCAGATCTACGGTGGAGATTATTGTACCTTCTCTGACGATCGCTGGTATTCCCATCGACAGAATCCTCAAGGTGGCCGATTTGCCAGTCTAATTTGGAAAATAAGTTAGTCTTTGCTACGTCACGTCGTTTTAATTCGACTCGCTGAAAGACGCGATGGCGCGCCTAAGCGGAGGGTTTTGGGACGCAGCATTGATTTTCAAGGTTTTTCGCCTACTATATTTTTTGCTACAAATCAAATAAATATCCATTCCCAAACTTGTATTCTCTCCACTGAACTCCCATTTAGTGAATCAATGATGCCTTAAACGGCTGTATTTATAGATTTCGCCCTAAGCGGGCTGCTAGAGGATGTTATGAGAATCGATCGTTTAACGAACCAATTACAAACAGCTCTTGCCGATGCGCAATCTTTGGCGATCGGTCGAGATCACAACCAAATTGAGCCCACCCACACCTTGCTAGCCATGCTAGACCAGCAAGGTGGCTCGGTTCGACCACTGCTTGCCCAGGCTGGTTTTGATGTAACCGGTTTGCGCAATGCGTTACTAAAAGACCTCGAAAACTTCGCTCGAATTCAAAATCCTACCGGTGATGTTCACATGTCGCCTGAGTTGGTGCGCTTATTTAATCTTGCTGATAAACAAGCGCAAAAAGCGGGCGACAAATTTATTTCTAGTGAATCCCTGCTGATTGCAGCTCTGGACGACGCCAACAGTAGTTTGGGCAAGGCGCTGAAAAACTTTGGTCAGCAACAGCGTTTGAAAGACGCGATTACCAAGGTTCGTGCAGGGGAAACTGTGGATAATCCAGATGCAGAAGGTAATCGTCAGTCTTTAGAAAAGTTCACGGTTGATCTTACCGCGCGCGCCGAGGCCGGCAAGCTTGATCCAGTGATCGGACGAGACGATGAAATTCGCCGTACCATTCAGGTTTTACAGCGTCGTACCAAAAATAATCCGGTGCTAATTGGTGAGCCCGGCGTGGGTAAAACCGCCATTGTTGAAGGTCTGGCGCAACGTATTATCAACGGTGAAGTGCCCGAAGGTCTTAAGAACAAACGATTGCTTTCATTGGATTTGGGGGCGTTGCTTGCCGGTGCCAAGTTCCGCGGTGAATTCGAAGAACGTTTGAAGTCGGTTTTAAACGAACTTGGCAAGCAAGAAGGCCGGGTGATCTTGTTCATCGATGAAATCCATACCATGGTTGGTGCGGGTAAGGCCGAAGGCGCTATGGATGCTGGCAACATGCTCAAGCCAGCGTTGGCGCGCGGTGAATTGCATTGTGTGGGTGCGACCACATTGGATGAATATCGCCAGTACATTGAAAAAGATGCCGCTCTGGAGCGTCGCTTCCAAAAAGTGTTGGTCGATGAACCCAGTGAAGAAGATACGGTTGCAATCTTGCGGGGTTTAAAAGAACGCTACGAGTTGCACCACGGTGTTGATATCACCGACCCGGCAATTGTCGCCGCGGTTAAGTTGTCGCAACGCTACATTACCGATCGCCAGTTGCCCGATAAGGCCATCGATCTTATCGACGAGGCCGCCAGTCGAATCCGAATGGAAATCGACTCTAAACCTGAATCCATGGATCGTCTAGAACGACGTTTGATTCAGTTAAAAATCGAGCGCGAAGCCGTTAAGAAAGACGAAGACGAAGCTTCGAAAAAACGCCTAGCCAAAATCGATGATGATATTAGCCATATAGAACGTGAATACGCCGATCTAGAAGAAGTTTGGCGTGCTGAAAAGGCAGCGTTACACGGTTCTCAAGAAATAAAAAGCGCGTTGGAGCAGGCGCGATTGGATTTAGAAGCAGCACGCCGCGCCGGTGATTTGGGCAGAATGTCCGAATTGCAGTACGGCATCATTCCAGATCTGGAAAAACAGTTGGGAATGGCCTCGCAAGTTGAAACCCAAGAAATGAAGTTGCTGCGCAATAAGGTTACCGATGAAGAAATCGCGGAAGTAGTTTCGAAATGGACGGGCATTCCCGTGGCGAAAATGCTGGAAGGTGAGCGCGAAAAGCTACTTCGCATGGAAGACGGTTTGCACAATCGTGTGATTGGTCAGCAACAAGCGGTTGAAGCTGTGTCGAACGCGGTGCGTCGCAGTCGAGCGGGCTTGGCTGATCCAAATCGACCCAACGGTTCGTTCTTGTTTTTGGGGCCAACCGGTGTTGGTAAAACCGAGCTTTGTAAAGCGTTAGCGGAGTTCTTGTTTGATACCGAAGACGCCATGGTTCGCATTGATATGTCTGAGTTTATGGAGAAGCATTCCGTGGCTCGACTTATTGGTGCGCCGCCTGGCTACGTAGGTTACGAGGAGGGTGGTTACTTAACCGAAGCCGTGCGCCGTAAACCCTACTCGGTATTGTTGTTGGATGAAGTCGAAAAGGCGCATCCCGATGTGTTCAACATCTTGTTGCAAGTGTTAGAAGATGGCCGTTTAACGGATGGCCAAGGTCGCACCGTCGATTTCCGCAACACCGTGGTTATTATGACGTCGAACTTGGGTTCTGATGTTATTCAGGAGATGTCTCGATCGACAGCGACTTCAGACCCAGAGTTGATCAAAAGTGCGGTGCTAGAGGTAGTAGGCAATCATTTCCGCCCAGAATTTATCAACCGTATTGATGAAGTTGTGGTATTTGATCCGTTATCGATGAATCAAATACGCGGTATTGCCGATATTCAATTGCAAAGACTGCGCAAACGTTTGGCTGATCGAGATTTGGGCATCGAAATTGCCGAACCTGTGATGGAAAAGCTTTGTGCCGCGGGTTTTGACCCGGTTTATGGTGCAAGGCCGCTGAAACGAGCTATTCAGCAGTTGCTTGAAAACCCACTTGCTCAACATGTGTTGGCTGGGAAATTTTATGCAGGCGATACCATTCGGGTTGGTTTAGACGGCGAAAAGCTCTCTTTTGACCGAGAGTAACAGGGTTGTAGTTAGCTTGACGCAAACCTGAAAAGCGCGGGGTGATCCGCGCTTTTTATTTTTTTACCAAGTTTTATTTTTTTTGCCAAGAATGTAATTAAGCGCCGCCGCACTCTTTATTGAGTACGTTTTTAAACTTCTCTTTGCGGTCATTCACTTCTTCTTCGCTTAAAAAGCGAATTTCCCCGTTTTCATCTTTCTCTCGAACACGCACAAAGGTGTTCAATGACTCTAGATTTTTACGCGCGATATCACAGCGAGCCTTTTTAGCGGCCTGTTCTTCTGGGCTTAAAGACTCATCCTGAGCCGCCTGTTGACGCTTAGCTTCGGCTTGGGCGGTGGGCGATTGATATTGCACAGGGCTATTACCGGGCGCGACATTCGAGCGTATTTTCTCCGCATTGGTCACATTCGTTGGCGGGTGTTCGGCATAATGAGTAACTCCGTCTTTGTCAGTCCACTTGTATAAGGTGGCGGCGTAAACCGAGCTGGTTGCAAACAACGCAAACGATACTGCTGCACAAAACTTTGTTAAGTTTTTAGAGGATTTAAGAGTGAATGCGGTGGGGTCTGAGGCAAATCGACGAAAACTGATCATAGTGTTTAATCAAATGGCAGATTTAAAAGTTAACTATAGCGTTTTGTGTCGCACAAAAGTACGGACGATTACACGAAATCTAAGATGCTTTGGAAATTATCTCTCCGACCTTGACTTTGGCCGTTAAATCCACAAAATGTCCGGTTCTCATGATGGCGTGTAGGCTCTTCAGCCAACCTAGACAGGTGCCTACCCCGGGCGGGTCAAAATCTCGCCTTACCATCCTCATGCGGAGCCGCGTTCACCAACGTTGCCTGTGTGTCGATACGACTAAAACGCGTGTCTTCATTCAGAGCATTCGCAAAAACTAATTATCTCATTATTAATAGTGGGGCTGTTTCTTGTATGCAAGAGATCGCAGCCTAGTCGCTATTGGTGAAATGTGGGCTCGCTTTGTTAGAGCCGACCGAATGCAAACCTAACCGACAAAGAGGACTTAACGTGGAGATGCTATCTGGTGGAGATATGCTCGTTCGCGCTTTGAAAGACCAAGGCGTTGAACACGTCTTTGGCTACCCAGGCGGAGCCGCTCTTCATATTTACGACGCAATTTTCAGACAGCAAGATGTGCAACACATTTTGGTGCGCCACGAGCAAGCAGCAGCACATGCTGCTGATGCCTACACGCGCGCCACGGGTAAAGTCGGTACAGTCCTGGTCACTTCTGGCCCAGGTGCAACCAACACAATTACCGGTATTGCAACAGCGTACATGGATTCGATCGCGATGGTGGTCCTGTCTGCACAGGTTGTCTCTGATAAAATTGGTGAAGATGCGTTCCAAGAGACCGACATGGTTGGTGTGTCTCGGCCAATCGTTAAGCACAGTTTTGTGATCACCGATCCAGCAGAAATTCCTGAAATTATTCGCAAGGCGTATTACATAGCCAGTACTGGTCGTCCTGGCCCGGTTGTTATCGATATTCCAAAAGACAAGACCGATCCAGCAACCAAATTCCCGTACGAATTTCCTGAGTCTGTAAAAATTCGTTCGTACAACCCGGCGGTTCGTGGTCACAGCGGGCAAATCAAAAAAGCCGTGCAGCTTTTGTTGGAAGCAAAGCGCCCAGTAATTTACGCCGGTGGTGGTGTGATTCAAGGTAATGCTAGCGGTTTGTTAACTGCGATTGCGCAAAAGCTCAATTACCCGGTGACTAATACGTTGATGGGTTTAGGTGCTTATCCCGGCACAGATCGTCAATTCGTGGGTATGTTGGGTATGCACGGTACTTTCGAGGCCAACACTGCAATGCATCACGCGGATGTTATTTTTGCGGTTGGCGCTCGCTTCGATGATCGTGTAACCAACACGCCAAACAAGTTCTGTCCGCACGCAAAGATCATTCATATTGATGTTGATCCTGCGTCAATTTCTAAAACCATCACTGCCGACATTCCAATCGTGGGTTCGGTAGAAAGTGTATTGGCAGAAATGCTGACCTTGATTGAGTCGTCGAAAGTTGAACCGCAAAAACCGGCGTTAAAAGATTGGTGGGCGCAAATTGATGGCTGGCGTGAACGACACGGTTTGTATACGGCTAATCGATTTGATACCAGCGGTGACAAACTTAAACCGCAAGAAGTTGTGCAGATGCTGCACAAGGTCACCAATGGCGATGCTTACATTTGTTCTGACGTGGGTCAGCATCAAATGTTCGCGGCTCAGTATTATCTGTTCGATAAACCACGTCGCTGGATCAACTCCGGTGGCCTTGGAACCATGGGTTTCGGTTTGCCAGCAGCCTTAGGGGTGCAGCTTGCCTTTAGAGATGAATGCGTTGTTTGTATTACCGGTGAAGGCAGTATTCAAATGTGTATTCAGGAGCTTTCAACGCTTACTCAATACCACCTGCCCGTTAAAATCATCTGTTTAAACAATCAAGCCCTTGGCATGGTTAAACAGTGGCAAGACATGCAGTACAGCAGCCGTTATTCCGAGAGCCTATACGAAGAATCGCTGCCTGATTTTGTAAAACTGATGGAAGCTTATGGCCACGTAGGTATGAAAGTTACCAAGCGTGAAGAGCTGGAAGAGAAAATGCGCGAATGTTTCGCTATGAAAGATCGTGTTGTGTTTATGGATGTCAGCGTAGATCCGCTTGAGCATGTTTATCCAATGTTGATCGCGCCTAACGGTTCCATGCGCGATATGTTGTTGAGCAAGACGGAGCGAACTTAATCATGCGTAGAATTATTTCAATTTTGATGGAAAACGCACCGGGTGCACTGTCACGAGTAGTCGGCTTGTTTTCACAGCGTGGCTATAACATTGAAACGCTAACGGTTGCACCAACCGAAGATCCAACCCTGTCGCGCTTGACGTTAACGACTCTGGGTGATGATCATAAACTTGAGCAAATCACTAAGCATTTAAACAAGTTAATTGATGTTGTAAAGCTTGTTGATTTAAGCGAAGGTTTTCACATTGAGCGCGAGATGATGCTGGTTAAGGTCAAAGCAACCGGCGCTGCACGAGCTGAGATTAAGCGTTGTACCGATATTTTTCGCGGCCAAATTGTGGATGTAACCCCAAGTGTTTATATCATTCAATTGATTGGTACCAGCGATAAACTGGATGCGTTTATTCAATCTTTGGGTGAGGTTGCGGTGATCGAAGTGGTTCGAAGCGGCGTTTCTGGTATCGCTCGTGGTGAAAAAGTGCTGTCTGCTTAAGTCAGTCATTTTTCCCATTGCAAACCGCTAAAAGCGAGGTAGTTTCTGCCTCGCTTTTTTTATGTCATTTTTCCCGAATTGAGCGCGAGAAATCTATCCTGTATAGTCAAAAATAACTTCTGTACAGGCTTGGTTCTGGGTTACTTGCATGTTAATGCTGGCGCCGAACGCTAATAATTGTTCAACAACCTATTTAGGACGTTAGTTATGGATTGGACCCAGTGCGATTATTTGGTGGTAATTGTCAATTACAAAACACCGCTACGCACCATAGATTGCTTGAATGAATTATCCAAAGAAGTGGATAAAATCCCAAACACATGTGTTGTTGTTGTCGATAACGACTCCCAAGATGATTCTTGCAGTATCATTGATTCACACATTAAAGCGCAGGGCTGGAATTGGGCATTTGCTTTGCAGGCGCCCAAAAATGGCGGCTATGCGTATGGAAATAATTACGCAATCCGCCAAGCACTAGAAAGCGATTCTCCGCCAGATTATTTCCATTTATTAAATCCCGATACCGAAGTTCGCGAAAACGCACTCGTTATTCTTAAAGACTTTTTAGAAGTGCATCCAAAAGCAGGCATTGCCGGTGGTTGTTTTGAAAATCCAGACGGCTCTTTATGGCAAATCGCGTTTCGCTTTCCTTCCATATTGAGCGAAATTGATCGCGGCTTGAAGTTGGGTGTGGTTACTAAACTGCTCAACAATTATATTGTGCCGCGAGAAATGTCTGATAAAGCCGAACAGGTTGATTGGTTGCCGGGTGCAAGCATGCTGGTGCGTAAAGAGGTTTACCAAACGGTCGGGCTTATGGATGAAACCTATTTTCTTTATTACGAAGAGACGGATTTTTGCTTGGCAGCCAATCGTGCGGGTTGGGAATGTTGGTATGTGCCAGAAAGTCGAGTAATGCACATCGCTGGAGACAGTACCGGAGTGAATTCTGCCGACACTAAGCCTAAGCGTACGCCTAAATATTTATTTGATTCACGTCGTTATTATTTTTCAAAAAATTATTCTGTTTTCTACGCGGCTTTTGCCGACATATTTTGGATTGCGTGCTTCGCGCTTTGGCGATTACGCCGAAAAATTCAGGGTAAAACAGACACAGATCCACCACATCTTCTTTCCGACTCAATCAAAAACAGTGTTTTTGCTAAGGGTCCCAACATTTCCTAAATCTAACTTTAGCTGGTGGATTATTTTTTTAATCGACCAGCTAGATCTCTTGCTAATTCATCAACATTGGGGTGTTTTAAAATACCCAAATGGTCGCCGGGAATGGTTTTTACTGTTAAATTTTTCAGATATTTTGACCAGCCTCTGGAGCTTTCAAAAGTAGATCTAGGATCACTTTCGCGCGCTTGATAAAACACTACTTCGCCCGAATACGTAGGTGGAATGTAGTTTTGTGTAAGTATAAGTCGGGCTTTTTCTGCTATATCAAATTGAGGGGATGCGGTTGTATTCGTAGCAATATTTTTTTTGTTATTTAAAATGTGTGATTTTACTTTTTGATAAAGTTTTTGTGGAGTCGATGCTAAATAGACGGCTTTTTCAAGATTTCTTCTAAACGTTGTACCCTGAGCCGAATGCGGTAGCCAAGAATCAAGCATTGCAACCAAGCTCACGGTCTCGCCTTGGTCACTTAAAATAGAGGCTGCTTCAAGTGCTACAATGCCGCCAAAGGATTCCCCGGCGAACAAGTATGGGCCTTGGGGTTGTGATTTTTTTATCTCGTTAATGTACTTTTCCGCAATAACTCGCACGCTGGATAACTCTGTAAGCATATCGGCAAGATTATTTTTTGCGAGTAATTCCAATTCTTCGTGTAAGAAAACGCCAATGGTGCGCTGCTGTTCAGGTAATGCATTTGCAAGATCGCGATACAGTAGTACTCCGTAAAAACAAAACAGCGGGGTTGAGTCGCCAGACTTAAGCTCTACAGTATTTTCGCAAGACAATTGTTTGTCTTTAGAATCGATTAATTCTGCGATGTCGCGCAGCACTGGTCTTTGCAAAAAAGTCTGGATTGGAAGCGCAACTAGAAGCTCGGAATGAATGCTTGAAAGCATCTGTGCGGCGGCTAAAGAATCGCCGCCAAGCGCAAAAAAGTCGTCATCAATACCGACTTGAGCCTCTTTCAAAATTGTCTGCCAGATTTTTACCAAGCTAATTTGCGTGTCGGTGATCGCGGCTTGAAACTGAGTTTCACGGACTAATTCATTTCGGGACGGTAAAGTTAAGGCTTTTCGATCAACCTTCATATTATTGTTTAGCGGTAATTTGTCGAGAATGACAAATCCATTGGGAATCATAAATGAAGGTAGCTTTTCTTTAAGTGCTAGACGAATTTCTTTAATGTCAGACTGAATAATGTCGCCGACCAGAAAACCGTAGATTTTGGTTTCGTCGTTTACCAAGAAATTCATAACGGCGGCGTCATGAATTTTTGTTAGTGATTTTATTTGCGTTTCTATTTCGGCAAGCTCAACACGAATACCGTTAATTTTTACTTGAAAATCTTTGCGGCCCAAAACCGCGATATTACCGTTCTTGTCTTGGGCACCAATATCGCCGGTGCGATAAAAACGTTGGCCGTTCAAGTCAATAAACTTTGAGGTATTTTCCTGTTCGTTGTTAATGTATCCCGAAGTAACACCCGGCCCAGAAAAAAATATTTCCCCTTTCTCGCCTTGATCAACAGGTGTGAAATTTTCATCAAGTAGAATGGCTTGAGTGTTGGGAAACGCCTTGCCGACGAGTGAGATATCCGCCGGATTTTCTCGGTTAAGCTCGTATCTACAACCCATGCATGCGATTTCTGTGCAGCCATAAATAGTAAATATTTCGGCGTTGGGGAAAATGCGACCGAGTTTTAACATAATATCGGCGGGTACTATATCTCCGCCCGAAGATGCATGACGGATGTGCGCAAACGAAGGGATTTTGGCAGGATCAGTTGCATCTAAAAGTTTTAATATTTTTCGAAGAAGCGTAGGTCCGATATGAAATGTGTTGACCTTGGTAAATACCGTCAACATGGCCTCATCGTTAACGATTAAATCCCTAGGTAATATTTCGATAGTGCCACCGGCAACCAGTGGGCATAAAAGGTCAAATAGGCTAATGCTAAAGCTAAATTTGGCTATTACAGCCATGTGAGTTTGAGTATCCAAGTGAAATTCTTGAATAGCACTTTGAACGTAATAATTTAGGTTTGAGTAGGAGCCCTGTACAGCTTTTGGATTGCCAGTGGTTCCTGACGTAAAAAAGATATACGCAATATCTGAAGGTGTTGTATTTTTTCCAAACAAAGGCTGAGTGCTTTTTTTATCGGAATTGTCGAGCTGGCCTTTTAATGCGTTTTCGCAAAATGTATCAATTGCGGAGCTGGCTAGAACAGAAAAAGAGTGTCTGGAAGTTTGTTTTGGAAAATTGGCAAGATCGGAATCGCTAACAAAACAAATGTTGGCGCCAGTGGTTTCTAAAATGTAAATAATCCGCGTTTCTGGAAAATCGGGATCAATTGGAACATAGGTTCCGCCTGATTTTAAAATTGCGAGCAGAATGACTGGATTAAATAAGCTTGGACGTATACTGCAAGCGCAAACAGGTTTGGGGCCAAAGCTCGATATTAAAGCGTTTGCTAGTATTTGAGACTGTTGTTCTAGTTCGCGATAGCTAATCGACTCACCTTCAAAGCTTGCGGCTATTTTTTCCGGAAATTTTTGAGTGTGCGTTTCAATAGCTGCTAGGGTATAACAGCGGATCGTTTGGGAGTTTTCTGGAGTCGCGAAAAAAGGGTCGCCGCTAGAGTCGTTATCCGGGTTGCGTTGTAATACATCATCCATCGCCAGAAAATTTCCTTGATTGTGTAATCAGCTGTCCGTTGCTTGGCAAGAGTACTCTGGGCTCCGATCAAAACATGGATGGCTAAAGCCAAACGTGTGGAGATCGAAAATAGTGATGTTCTGTTACCAATACTGAAAGTCAGAGCGCCAACTATCAAAAAGCCTAAGAAAAACCAGCAAAAGTTAAGGTTGAATCTAATTTGCAAAGGTCAGCACATAACTGATGTGAATTATTGCTTAATACACACAAATTTATGACATCTTAGATGGATAATTTTACGCCAACAAGAGGCCAATGCGAAGTTATCTTCGTGTAAAGGTAGCGAGCGGATAGCCGCCAGCAAGTGGCGTAAAAAATATCTCTGATTGCCCGAAATATCTTGAGGAAAAGGTTTGACAGTATGATTTTCCGTCTATAGAATTGCGCCTCCTTTTTGACCTGCACGGTCAGAAAGTCCTAACGGAAAAGTTCTTTAAAATTTATTGGAGTTTGGCTCGATGCAGAATCAGCGTATCCGTATTCGCCTGAAGGCGTTTGATCATAAATTGATTGATGCTTCTACACAAGAAATCGTAGAAACAGCAAAGCGCACAGGTGCACAAGTTCGCGGTCCGATTCCGCTGCCAACTCGCAAAGAGCGTTTTACTGTATTGATTTCTCCGCACGTTAACAAAGATGCGCGTGATCAATACGAAATTCGTACACACAAGCGCTTGTTGGATATTGTTGAGCCTACTGAAAAGACTGTTGATGCTTTAATGAAGCTGGATTTAGCAGCTGGCGTTGAAGTTCAAATTAGTCTTGGTTAATAACTCCTGCTTTTTATCGTGTTCAGTCGTATTGCCCTGGCTGAAAACTGGTGAAAAGTCTCGCAAGTCGCCGAATCCCAAGTTTGGGTTTGTGTAACGCTCTGAAATGGGCGGCCATAGCGGGTTACAGCCCCGTACACTAAGAGGTCTACAAAATGACAATTGGTATTGTCGGTCGCAAGTGCGGCATGACTCGCGTCTTTACTGACGAGGGTGTGTCTGTTCCTGTAACCGTGATTGAAATTGAATCCAATCGCGTTGCTCAGGTAAAAAACGATGAAACAGACGGTTATAGCGCTATTCAAGTCGCTGTAGGTTCTGTTCGTGCATCTAAGGTTTCTAAGTCTTTAGCTGGTCACTACGCGAAAGCGAATGTTGAAGCTGGCTCTAGCTTGGTTGAGTTCCGTTTGGAAGGTGAAGAATCTTTCGAAGTTGGTGCTGAGCTTTCTTTAGACGTTTTTGAGTCTGGCCAAAAAGTTGATGTGATTGGCACTTCTAAAGGTAAAGGTTTTGCTGGTGGTGTTAAGCGTTGGAATTTCCGCACGCAAGACGCTACACATGGTAACTCTCTATCACACCGTGCTCCTGGTTCTATTGGTCAATGTCAAACTCCTGGCCGTGTATTTAAAGGCAAGAAGATGGCAGGTCACTTAGGTGCAGTTCGCAAGACTGTTCAGAACTTAGAAGTTGTTCGTGTTGATGCCGAGCGCAAATTGCTGCTTATCAAGGGTGCTGTTCCTGGTGCTCCTGGTGGTCAAGTTGTTGTTCGTCCAGCAGTTAAAGCTCGCGGCTGAGATCAGGGGGTTTCATGGAATTAACCATAGCTACGCCAGAAGGTAGTGCAGGAACAGTAAACGTTTCTGAAGCGACCTTTGGTAAAGAATTTAACCAAGACTTGGTGCATCAAGCAGTAGTTGCCTACATGGCTGGTGCTCGTCAAGGTACAAAAGCTCAAAAAACACGCTCTGAAGTTTCTGGTGGTGGTAAAAAGCCATTCCGTCAGAAGGGCACTGGTCGTGCTCGCGCTGGTACCATTCGCAGCCCTCTTTGGAGAAGTGGTGGTACTACTTTCGCGGCTAAGCCTCGCGACTTCGAACAAAAGTTGAACAAGAAGATGTACCGTGGTGCTCTACGCTGCATTCTTTCTGAGTTGGCTCGTCAAGAACGATTAATCGTTGTTGAATCCTTCGAAGTTGATGCTCCAAAAACTAAGGCTCTTGTCCAAAAGCTTGCACAGTTTGATCTTAACGATGTGTTGATTGTTACCGAAGAAGTAAACGAGTCACTGTACTTGTCTTCACGTAACCTGCACAAAGTTGATGTGTGTGATGTCAGTGGTGTTAACCCTGTTTCACTAATTCGCTGTGAAAAAGTATTGATGACAGTTGCTGCGCTTAAAAAGTTTGAAGAGGTGCTGGCATGAGTATTCAAGAGCGAATTTACAAAGTAATTTTAGCCCCAATTCAGTCTGAAAAGTCAGCAATGGCTACTGAGTTGAGCAATCAGTATGGTTTTAAAGTTACCACTGATGCGTCAAAAGCTGAGATCAAAGCGGCAGTTGAAAAGTTGTACGATGTGACCGTTGTCGGTGTTCGTACTCTTAACGTTGCTGGTAAAACAAAGCGAACTCGTTATGGTATCGGTAAGCGCAATGATTGGAAAAAGGCTTACGTTCGAGTTCAAGAAGGTCAAGAAATTGATCTTCAAGTAGCTGACTAAGAGGAGCTGGGAAATGGCTATTGTAAAACGCAAACCTACTTCTCCGGGTCGCCGCTTTGTTGTTAGCGTTGTAAACCCAGATTTGCACAAAGGTGATCCATATGCACCTTTGGTAGAGAAGAAGTCCAAAACCGGTGGCCGTAACAACGCGGGTCGTATTACGACGCGTCATGTTGGTGGTGGTCACAAGCATCATTACAGAATCGTTGACTTTAAGCGAAATAAAGACGGTATTCCTGCGAAAGTAGAGCGTCTTGAATATGATCCAAACCGCACTGCTTACATTGCATTGGTTTGTTTCGCTGATGGTGAGCGCCGTTACATTATTGCACCAAAAGGTCTTTCTGTTGGTGACGTAGTTGAGACTGGCGTTTCAGCTCCGATTAAAGTTGGTAACACTTTACCGCTTCGTAATGTGCCAGTGGGTTCTGTTGTTCACTGTGTAGAATTGAAGCCTGGTAAAGGTGCTCAGTTAGCGCGTTCTGCTGGAACTTCGGTTCAGTTGGTGGCTCGTGAAGGTAACTACGCAACAATTCGTTTGCGCAGTGGAGAAATGCGTCGAGTTCTATCTGATTGTCGTGCGACTATCGGTGAAGTTTCGAATTCGGAGCATAACCTTCGTTCACTCGGTAAAGCCGGTGCATCTCGTTGGAGAGGCGTTCGACCGACAGTTCGTGGTGTTGCCATGAACCCGGTAGATCATCCGCACGGTGGTGGTGAAGGTCGTACCTCAGGTGGTCGTCATCCTGTGAGTCCATGGGGTACCCCAACTAAAGGGTATAAGACTCGCACTAACAAACGTACCGATAACATGATTGTTCGTCGTCGCGATAAGAAATAAGCGCGCGAATAACTAGCTGAAGAGGAAGTTGCAGTGCCACGCTCACTGAAGAAAGGTCCTTACATCGATCTTCATCTTATTAAGAAGGTTGAAGCTGCGATCGAAAAAAATGATCGACGTCCAATCAAAACTTGGTCTCGTCGTTCGATGATTATGCCTGAAATGGTCGGTCTTACCATTGCTGTTCACAACGGCAAGCAACACGTTCCTGTGTTGATTAACGAAGAAATGGTAGGTCATAAGTTGGGTGAGTTCTCTTTGACTCGCAACTACCGCGGCCATGCGGCAGACAAAAAAGCTAAGAAACGCTAATTCGAGGGTTTAATGATGGAAGTAGCTGCAAAATTGAGCGGTGCGCGTCTATCAGCGCAAAAGGCCCGCTTGGTTGCCGATCAAATCCGTGGCAAGCATGTCGAAGAAGCGTTGGATATTTTGACTTTTAGTACCAAAAAAGGTGCCGCAATCATCAAGAAAGTGCTTGAGTCAGCAATAGCTAACGCTGAGCACAATGAAGGTGCCGATGTAGACGAGCTCAAGGTTTCTACGATTTTCGTAGATGAAGGAATGACAATGAAGCGCATTCGCCCTCGAGCTAAGGGACGTGCAGATCGTATCTTTAAACGATCTTGTCACATCACCGTAAAAGTAGCTGAAATATAAGAGACAGGCGTTATGGGTCAGAAAGTACATCCGACAGGCATTCGTCTGGGTATCGTTAAGAAGCATACTTCTACATGGTATGCTGGAAGTGACGCCTACGCAGACAAGTTATACACAGATTTAAGTGTTCGTGACTATCTGCAAAAGAGTTTAGCTCACGCTTCTGTAAGTCGTATTGAAATTGAACGTCCAGCAAACACTGCTCGCGTAACTATTCACACCGCTCGCCCTGGTATCGTTATCGGTAAAAAAGGTGAAGATGTTGAGAAGCTACGAAATGAGCTTGCCAAGAAAATGGGCGTGCCAGTTCATATCAATATTGAAGAAATTCGCAAGCCAGACATCGATGCTACGCTAGTAGCGCAGAGTGTTGCTTCTCAGCTTGAGCGCCGCGTAATGTTCCGTCGCGCTATGAAGCGAGTTGTACAAAACGCTATGCGTCAAGGCGCTCAAGGTATCAAAGTGCAAGTTGGTGGCCGTTTAGGTGGTGCAGAGATTGCCCGTTCTGAATGGTACCGCGAAGGTCGTGTACCATTACACACCTTACGTGCGGACATTGACTATGCAACGGCTGAAGCTTCAACCACCTATGGAATCATCGGTGTAAAAGTTTGGATCTTCAAAGGCGAAGTTATCGGTGGTGTCGAGCAAGTTGAAGACACTTCTGCTAAGAAAAAACGAACTAAGTAAGGAGTACGCATAAATGTTACAGCCAAAGCGTACCAAATTTAGAAAGATGCAAAAAGGCCGCAATCGCGGTCTTGCAGAGCGCGGCTCTAAAGTTAGTTTCGGTGAGTATGGCTTGAAAGCAACCGGTCGTGGTCGCATTACAGCACGTCAAATCGAAGCTGCACGTCGAACAATGACGCGTCACATTAAGCGTGGCGGAAAAATTTGGATTCGAGTATTTCCAGATAAACCGATTACCGAAAAACCGTTGGAAGTTCGACAAGGTAAAGGTAAGGGTAACGTTGAATATTGGATCTGTCAGATCCAGCCAGGAAAAGTCCTCTATGAAATGGAGGGGGTTAGCGAAGAGTTGGCTCGTGAAGCTTTCCAATTGGCAGCAGCGAAGTTACCTGTAAGCACCACTTTTGTTAAACGGACGGTAATGTGATGAATGCTAAAGAGCTTAGCGAAAAAACAGTTGAAGAGCTCAATAAAGAGTTGGTTGTTAAGTTAGAGTCGCAGTTTAGATTGCGTATGCAATCTGCAACTCAACAGCTAAATCAAACTCACATGTTGAAGCAAACACGACGCGATATTGCCCGTATAAAGACAGTGCTTAAGCAAAAGGCAGGTGAATAATGGCTCAGGCAGAAAACCAAGCTCGTACTCAAACCGGTAAAGTCGTTAGCGACAAGATGGATAAGACAGTTACTGTTCTTATTGAGCGACGTGTTAAGCACCCTGTATACGGAAAATACGTAAGTAAGTCCTCTAAAATCAAAGCGCACGATGAGAACAATGAGTGTAAGGAAGGCGATTTAGTTACAATCGCTGAGACTCGCCCTCTTTCTAAAACCAAGTCTTGGACTTTGGTTAAGATCGAAGAACGCGCAACCGTAATTTGATACACAGAGCATTCTAAAAGTTTCGGAGACGGACGATGATTCAGACACAAAGTTATCTAGAGGTAGCTGACAACTCAGGTGCTCGCCGCGTTATGTGTATCAAAGTACTTGGTGGTTCTCACCGACGATATGCAGCTGTTGGTGACATCATTAAGGTTACCGTGAAAGAAGCAATTCCACGCGGTAAGGTCAAAAAAGGTCAAGTGATGAAGGCTGTGGTAGTGCGTACCAGAAAAGGTGTGCGTCGCCCAGACGGTTCATTGATCAAATTTGATGACAACGCAGCAGTGTTGTTAAACGCAAGCGAAGCGCCAATTGGCACTCGTATTTTTGGCCCCGTAACTCGTGAGTTACGTAGCGAAAAATTTATGAAAATTATCTCTTTGGCGCCAGAGGTGCTGTAAGGTCACGGCTTACAGTATACCGGTCAGAGTTATAGAGGAACGGCAAATGCGCAAGATTAAACGTGACGATGAAGTAATCGTCATTGCCGGTCGAGACAAAGGTAAACGTGGTAAGGTCATCAAAGTTTTAGCTGATGATCGTCTACTTGTCTCAGGCGTGCAAATCGTGAAGAAGCACCAGAAGCCAAACCCACAATTGGGTGTAGCTGGTGGTATCGTAGAAAAAGAAGCCCCGATTCAAGCGTCTAATGTAGCTATCTACAATAGTGCAACCAGTAAAGCTGATCGTGTTGGCTTTAAAATTCTTGAAGATGGAAAGAAAATTCGCGTTTTCAAATCCAGCGGCGAAGCTGTAGACGCGTAAGGTGAGAGCAGAATGGCTAAGTTAAAAGAAGTCTACAAATCTGAGATCGCGCCTGCGCTACAAAAAGAGCTCGGCGTTAAGAATGTTATGGAAATTCCTCGCATCACCAAGATCACTGTTAACATGGGTGTTGGTGAAGCGGTTGGTGACAAAAAAGTTTTAGAAAATGCAGTTCGTGACTTAGAAGCGATCACTGGTCAAAAAGTGGTTGTAACTAAAGCTCGCAAATCAATTGCAGGTTTTAAAATTCGTGATGGTTGGCCGATTGGTTGTAAAGTGACTTTGCGTCAAGATCGTATGTACGAATTCTTAGAGCGTTTAGTTTCTATCGCCATCCCACGAATTCGCGATTTCCGTGGTATTAGCCCCAAGCAATTTGATGGTCGCGGTAATTTCTCTATGGGTGTTACCGAACAAATCATCTTCCCGGAAATTGATTACGACAAAGTAGACAAGCTTCGCGGTTTGGATATTTGTATTACCACCACTGCCCGCAATGACGATGAAGGTCGTGCATTGTTGAGAGCCTTTAACTTCCCATTCAAAGGTTAAGAGACTGTTATGGCAAAGAAATCAATGATTGCACGTGATGTAAAGCGTGCGAAAGCCGTTGCTAAATTCTCAGCTAAAAGAGCTGAATTAAAAGCAATTATTGCCAGTCCTGAATCTTCTGAAGACCAAGTTTGGGAAGCGCAAGTAAAATTGCAACAAATGCCTCGCGATGCTAGTGCGACTCGTATTCAGCGTCGTTGTCGAGTAACTGGTCGTCCACATGCTGTTTACCGTAAGTTCGGCCTATGCCGTAACAAGTTACGTGAAGCAGCTATGCGCGGTGATGTGCCTGGCTTAGTTAAAGCCAGCTGGTAAACAGATTCAGGAGCGAAAGTTATGAGCATGCAGGATCCTTTGTCAGATATGCTGACACGCATCCGTAACGCACAGATGGTTGGTAAGACCACTGTAAGCATGCCTTCTTCTAAATTAAAAGTCAGCGTAGCGACTGTTTTAAAAGATGAAGGTTACATTGCCGATTTCGGCATTGAAGGTGATGCAAAACCAACTCTTTCTATTAAGTTAAAGTACTTTGAAGGCAAGCCAGTAATTGCAGAATTGGATCGCGTTAGTCGTCCAGGATTGCGCAATTATGCGGGCAAAAATGAATTACCATCTGTCCGTGGTGGTTTAGGTATTGCCATTGTATCCACCAGTAAAGGTGTGATGACTGATCGTGCGGCTCGTGCAGCTGGCGTCGGTGGCGAAGTACTCTGCACAGTATTCTAAGTGGAATTTAAACATGTCACGAGTTGCAAAAAGTCCGGTTGAAATACCTGCTGGTGTGAAAGTGGATCTAGACGGTCAATCACTTTCTATTAAAGGCAGCAAGGGTACTTTGGCTTTGGAGATTCACAGTAATGTTGCTGTGACTCAAGAGGAAAACGTTCTTAAGTTCCAACCTCGCGATCAAGCCAAGCAGTCAGTCGCTTTAGCGGGTACAATGCGTGCCCTTGTTAACAATATGGTAGTCGGTGTTACCCAGGGTTTTGAGAAAAAACTTGACTTGGTTGGCGTTGGTTACCGTGCTAAAGCTACAGGCAATACTGTAAACCTGACTTTGGGGTTCTCTCATCCGGTAGATTATGAACTACCTGCGGGTGTTACTGTTGAGACTCCAAGTCAAACAGAAGTATTGCTTAAGAGTGCTGACAAGCATTTGTTAGGTCAGGTTGCTTCGGAAATTCGAGCGTTTCGTCCGCCAGAGCCTTATAAAGGTAAAGGTGTTCGCTATTCCGACGAACTTGTTCGTCGTAAAGAAGCTAAGAAGAAGTAGGTCCTAAGACTATGAATGCAAAAAAAGAATCTCGTTTACGTCGTGCAAGACGCTCCCGAGCAAAAATTCGTGAGTTAGGTGCTACGCGTTTAAGTGTATTTCGTACTCCGAAGCACATTTATGCTCAAATTATTGCTGCCGATGGTGCTAAAGTCTTGGCCAGCGCGTCAACTGTTGAGAAAGATCTACGTGAAGGTAAAACCGGTAACGCAGATGCCGCGGCTACAGTTGGTAAGTTGATTGCCGAACGAGCTAAAGCTGCTGGCGTTACCGAAGTAGCATTTGATCGTAGCGGTTTTAAATACCATGGTCGTATCAAGGCGTTAGCTGACGCTGCGCGCGAAGCAGGTCTGGAATTCTAAAGGTTAAGCAATGGCTAAAGAGAAAAAAGACGATCGCAACAACGGTCAACAAGAAGAAGGTTTGCAAGAGAAGCTTGTCGGTGTTAACCGTGTTGCTAAAACCGTAAAAGGTGGCCGTATTTTTACATTTACCGCCTTAACTGTTGTTGGTGACGGTAATGGCCGTGTTGGTTTCGGTCGCGGAAAAGCTCGTGAAGTGCCACAAGCTATTCAAAAAGCGATGGAAGCAGCACGCCGTAACATGATTCAAGTTGATTTGGATGGTGATACCATCCAGTATCCAACTAAAGGTCGTCACTCAGCTTCTAAAGTGTACATGCAACCTGCTTCTCAAGGTACAGGCGTTATTGCTGGTGGTGCAATGCGTGCGGTTCTTGAAATTGCTGGCGTACAGAACGTTTTGGCGAAATGTTACGGTTCTACTAACCCCGTTAACGTTGTACGTGCAACTTTTAAAGCACTACAACAAATGGCATCTCCAGAGTCTGTAGCTGCTAAACGCGGTAAGTCGGTAGAAGAAATTACGGGTTAAAATTCGAACTTGCTCTAGGGCAAGTTTTAGAATCTAGGTAGAATTACTATGGCTAATAAAACTGTCAAAGTAACTCAGATTAAGAGCAAAGCAGGTCGGTTAAAAGCTCATCAGGCATGCTTACTTGGTTTAGGGTTACGCCGTATTGGTCACTCCGTAGAAGTTGAAGATACTCCTTCTACTCGTGGCATGATTAATAAAGTAAGCTACTTGGTTAAGGTTGAAGGTGAGTAATATGAAACTTAATACTCTAGCTCCAGCTCCTGGCCGGGTATCTCCTAAGAAGCGTCTAGGACGTGGTATTGGTAGCGGTTTAGGTAAAACTGGTGGTCGCGGTCACAAAGGTTTGAAGTCTCGCTCAGGTGGTTCAGTTAAGCCTGGTTTCGAAGGCGGTCAGATGCCACTTCAAAAGCGTCTTCCAAAATACGGTTTTACTTCTCGTATTGGACGTGTGAGCGCAGAAGTTCGTCTTTCTGAATTGAATAAAGTCGACGCAGAGATCATTGATGTAACTGCTCTATGTGAAGCGGGTATCGTTAATGCCTCTATCAAACGTGCAAAAGTTTTTCTTTCTGGAGAAATTACTAAAGCCGTTACGTTGAAAGGTATTACAGCTACTAAAGGCGCTCGTGAAGCGATCGAAGCAGCTGGCGGAAAGATCGAAGATTAATATAATCCATGGCTTAGTTTAGGTTAAGTCGTTTTTGGGGGAAGCCAATGGCTAACGCAGGTGGATTAGGATTCGGAGATCAAAAAGGTTTGGGCGAGCTCTGGGCTCGCCTTCGCTTTCTCTTTATCGCAATTATTGTATACCGAATAGGTACTCATATTCCTGTTCCTGGTATCGATCCCGATAGAGTTTCAGATTTATTCAACCAAAATCAAGGCACAATCCTCGGTCTATTTAATATGTTCTCGGGTGGTGCTTTGGAGCGTATGAGTATTCTTGCTCTTGGGATAATGCCCTACATCTCCGCTTCAATTATTATGCAGCTTATGTCTGCTGTGACTCCTTCATTGGAGCAATTGAAGAAAGAAGGTGATGCTGGTCGGAGAAAGATAAACCAATATACACGTTATTTAACTGTGTTGTTGGCTACTGTGCAGGCCATTGGTATGTCGGTAGGCTTGGCTCAGGGTTTTGCGTACACAGCGGATTTTAGTTTTTACTTTGTCGCTGTAGTTTCGCTTGTAACCGGTGCCGTGTTTATGATGTGGCTTGGCGAACAAGTGACTGAAAGAGGTATCGGTAACGGTATTTCTATGCTGATTTTCGCAGGTATTGTTGCTGGTATTCCTGCTGCTGTTGGTCAAGCGTTTGAATCGGCACGCCAAGGCGACTTGAATGTATTCATTCTTTTGGTTGTTTGTGCGATAGCGATTGCGGTTATTTGGTTTGTTGTGAGAATGGAGCGTGGTCAGCGACGCATAACAGTAAATTATGCGAAGCAACAACGTGGTCGTAAAGTTTTTGCAGCCCAAAGTAGCCATCTGCCGCTTAAAGTGAACATGGCTGGTGTTATTCCTGCAATTTTCGCAAGCACGATATTACTTTTCCCTGCATCTATTGCTCAATGGTTTGGTAATAGTACAGGCGGTACAGGTTCCGATTTACTGCAAGAATTTGCCTTGCTTATTGGTCCTGGCCAGCCTTTGAACCTTATTTTGTTTGTGGCTTTGATTATCTTCTTTTGTTTCTTCTATACGGCTTTGATGTTTAACCCGAAAGAAGTCGCGGATAATCTCAAAAAATCAGGGGCTTATGTCCCAGGTATACGTCCTGGTGATCATACGTCGAAATATATTGATAAAGTATTAACTCGTTTGACACTTGTTGGCTCAATATATATCGCAGCTGTCTGTTTATTGCCGCAGTTTTTGATATTAGCAACTGATGTTCCTTTCTATTTAGGAGGTACCTCTTTGTTAATTGCAGTGGTCGTAGTCATGGACTTTATGGCTCAGGTTCAGTCTCACCTGATGTCTAGTCAGTACGATTCGCTGATGAAAAAGTCTAATTTAAAGGGCTACGGTAGCGGCGTTGCTCGCTAAATGTGAGGTTAGTTAAAATGAAAGTAAGAGCGTCTGTTAAAAAAATGTGCCGGAACTGTAAGATGGTTCGTCGTAACGGTGTGTTACGTGTGATCTGTAGTGCAGAACCTCGTCACAAGCAACGCCAAGGCTAAGTTTAGCCAAGCGCATTCATAAGAAAAAGCGCAGCTTTGCTGCGCTTTTTCTTATTGGATAGGAGGCACCAACTGTCGTTTGGTTGAGAAATCGCCAAGCTATTGCATTCTTGTGACAGTGTCAGTATGATTGCGCACCTTTTTTAGAGCGGTAAACAACTTTTTACTGGTTTTTCATTGTCTCTGATTATTGTAGTCATACCACTGATCGCTGTTGGTGCTGAAATTTAATATATAGTGGAGTAAGTTGAATGGCTCGTATTGCTGGTGTCAATATACCAGATAACAAACATGCCGTTATTTCCCTCACATACGTTTACGGTGTTGGTAAAACAACCGCTCAACGTATTTGTGCAGCTACGGGAATTGCTGAAACTACCAAAATTGGTGAGCTTTCAGAAGAGCAAATGGACGCAGTGCGTGAAGAAGTAGCAAAGCTTACTGTTGAAGGTGATCTTCGACGTGAGGTTTCTATGAACATCAAACGTTTGATGGACTTGGGTTGCTTCCGCGGCATTCGTCATCGCCGTAACCTTCCACTTCGTGGACAGCGTACAAAGACAAACGCGAGAACTCGTAAGGGTCCGCGCAAACCCATCAAGAAATAATCAACCGAAAGGATAAATTGCATGGCCAAGCCAAGTAATAAAACCACTCGTAAAAAAGTGAAGAAGACGGTTGTTGATGGCGTTGCGCACATTCACGCGTCTTTTAATAATACAATTGTTACTATTACGGATCGTCAAGGAAACACCTTGAGCTGGGCTACTGCTGGTGGTTCTGGTTTCCGCGGTTCTCGTAAGAGTACTCCATTTGCTGCACAGGTAGCCGCAGAGCGTGCTGGCGAAGCAGCTAAAGAATATGGTTTAAAAAATCTCGATGTTGAGGTTAAAGGTCCTGGTCCTGGTCGTGAATCAGCAGTTAGGGCTTTAAATAATGTTGGTTTTAAAGTAACTAACATTACTGATGTGACACCGATTCCTCATAACGGCTGTCGTCCACCTAAGAAACGTCGAGTATAAGGGGGATAGATTTAGATGGCTCGTTATATTGGTCCAAAATGTAAGCTTGCGCGTCGTGAAGGTACCGACTTATTTCTAAAAAGCGGTGCTCGTCCACTTGACTCCAAGTGTAAAGTTGAAACAACTCCTGGTCAGCATGGTGCTCGTCGTGGTCGTTTATCTGACTACGGTGTTCAGTTGCGTGAAAAGCAAAAAGTACGTCGTATCTACGGCCTTTTGGAGAAGCAATTCCGTTCTTATTATAAAGAAGCAGCCCGTATCAAAGGTGCTACTGGTGAGAACCTTCTTCAGTTGTTGGAATGTCGATTAGACAATGTGGTATACCGTATGGGATTTGGCTCTACCAGAGCAGAATCACGTCAGTTGATTTCACATAAGTCTATACTTGTAAATGGTCAAGTAATTAATATTCCGTCATACCAAATTTCAGTTGGCGATGTAGTTTCAGTTCGTGAACGTGCTAAAAATCAATTGCGCATCAACAACGCTTTAGAGCTTTCTAGCCAGCGTAGTGACGTTGAGTGGGTTGACGTTAATACTGAGAAGAAAGAAGGTACTTTCAAGCGTAAGCCTGATCGTAGCGATTTACCTGCAGAAATTAACGAAAACCTTATCGTCGAGCTTTACTCTAAGTAAGCGCCAGCCAATAACTAAGGTACGATTATGCAGAGTGCTGTAAACGATTTTTTAACTCCAAGAACTATTGATGTTACCGACATCAGCAAAAATCACTCGAAGGTTGTACTTGAGCCTTTAGAACGTGGTTTTGGCCACACATTAGGAAATGCGCTGCGTCGTATTTTGCTGTCCTCTATGCCAGGATGTGCGATTATCGAAGCAGAAATTTCCGGTGTGTTGCATGAATACAGCGCGATCGAAGGTGTTCAGGAAGATGTTATCGAAATCTTACTGAACCTTAAGGGTGTTGCGATCGTTATGCATGGTAAAGAAACTGCTACTTTATCTTTAAGTAAGAAAGGTCCCGGTGTTGTTACTGCTGGCGACATTCAGCTTGATCATGAAGTAGAAGTTGTTAACCCAGAGCATGTAATTGCAAATATCACAGGTGATGTTGAGCTTGATATGAAGCTTACCGTTGCTCGTGGTCGAGGCTATCAACCAGCTGATGCTCGTGTTAGCGATGATGATGAAACTCGTGCAATTGGTCGTCTTCAATTGGACGCAACCTACAGCCCCGTAAAGCGTTTAGCTTACACTGTAGAGAGTGCCCGTGTTGAACAGCGCACCAACCTTGATCGTCTTGTGCTCGATTTGGAGACAGACGGTACGATCGATCCGGAAGAGGCTATCCGTCGAGCGGCTACCATTCTTCAGCAGCAGCTTGCTGTATTTGTTGACTTCGAAGGTGAGAAACAATCTGAGCCTGAAGAGAAACAAGAAGAAGTCGATCCAGTATTGCTTCGTCCAGTTGATGACTTGGAACTTACTGTTCGTTCGGCAAACTGCTTGAAAGCTGAGAATATCTACTATATTGGTGATCTTATTCAGCGTACTGAAGTTGAGCTATTAAAAACGCCTAACTTGGGTAAAAAGTCTCTGACTGAAATTAAAGACATTTTGGCTACACGTGGCTTGTCATTGGGCATGCGCCTAGAAAACTGGCCGCCAGCAAGCCTACGAAATGACGATTAATTAAATCGTTCGCCAATTAACCATTGCTGTGATAGCAATAGAATATTAATAGGATTTAGAGTCATGCGTCATCGTAAAAGTGGCCGTAAGCTGAATCGTAACAGTTCTCACCGTAAGGCTATGTTTAGCAATATGGCTGCTTCTCTTGTTGAGCACGAGTTGATTAAAACTACGTTGCCTAAAGCAAAAGAGCTTCGCCGTGTTGCTGAGCCGTTAATTACTCTTGCGAAGAAAGACAGTGTTGCGAATCGTCGATTGGCTTTTTCTCGTGTAAGAAACGACGCTGTCGTTGGTAAACTTTTCACGGAATTAGGCCCTCGCTACCAAAATCGTCCAGGTGGTTACATTCGTATTTTAAAATGCGGTTTCCGTGCTGGTGATAAAGCTCCAATGGCTTACGTTGAGTTGGTAGATCGTCCAGTTGAAGCTGAAGCGGTTGAAGAAAATTAATTTATATTTTCTTAGACGTTTTTACAAAACACCGAGCTTATGCTCGGTGTTTTTGTATGTGCGATATAAAAATATTCTAGACGGTTCAGAATTTGCAGATTATTTCGACACTGTCTAGTTTAGAATTTATTTTTTTACTAATTGCAATATCATTGTCAAATCTTGCTGTAATCCACAAAATTCGTTTGTTTAAAACTCGCTTTTGTATTGTAATTTGTGAACAGCTTCAAACTTAAATGTGTTATTGAACTTTTGTTTGTTCAAATTATTAAGTGATAAGGTGTTTATTTAGTTAATGTTTCCAGACTGCGCTTTTGAATATTCTACAAATTTGTAATGAATTCACCAAAGCGGCAGACACATAGGGAGTGAATGTATTTATGGGAATGAACGCCAAAGGAGTGGTTAAGCCTCATAGTTCTTTATTTGCGTTGTTAGCGCGGGTCGTCGATTGTGCAATCGTAATTACCGGTGTTGTAATCACATCGCTTATCACTGTGCAATCCCTACCTCAAACTTATTTATTGGCAGCGTTAGGCGCCGTTATTTGCCTTCAGTTTGCTGCGGAATTTGCAGAAATTTATCGCTCTTGGCGGTCCGAAACCATCTGGGCTGAGGCTAAGCAAGTTACTTACTGCTGGTTAGCCAGTTTCATTGTAATACTCGCAATAGGAAGCCTAACCAATTTAGAGGCATCATTATTCGCATGGCCTCAGTTTTCTCTTTGGTTTTTTGTCTCCCTTATATTGTTGCTGGGCTGGCGTTTATCAGCTCGTGTCCTTGTACAGAAACTGCGTGATAAAGGTTATAACACCCGTAATGTGGCTATTGTCGGAAACGGTGAGTTAGCGCTTGAAGTTGCTCACAGATTGCAGAAGTGCACTTGGGGCGGTTATGTAATCAGAGGGTTTTACGACGACAGACAAAACCCCGTTAAAAGAGATTTGGAACCCAATCAAAAAGAACGTACTGATTCGGGCGTCTCTCACGTATGTCCTCTCAGCGGGGATTTTTCTGATCTCATTGCCGAAGCTAGAGCTGGAAAAATTGATCAAGTATACCTAACCATTCCAATGCGCGGTGAGGAGAGAATCCGCTGGATCACCAAACGCCTGGCGACTTCGGCGACGTCCGTGTACATCATTCCGGATGTGTTTATGTTCGATTTACTTCATGCGCGAACTGTAAACTTAAACGGTATTCCCGCTATTGGTATTGTTGGTGAACCTAATCGCGGCACCATGTCTATGTTAAAACGGATGGAAGATATCGTTTTGGCGTTGATAATTCTGGCAATTATCAGTGGTCCAATGCTGGTTATCGCCGCGGCGGTTAAATTAACTTCCAAGGGACCAATTTTCTTCCGGCAGACGCGATATGGTTTGGATGGCCGCCCGTTTAAAATGTGGAAATTTAGATCAATGACCGTGTGTGAAGATGACTCTTCTCAAATTAAACAAGCACAGAAAAATGATACGCGTATCACTAAACTAGGTGCTTTTTTAAGAAGAACCTCTTTGGACGAACTACCTCAGTTCTTAAATGTGCTTGAGGGCAACATGTCTATTGTTGGTCCTCGTCCTCATGCTGTTGCTCACAACGAAATGTATCGTGAGAAAATATCGGGATATATGTTACGCCATAAGATTAAACCTGGAATTACTGGTTGGGCGCAGGTAAACGGAGCTAGAGGTGAAACCGATACCTTAGATAAGATGGAGCGGCGCGTTGAGTACGACCTACATTATATTCGTAACTGGTCGGTTGCATGGGATATCAAGATAATCTTCTTAACTATCTTTAAAGGTTTCATCAATAAGAATGCTTACTAGCTAAAAAGAGCAAAAAAGCCGAGCAAATGCTCGGCTTTTTTATAAAGGTCTAACAACGAAAACGTTATTCAGTAACCTCTGCTAAACGCTATCCCAGCTTATCACTGGCAACGTGATAGATTGGGTCTTCCAGCACATTGATTTCACACAGGTCTCCTGCCTTAGAAAGTAACTCTCTACATTCCTCACTGATGTGTCTTATGTGAAGTGTCTTACCGAGGTTCTGATATTTTTCGGCAATAGCATCCAATGCATCAATACCAGAGTGGTCGCTGATTCTGGATCTTTTGAATTCGATGATCACTTCTTGAGGATCGTTTTCAATATCAAAGATCTCTTTAAAATTACTAACGGACCCGAAAAACACAGGGCCTCTTAAATCGTAGATTTTTCTGCCATAACTATCATAGGAAACATCTGCATAAATATGTTGAGCATGTTTCCAAGCGAATGCCAGAGCGGAGACTATTACTCCGGTAATAACAGCAATGGCTAGATCAAAAAATACAGTCACGACGGACACGAGTACGATGACAAAGGCGTCTGTGATTGGAATTTTGCGCATTATTCTGAAACTAGACCATTCAAATGTGCCTAGCACCACCATGAACATAACGCCGACTAATGCCGCCAGTGGGATTTGCTCAATGAGAGGTGCGGCGAATAAGATAAATGCTAACAAGACCAAGGCTGCAGTGATTCCCGATAACCTACCGCGCCCTCCATTGTTGATGTTAATCATGCTTTGGCCGATCATCGCACAGCCACCCATGGCGCCGAATAGGCCATTTACGGAGTTGGCAACGCCTTGACCAATACATTCCCGATTGCCTTTTCCACGCGTGTTAGTCAGTTCGTCGATAACGGTGAGTGTTAACAAAGATTCGATTAAACCTACGGCAGCAATAATGGCTGCGTAAGGCAAAATGATCCAAAGAGTTGCAAAGGTATAAGGAACTTGCGGGATGCTAAAACTGGGAAGTGTTCCTTGTAGCGTAGCTGAGTCGGCTAGGGACTCGGGTAGCTTGTCGGCAACAAAATCGATTACTGTTCTAGCCGGTAGGTCGAGCATTAAAACGGCGAGGGACACGGAGACAATTGCGACGAGACCTGCCGGTACAGCATTAGTTATTTTAGGCAGAAAGTGCATGATCAACATGGTAATCGCAACAAGGCTGACCATGAATAGCATTTCGGTGCCTTGCAACCACTGCCACACGTCTTCGCTCGATTCGAACTTAAATAAATCTTTTTGAGAAAGAAAAATGACAATCGCTAACCCATTTACAAAACCGAGCATCACCGGGTGTGGAACAATTCTGATAAATTTTCCCAGTTTTAAAATTCCGGCGATTATTTGCAATATTCCAGCGAGAAGAACGGTTGCAAATAGATATTCGACACCATGCACAACAACCAGTGATGTCATAACGACAGCGGTTGCTCCCGTGGCTCCGGAGATCATTCCGGGCCGACCACCAACAATCGATGTAATTAATCCCATCATAAAGGCGGCGTAGAGACCAACCATTGGCTCTACACCGGCAATAAATGCAAATGCAACGGCTTCCGGCACTAACGCTAGCGCAACTGTTATTCCAGAAAGTACGTCATTTTTAATGTTGGTTGGACGCTGATCCAAGAGGTTAAACATCACTTCCTCTGCTGTTGTGTAATGAGAATGACTATTTTTACGAAGGGTAAAAGGTGTTTATGCTATCAAAATGCCAAGGTAGTGTCTTTGCGCATTTGTTGTTGAAAGGAACTCGGTAATAGAGGAATAAGTGGCGTCGTAATTAATAATGTTGGCGAGAGTTATATTTTCTCGATGACTTAACCAGACAAGTTTTGTCATCGAGAGGTGGGGTACAACTACTTTTCGGCTTTAATAAACGAGAGTACTTTTTCTAAACCGATATTCCAATGCGGAATTTTATGTCCCAAAGTTTTCTCGAGCTTTTGGGTGTTTAGAACCGAGTATAAAGGCCTTGGCGCAGGGGTAGGGTATTGAGAGGTTGGAATCGGGTTTACCTTCATGGATTTATTTATTAGCCCGTTAACCTTGGCAGCAGCGAAAATCGCAACGGCAAACTCATACCAATTGGTTTCACCATTACTGGAGCAATGATAAATACCCCAATTTACTGCTTTTTTTGTGCGTATTTGCTCAACAAAAAAGACAATGCTCGCGACAATATCGCCGGAATAGGTAGGTCTTCCTCTTTGATCTGAGACGACATTAATCTCATCTCTACCTTCGCTTAATCGCAGCATGGTTTTAACGAAATTGGCGCCATGCTCTCCAAACACCCAGCTGGTTCTCAAGATAATATGCTTTGCGTTTGAGGCTGTTAAACTCAGGTCTCCGAGTAATTTTGTTTTTCCATAAACACTCAAAGGCCCTGTTTCATCGGTTTCTTGATAGGGTTCCTTAGCTTCTCCGGTATACACATAATCGGTTGAAATATGGATGACGGGAGCATCGAGCTTGTGGGTTTCTTTCCCGATAGTTTCCATTGCTGTGTGATTAACAAGGTCTGCAGTGATTTCATCACTCTCTGCTTTATCAACTGCAGTGTAAGCGCAGCAATTAATGACAAGATCTGGACGAATTAGAGAGATTTGTTCTTTGATCTTTTGTGTGTCTGTAAAGTCGCAGTCTTCGCGATCCAGGGCACACAGAGATAAATCCTCGATGGCTTTTAATGCATTAACTAAGCTGGTTCCAACTTGCCCTTTTGCCCCAAAAATTAAAATTTTCACTCTAATTCCTTCGTTAAATTATGCGTTTAGTTCTTTTAGCGTCGGTAGAATCGAATCTTTTTCTGAAAGCTTGGGATCGAGAATCGGCCAATCGATACCGACATCGGGGTCGTTCCATATGATGCCACCTTCGTCACTTGGGTCATAATAATCTGTGCATTTGTACTCGAAGTCGGCGGTGTCGCTCAGTACAACAAAACCATGCGCGTAGCCGGGTGGAACCCAGAATTGTCGCTTATTGGTTTCGCTCAATATGACGCCCTCGTATTGACCATAAGTAGGTGAGGCAGGGTTTATGTCCACGGCTACGTCGTAAACTTCGCCGCGCACAACTCGAACCAGTTTTCCTTGAGGCTTGGACTTTTGAAAGTGAAGTCCGCGTAATACCCCTTTAGACGATCGTGAATGGTTATCTTGAACGAATTCTAGGTGAATTCCAGCGAGATCTTTGTATCGATCTTTCTGAAAGGTTTCCAAGAAAAAACCTCTTTCGTCACCAAAAATCTTTGGCTCTATGATTACCACACCTTCAAGCTTTGTTGTTAGGATTTCCATTTTTATCTACTCTAAATGAATTTTGTCAGAAGTAATTCTAAAAAAATCTACGTAAAAGACATGCCCTATTGTATAGAAGTTGTTTTATGCTGAACAAACTTACAAAATAATCAATTCATACTCAGTGTATAAGGTATATATTAAACAGGCATGGTACCGATAATTTTGTCCGGCGGCTCCGGAACTCGTCTATGGCCCTATTCGCGGTCATTACATCCTAAACAATTTCTGTCTTTAGTATCTAACCATACCATGATTCAAGAAACCCTTTTACGTACGAAAGGATTGTCGTTTGTTGAAGAGCCTTGGATCATTTGTAACAAAGAACATCGATTTACTGTTGCTGAACAACTTAGAGAAATTGGTCTGGGCCAAGCCGGCATTATTTTGGAGCCGGTAGGGAAGAACACCGCTCCTGCAATTGCTTTGGCTGCTCTTCAGTTGTTATCCGTTGGTAATGATTCACCTATGCTGATTTTACCGGCAGATCATGTCATAAAAGACATAGGTGCTTTTCATAAAGCCATAGAGGTTGCACGGGAGTGCGCGCTGAGTGGGTACCTAGTCACATTTGGCATTGTTCCTAGTTCTCCCGAGACGGGTTACGGTTACATAAAAAAAGGCACAGCTGCGGGCGGCTTTTCAGATTCAGCGTATAAAGTTGATCGTTTTGTGGAGAAGCCTTCCATTGAAATCGCTAAAGATTATGTAAGTTCTGGTAGTTATTTCTGGAACAGCGGCATGTTTCTGTTCAAGCCTTCGCGGTATTTAGCAGAATTAGAAAAGCATAATCCCGAGATAGTCTTGTATTGTCGAAAAGCTCTTGAATTGGCACAAGCTGATTTGGACTTTATCCGAGTGGACAAAGATTTTTTTGAGCAATGTCCAGAGGATTCCATTGACTACGCTGTTATGGAAAAAACGGAATCCGCTCTTATGGTTACCTTGGATGCCGGTTGGAGTGACGTTGGATCTTGGTCTGCTCTTTGGGAGGTCTCTGAGAAAGATTCGAGCGGCAATACATTAAAAGGCGATGTGGTTGCTGAAGACGCTACAGGATGCTTCGTTCAGGCAGATAACAAACTCATCGCTATTGTAGGTGTTGACGATTTGGTTATTGTTGATACAGACGACTCTCTAATGGTTGCCAGCAAGAATCGAGTACAAGACGTTAAAAAAATTGTCTCGATGTTAAAAACCCAGAATCGTCCTGAAGCGACTGTGCATCGAAAAGTCTACCGGCCTTGGGGATATTACGACTCAATTGATAGCGGTGATCGATTCCAAGTAAAGCGTATTGTTGTCAATCCAGGCGCCGAGCTGTCGTTACAAATGCATCATCATCGCGCCGAGCACTGGATAGTTGTCTCAGGCACCGCATTGGTCGTAAATGGCGACACAGAAACAATCTTGACCGAAAATCAATCAACCTATATTCCGATTGGTCAAATCCATCAACTTAAAAACCCTGGGAGTATTCCCCTTGAGTTAATTGAGGTGCAATCGGGAAGTTATCTTGGTGAGGATGATATTGTTCGTTTTGAAGATAAGTATGGAAGGTCATCGGCAGATTGATCTTCGTTTTTTATTTTATTGAACAACGTCGCTTAATCGAAAAGTATGTCAGGGAAGACAGCCAATTTTTTAGGTTCAGCGTATACTAATGCGTTAATTTTTCCGAACCTAAAAACAAGGACTTTTGTGGATACCATCATTGTTCGTGGCGCTAGAACCCACAACCTCAAAAATATCGACCTTGATTTACCCCGCGACAAATTGATTGTAATTACCGGACTTTCGGGTTCTGGTAAGTCTTCCCTTGCATTTGATACGCTCTATGCCGAGGGGCAACGTCGTTATGTAGAGTCGCTTTCTACTTATGCTCGGCAGTTTTTATCGATGATGGAAAAGCCCGATGTGGATCATATCGAAGGCTTAAGTCCAGCCATTTCTATTGAGCAAAAATCTACTTCACACAACCCTCGATCAACTGTTGGCACTATCACTGAAATCTACGACTACTTGCGTTTGCTATTTGCACGCGTGGGAGAGCCGAGATGTCCAATCCATGGTGAGCCTCTCAGTGCTCAAACCGTCAGCGAAATGGTTGATCAGGTATTGGCAATGCCCGAAGGCGAAAAGCTGATGTTACTTGCACCTGTGATCCGTGATCGAAAAGGTGAGCATCTGCATGTTTTTGAGCAACTTAAGCGCGAAGGTTATATCCGTGCACGAATCGATGGGTTGGTTGTTGATCTTGATGAAGCACCATCCCTCGATAAAAGAAAGAAGCATTCTATTGAAGTTGTTGTAGACCGTTTTAAGGTTCGCGATGACTTACAGCAACGGTTAGCCGAATCTTTTGAAACTGCTTTAGTTCTTGGGGAGGGATCGGTAATTCTCGCGTCTATGGATGGGGATAAAGAAGATAAAACATTTTCATCCAAGCATGCCTGTCCGATTTGTGATTATGCCCTGGCAGAACTAGAGCCCAGATTGTTTTCTTTCAACAATCCGGCCGGTGCTTGCCCAAGTTGTGACGGTTTGGGGGTTAAGCAATATTTCGACGAAGACAAAGTTATTCAGTTCGAGACGGCTTCTTTATCTGAAGGTGCAATAAGAGGCTGGGATAAACGCAACGTTTATTACTACCACATGCTAGCCTCGTTGGCTGAACACTATGGTTTTGATGTTGATCAGCCATGGAACAAGCTCGCAAAAAAATACAAAAAAGTCATCCTTCAAGGCTCGGGAAGCGAAGAAATTAATTTTAGTTATGTTAATGATCGTGGCGATGTTATTTCTCGCACGCACACCTTTGAAGGTGTGATTCCTAACATGGAGAGACGCTATCGCGACACCGACTCTAATATGGTGCGCGAAGAGCTGGTTAAGTACATGTCCAGCCAAAATTGCCCCGAATGTCAGGGTGCACGTCTGCGGCGCGATGCCAGAAACGTTTTTATAGATAATAAAAACTTACCCGATATCACCTTGATGCCCGTGGCAGATGCTTTTAAGTATTTCCATGAGGTCAAGTTTGAAGGGGCCAAAGGAAAAATTGCCGATAAGATCCTCAAAGAAATTCGAGATCGGCTAAAGTTTTTGGTCGATGTAGGTTTGAATTACCTGACGCTCAGTCGAAGTGCCGAGACTCTTTCCGGTGGTGAGGCTCAACGAA
The DNA here is from genome assembly GCA_937864365.1 of uncultured Alteromonadales bacterium. GTDB lineage: Bacteria > Pseudomonadota > Gammaproteobacteria > Pseudomonadales > Cellvibrionaceae > Sessilibacter. The sequence goes on along the minus strand of CALMJT010000041.1, from coordinate 20,494 downwards.
TTCGGTTGGCCAGTCAAATCGGTGCTGGTTTGGTAGGTGTCATGTATATTCTGGATGAACCTTCGATCGGCTTACATCAGCGTGATAACGAAAGGCTGCTCAATACCCTTACTCATTTAAAAGAATTGGGTAATACGGTAATCGTGGTTGAGCACGATGAAGACGCAATTCGTTTGGCGGATTACGTCGTTGATATTGGTCCAGGTGCTGGTGTTCATGGTGGCGAAGTGGTTGCTAAGGGAACGCCTGCGCAAATCATGAAAAATAAAAATTCGGTGACCGGAAAATATCTATCGGGTGAGAAAAAAATCGCGATTCCCGAGAAAAGAGGTGTTGCTGATCCTGAGAAGAGCCTAGTTTTAACCGGTGCTACTGGCAACAATCTTCAAAACGTCACTCTTTCTCTTCCAATTGGCCTAATGACGTGTATCACAGGCGTGTCTGGCTCCGGTAAGTCTACTTTGATAAACGCCACGCTATATCCAATTGCCGCAACAGAATTGAATAAAGCCAGTACGTTGAAGCCTGCTCCATATGAGAGCGTGTCTGGTTTTGAGCATTTGGATAAGTGTGTCGATATCGATCAAAGTCCTATTGGCCGCACACCCAGATCCAACCCGGCTACCTATACGGGTATTTTCACGCCGGTCCGAGAGTTATTTGCGGGTACTCAAGAAGCTCGTTCACGGGGCTACAAGGCCGGACGTTTCAGTTTTAACGTCAAGGGTGGGCGTTGCGAGGCTTGTCAGGGCGATGGCGTGGTTAAGGTAGAAATGCACTTCCTTCCAGACATTTATGTCCCTTGCGATGTCTGTCACGGTAAACGTTATAACCGTGAAACATTAGAGGTTAAATACAAGGGAAAAAGCATTCATGAAGTATTAGAAATGACAATTGAAGATGCTCGTGAATTTTTTGATGCCATCCCTGCGGTTGCCAAAAAATTACAAACTCTGATGGATGTCGGTCTCAGTTATTTGAAGCTTGGACAGGCGGCTACGACCTTGTCGGGTGGTGAAGCACAGCGGGTGAAATTATCCAGAGAGCTTTCGAAGCGCGATACAGGAAAAACTCTGTATATCCTCGATGAGCCAACAACGGGTTTGCATTTTCAAGATATCGAATTGCTATTAAGCGTGCTGCATCGACTGCGCGATCATGGCAATACGGTGGTTGTTATTGAGCATAACTTGGATGTTATTAAAACTGCGGATTGGATTGTTGATTTGGGCCCCGAAGGTGGCAGTGGTGGCGGCGAAATTATTGCTCAAGGCACACCCGAGCAGGTTGCAAAAATTAAACATTCACATACAGGGCGTTTTCTAAAACCACTTTTGGATAAAAAATAGGACAGCACCCAGCAAAGTGTTGCCCTATGACGCTTAAACATCGATTAGTCGATGTTTAAGCGTGCCCAGTTGCATGCGTCTAGGCGGTTTACTACGCCTATTTTTTTGTATGCCTTATACAGGTGGCTCTTCACAGTATTCTCACTCAGATTCAAAATTTCACCAATCTCAGCATTGGTTGCACTGCGTTTAATTAAACGAAGAATTTCTTTTTCGCGGGGCGTTAATTTGACGTCAATTTTACCGTGGTGTGACTCACGGGATTTCTCTAAGTGCGCTGATAACAAGCGGCGAGGCAGCCAAAAATCACCCAGCAATACTCGTCGAATACCGCGGGAGATCTGTTCATCGGTAGCTTCAAGATAAAACATACCGTTTACTTTCGGCCATTCAATAAGATTCTCAAATTTCGTCTCGTGTGGCATTTTTACGAGTGCGATGGCTCGACAGCGATGGAGGTTTTTCTGCAACCAAATACTAATTGATTTGGAATCAGTCTCTTGGCAATCAATAACAACAAGATCGACTTCTTCCTTTAATGGCATTCCCATACCAATTTGCGAACAGTCACAACCGAGTTCTCTTTGCAGCATGTCTGGTAAGAATTTGCTCGCAAAACCGCCATGTTGAGAAACAAAAACTAATGGCAGTGAGGTGGAAGATTCTTTCACCGCGAGAGGTGAAATGGTTTGGTGGCCCAAATAACGGCCCGTTTGTAGTCCGGGGATATTCATGAACTTCCTTACTATTCTCAATTCGTTTGGCGTTGGCTGATTTGAGCGTCTGTTTTGAATCTATAGAGTCACGAACAATGTGCGCAATGGATTCCAAAAACTGGTAAAACAAAAAGCTCGTATCGTTGGATTTTTTATGTTGCAAAATAGGGATAAGTTGGCGTTTAAATCATTTTTATAGAGGTTTTTAAGCTCTACAATTGTAAATTAACCCATTAATTTTTGACTTATCCGGTGATCTTATATCGGTCTAGCTGTTAAAACTGCTCAGTTTGTGAAATTAAGTTAAGAACTGTGAGATTGTTGGCGTTGTTGTCATCAAAATAATTTTTAATTAACGTTTTTGACGACTTTAATCGGTTAAAAGTGTACGAAACGCCAACTTAATATCACTAAAACTACAGAAAGGTAGTGCCGCCTTATTACAGTCTCTCTCACTACAGTGGAGAGAAAATTATTATTAGAGTATTTGTTTAAATTAATTTGGTGACAAATAAGGTCATTTAGGTGGTTTTGGGTATTTTGAATGTAAAATTAATTGCCTTTTATTTAAGTTTTGTAATTGTTGGCGCCAATATCATCTTTTGTGGATTTTCCTTCCGGTAATTTATGTTTAACAAGGTTTTTGAGAGCCATTAGAAGACTCTTATTTGTTTAATTATCATGGGAATGAATTAACGCTTAGAGCATAATGTCTGATTAATTTACAGATATGATCGAATTGCTTGAGAGGCTTTTTGATAGGGCTTTTCAGTTAGGCATTGTGAGTGATTAAAGGAAATTTAAGTTAGTGAAAGTAACAGTTTTTGGTACGGGTTATGTCGGTTTGGTAACCGGTGCATGTCTCGCAGAGGTTGGCCACAGTGTTGTCTGTGTCGATGTTGATGAACAGAAGATTCTTAATTTGCAAAACGGGCAAATTCCTATTTATGAGCCCGGGTTGGAATCGGTTGTTAAAGCCAATTTTGCGCACGGACGTTTAGCGTTTACCACTAACGCTGAAGACGCCGTCAAACACGGTCAGGTCATTTTTATTGCGGTTGGTACTCCGCCCGATGAAGACGGCGCCGCAGACTTATCGTATGTTCTGAAGGTTGCCGAGACAGTCGCCGAATATGTCAGTCGCGAAGTCATTTTGGTCACTAAATCTACCGTACCTGTTGGCACCGCAGATAAAGTGAGAGCAAAAGTTGCTGAAGTTTTAGCTGCTCGCAATGTTGATATTGCTTACCACATCGCTTCTAACCCAGAGTTTTTGAAAGAGGGAGCCGCAGTATCGGACTTCATGAAGCCTGATCGAATTATTGTTGGTACGGATTCCGAGCGTGTGCGGGCTTCAATGGAGGAGTTGTATGCGCCGTTTAATCGCAATCACGACAGACTCATGTTTATGGATGTTCGCTCGGCTGAGCTTACAAAGTATGCGGCTAACGCCATGTTGGCAACCAAAATTAGTTTTATAAATGAAGTGGCTAATATTGCGGAATACGTGGGTGCTGATATTGAACGAGTGAGACAGGGAATCGGGTCGGACCCGCGCATTGGTTACCAGTTTATTTATCCCGGTTGTGGTTACGGTGGCTCTTGCTTTCCAAAAGATGTTAAAGCTCTAGTTTCCACAGCCAGGTCGGTTGGTTATCACGCACAATTACTAGAGTCTGTTGAAGCCGTTAATCACCGGCAGAAATCTAGATTGTTTGAAAAATTGACGGCCTATTTTTCAGGCGATCTGAAAGGTAAGACTTTCGCCGTTTGGGGATTAGCTTTTAAACCCAACACTGATGACATGCGAGAAGCATCTTCTCGGGTATTGTTGGAGTCTCTGTGGGCCAGTGGTGCCTCGGTTAAGGCTTTTGACCCCGAAGCCATGCACGAAGCGCAGCGTATTTATGGGCAGCGAGAAGATCTTCAGCTGATGGGAACCAAAGAATCCTGTTTGTTGGCAGCCGATGCGCTCTTGATTTGTACGGAGTGGAAAGCGTTTTGGGCGCCTGATTTTGAGCTCATTAAATCTAGCTTAAAAACCCCGTTAATCGTTGATGGTCGAAATATGTACAGCCCGTCTCGGCTGTCTCAAATTGGCATTAAATACATAGGTATTGGACGATCTAACTGATGGGTGAATGCGCACTCGGAGACCTAATTTCGGTTAAGCCTCTGAGCGCATGGCAGTACGTTTTTTTAATTTGAGTGTCATTTGGTGTGCCAGATGCGACTAAATTGAATTTCCCTTCAGCTGGTCAGACAATGAGCATGGCATTAAAATAGTTGCCCGCAAAGTTTTAGGAAGAAAGTAGCGTGGCCGATTCACAACCTCTCGAGCGAAAGACCGTTGCTGCTCTGGCAGCTCTATACATCTTTAGGATGTTGGGGCTTTTTATGGTCTTGCCTGTTCTCTCGGTTTTAGGGCAAGAATATCCACAAGCGACACCTGCCTTAATTGGTATCGCTATTGGTGTTTATGGCCTGACCCAAGCGTTGCTGCAAATTCCTCTGGGACTGTTGTCCGATCATATCGGCAGAAAGCCCGTTATTATTTTTGGCTTAGTCATTTTTGGAGTAGGCAGTGTCATTGCCGCAGAAGCAAATTCTATTTGGATGCTTATTTTAGGTCGTGGCTTGCAAGGGGCTGGGGCAATAGCGGCTGCTATTATGGCCTTGTTAACCGATCTCACCAGTGAAAAAAATCGCACCAAAGCAATGGCTTCGTTGGGCGTTTCTATTGGTGTTGCATTTGCTATTTCTCTAGTGATTGGTCCTTTGATCGCCTCTGCTTGGGGGCTTTCGGGAATTTTCTGGGTATCTGCTGCGTTAATTATTCCCGGCGTTTGGATAACTCTAGGTGTCGTTCCTAACCCACCAAAAAGTTTAATAAACAAGTCACAGCCTGTGTTTCATCAGATCTCAAGTATCGTACGACACGGTCAACTGTTGCGTTTGGATGTGGGGGTGTTTGTTCTGCATATGGCAATGACATCGATGTTTGTGGTTATTCCGACTTTTTTACGCGATGAACTTGCCTTGGCCGTTGATAGTCACTGGATGATTTATTTGCCCGTTATGTTGGTTTCTTTTATTGCTATGGTGCCGTTGGTCATCATTGCTGAGAAAAGGCAAAAAATGAAACCGGTATTTATGTTGGCGATATCCTTTGTTTTTCTGGCTCAGATTGTCTTTTCACAATTGATTCACAATACAGCGTTATGGGTAATTGCTTTGTTTGTGTTTTTCTGGGGATTTAACCTATTGGAAGCGACACTTCCCAGTTTGATGAGCAAACAGGCACCTGCTGGTTCGAAAGGCACAGCATCGGGAGTTTTCTCGACCTTCCAGTTTTTGGGCGCGTTTTGTGGTGGGGTTGTTGGCGGATTCCTAGTGCAGAATTACGGATCGGCAGCTGTATTTGAGTTTGCTGCTGTAATGATATTGATCTGGTTTTCTCTGTCGCTATCTATGAAAGTCCCGCTTCCGCTGCGTGAACTGGTGTTATCGGCTGATGAACATTGTTTTAGTGAGCTGGAACCAAAACTTCGTCAATTGACTGGTGTTTGTGAAGTTTCTTTTAAAGAAAATAGCCAAGAGATATTGATGAGGGTTGATCAATCTAAATTTAAGCAAGACAGTATTGATGGTCTTGGTTTAGGTCTTTCTATTCGGTAACGTGTTATTCTTGTTACTATTATTTTTCCACGAAATTGGTCGTGGTGATTGTTGAAATTAAAAATTTTCAGGAGATTTACATGGCTCGCGGCATAAACAAAGTGATTCTTGTCGGCAATTGTGGTCAAGATCCAGAAACTCGTTATATGCCAAGTGGTGGGGCCGTGACGAATATCAGTATTGCCACCAGTGAAACTTGGAAAGACAAGCAAACTGGACAGCCCCAAGAACGAACCGAGTGGCATCGGGTGGTTTTTTTCAACCGATTGGCCGAAATTGCTGGCGAATACCTACGTAAAGGGTCGCAAGTTTATGTTGAAGGATCTCTGCGCACCCGCAAGTGGCAAGATCAAGGTGGCCAAGATCGATACACCACCGAAATAGTTGCGTCGGAGATGCAAATGTTAGGCGGTCGTACCGAAGCGGCTATGCAAAATCAACGAAATCAGGCTCCGGCTTATGAGTCCGATATGGACGGATACGGTGGCGGCCAATCAGGTGGAAACTACAACAGTCGCCCTAACAACTCCAGTGCTCAGAAGCCTGCTCCTTCAACGCCGCAGCAACCTCAGCAACCGCCGAGTTTCGATTCCTTCGACGATGATATCCCGTTTTAATTGAAGATTTTATTCAGAGTAAGGGCTCGTCTTTGTTTTATTCCGTCTTGATCACCGACACTCAATGTGCTCTTGGTGCGGTTATTGTTAAAGAGCTGCTTGAAAGCTCCTTTGACGTAACAATTCTCTCCGATGACTCCGGACGTTGGCACGAGCCCGATTTTACGTTGGCCTATCTTGCCAAAAACGCTCCAAACTTAGTGATTAACAATTTTGGTTGGAGTGACAATGGAAATTCTTTGAATTTAGAAAATCATCTGGCAGTTGCTCAGTGTCTTGTCGATGGTTGCCGGAACATAGGTTCACCATTAATTCAGTTGTCGAATTACCGAGTATTCAGCGGTAAAAAATCCGGTTTTATCGAGTCGGACGAACCAGTCGCTAGAGATAACATTGGCGAAGTGTATTTAAATTCTGAAAAGATCGTCGAGGCTCTGGATAAGCATCTTATTTTACGGCTGGGTTGGGTGCTTGGCGCCAGTGGCACTAATCTTCTGACGGAGATTGCGAGTAAGTTTGTTGCAGGCGATGACGCTGCAATCTTTTCTGAGCGCAGAGGCTCACCGGTTGGTCACCACGATGTCGCTCGTATTATTTTGGCATTGGTTAAGCAGATCAGTTGTGGGTCGGAAAACTGGGGTACTTTTCACTACAGTTCCAGTGACGCCTGTACCGAAGGGGAATTTGCCCGTGAGGTTTTGTCCGAATTGCAGTCTAGTTTTGATCTCGGAACCATCACAGCCAATGTTGTAGAGATGGATTCCGAGCCTGTGAGTGCTGCATTGGGTTATAAGCGTCTAATGGATAACTTTGGCATCCAGCCTAAAATGTGGCGCCAAAGTTTATCGACAGAATTGGGTTTGTGGGTTAATCATTACCAACAACACAAGACATCCTGCGATCAATAGCCCCACATTATTTACCTAACACTGTAATGTCTTCCAGTCATACAGGCTGAGAACGCACGAATATAGTCGTTGATACCTTGCTCATAGGCTTGTTGTTCCCTTTGTTGTTTTTCTGAGAGCACGGTAGCTTGTTCCTGAGCCTTACGATATCCCGACTGTTCATTTTGAGAGCCGATTATCGCTCCTACCGTTGCCCCCACAACTGCTCCTGCGGCAGTATTTCTGTGTTCACCGCGATGATATCCGCCGCCAGATTTTATGGTTGAACCGATAACGGCTCCTGCGATAGTCCCAATTATTGTGCCTCTAGCTGTATCGCCGCGATTTTGGTTAGCTACCACTCTGGTTGAATAGTTGGCAGCTGGCTCCTGCAGAGTTGACGGATCTACTCCTGTCGCTGAAACCGCCCAGCGATAGCATTCATAGCGATCTCTCTGCGTCTGCTCTTGGCTTTGGCCTGCTGCTGGATAGGTAAAAATATCCGGATCTGATGCGTGTGAGATAACAGAAACTAAAGCAAGTAACGAGATACCTGTAATCTTCGCGCTGTTTACTAGTAATTTATTTAACAACATAACCTCTGCCCTCTAAGCACGCAGCCTGTGCGCGATAATAGTTTTCTCGACTTCCTCTGTTACGGTTGCTGTTACTTGGGTCATAGTCGGATTGGTCGGTAGCCCAGCGATGACATTGGTATCGATCTGCTTCAAGCTCAGATTCGGTCTGTCCTTCGGCCGGATAGATAAGCCATTCTCGTGAGTAATCTGAACTGGTTTCGTTATAGGACACTTGTGTTTGTTTAGGAGGTTCTACCACCACGTAATCATCGCCATGTTTTTGGTAGTAAATATCGTTAACCACAAAGTAGGTGAGAGCGCCAAAAGCAAAGGTTGCATAACCATAGGGTAGATGACTCACGTGAACCCCGTAAGGCGCTCTGACAACAACATAACCGTATGAACTGGGTCTGTAGTAGTTGCCGCCGTGGTAATACAGTGGATAGCTACTGTAGCGTAATCGCTTGTATCCACGTGGCAAATATCTTACTTCGTGTCCGTAACGGTGATGAGCGTTGGTGTGATGATTACGGTAGTTGTAGTTGTTTGTGTAATTTCGATGATAGTTGTTGTTATCGCCGTGAGAGTAATTGTTGTTATGAGAATAATTGTTATTGGAATAGTTGTTGTTCCGATTGTAACTGGTTTGGCGATTATCTCTGTTGTGACTCCAATTACTGTTATGATTTTGCGGCTTACTGGAGTAAGTTTTCTTTAGATTTTCATAGTTAGACTTGTGCCCAGAATGCTCTTGGGCATGGTAATTTTTTGAACTATGTTCTTTTTTGATTTGGTTAAGTTCAGCGTGAGCAGAATGGCTCAGGGTAAAAGCCATTAATAAAGCAGCTACCGATGAGCTGAGCCTACCCCATCTTTTGTTCTCGCCTCTTACATGAGTGCGCGCGTTTTTATCATTTTCTTGGGTTGCTTTGTTAAGCTGTCGCATAACTAAATCCCCTCATTTTCATTATTAGTTCAAGTCAACGTAATTTATGGAGCTGCGTTATCGCATTAAGCAGATTTCAGTTTACAGAAATTGGCTGAACAGTAGCTGATCGAGAAACCATGCCACTTGACGGAGTTAGTCAGTGAAATCGAGAGAGGTATTGGGAACTTGCAATGATAAGTTTGTTACTAGCTGTTAATAAGCGAGATTGGTATTAGGTTCTAGGTTGTTTACGGGTGAGAGGCGATTGTTGGACTTAGTGGGAGTTTAGCGGTGGTGATAATGGATCATGCTCTCTAAGCTTTGCGCAGTCGAGAGCATGTTACTGGGTCGATCAGTCTTGATACTTGCTCATGATTAAGGTTGCGTTAGTGCCACCAAAACCGAAGCTGTTAGACATCACGGTATTGAGATCAACATCATCAATACGTGTTTGTACAATGTTGGCTCCATCTGCGCCGGCATCCAACTGGTCTATGTTTGCAGAGGCAACAATGAATCTATGTTTCATCATAAGCATGCAGTAAATAGCTTCCTGAACACTTGTAGCGCCTAAGGAATGACCGGTTAGAGATTTTGTAGAGCTAACTGGAGGAACAGCGCCAGCGAAGGCTTGCTTAACGGCGCCAAGCTCTTGGATATCTCCCGCAGGTGTCGATGTACCGTGTGAATTGATGTAATCAATTTTGCTATTAACGGTAGACATGGCTTGCTTCATACATCGTACTGCACCTTCTCCAGAAGGCGCGACCATGTCGTAACCATCTGAGGTAGCTCCGTAACCGATGATTTCACCGTAGATTTTTGCGCCACGAGCCTTAGCATGCTCAAGTTCTTCTAACACCACACAACCGCCGCCACCAGCAATGACAAAGCCGTCTCGGTCGGCATCGTACGCGCGGGATGCTTTTTCGGGAGTATCGTTATACTTGGTTGATAAGGCGCCCATTGCATCGAACATGCATGTTAACGACCAATGCTCTTCCTCACCACCACCGGCGAAGACTATGTCTTGCTTACCCAGCTGGATTTGCTCAACGCCGTTACCAATGCAATGTGCGCTGGTTGCGCAAGCAGAAGAGATTGAATAGTTAACACCTTTGATTTTAAACGGTGTTGCTAGACAAGCTGAGGTGGTACTGCCCATGGTTTGGGTTACACGATAAGGCCCAACACGTTTTACGCCTTTCTCGCGAAGAATATCCGCCGTCTCAATTAGATTGGCTGTGGATGCTCCACCGGAGCCCATGATGATGCCGGAGCGCTCATTGGAAACGTCGGACTCTTCAAGCCCGGAGTCGGCAATAGCTTGTTGCATAGATAGGTATGCGTATCCGGACGCCGGACTCATAAAGCGATAAATCTTGCGATCAATCAACTCTTTTAGGTCTAAGTCTATACTTCCGGCGATATGGCTTCTAAAGCCCATTTCTTTGTATTGCGGCTGAAAGCGAATACCAGAGCGTCCATTTCTCAGTGATTCGAGAACCGTATCTAGGCCATTACCAATACAGGAAACAATACCCATTCCGGTAACTACAACGCGTCTCATATGCTGCCCCACCTGATGAGCCATTTACTGGCTAAAAAGTTATAACTGTGAAAATTCAATATAATTTGTAGTGCTCAATATTGAAAGCTGAACTGCAATTACATTAGAACTTACTGGTGTCTGTAAATAGACCAACACGCAAATCGTTCGCTGTGTAAATTGGCTTGCCATCAACCGATGCGGAGCCATTTGCGATACCCATAACCAGTTGTCTTTCTACCACACGCTTTAGGTTTATATGATAGGTGACTTTTTTAGCGGTTGGTAAAATTTGACCGGAGAATTTTACTTCCCCAGAGCCTAATGCTCTTCCTTTACCAGGATTGCCTCGCCATCCTAGATAGAAGCCAACCAATTGCCACATGGCATCTAAGCCTAAGCAGCCGGGCATAACCGGGTCGCCTGGAAAATGACATTCAAAAAACCACAAATCGGGATTGATATCCAGCTCAGCGATAATCTCGCCTTTACCGAATTCCCCACCCTCAGTGCTGATGTGCGTAATTCTATCGATCATCAACATGTTAGGTACAGGTAAGCGAGCGTTATCAGGCCCGAACATTTTTCCATGTCCGCAATCGATTAGCTCTTCGCGGCTATAGGCGTTTTTAGGTATAAAAGAATCCATAAATTGACTCTAACAGTTTTCGTTACGAATGAGCCATTGTTCGAAAGTCGATGTGCTGGCTAGCGAAGGGGGCACATTCTAATGGATGATGGCTTCTTGTCCAGATTAAATACTTGTGTTTGTTGGAATGTTGGTTCTTGATACTGCGGTTTTTGAAGTGAAATTATTTCTATACATACATTTTTTGCGAGCTGGAATTTCGGTAATCAGATAGATGATAATGACATCTCTAGTGAAGCTTCAAGGGTCGTAAAGATCAAACTTACGTCTGAAAATACGGCCATTTGCTTTGAATTTGTAAATAAATTCCAAAGTTTGCGAGTTGAGCTATTTGCAACTTTTATCACAGAACACGTTCAGAAAAACTATGTTAAGGTGATACTTGTGTGAATAAAACCATCAAAGATCGCAAATCTTGGATAGCATAAGTTTGAAAGAATCAATTAATTTAAGGATTAAATGAAATGATCAAGAAGTGTCTGTTCCCGGTGGCGGGCTACGGTACCCGTTTTCTTCCCGCAACCAAATCAATGCCGAAAGAAATGCTACCGATCGTAAATAAACCCTTGGTTCAGTACGGTGTGGAAGAGGCCATTGAAGCTGGGCTAACCGAAATCGGTTTAGTGACAGGTCGTGGAAAGCGCGCAATTGCTGACCATTTTGATGTTAGTTATGAACTCGAGCATCAAATCGCGGGAACGTCTAAAGAAGAATTCTTGAGCAGTATTCGCGAAGTTATGAGCAAAGCTACCTTCTCAATGACTCGCCAGCAAGAAATGCGTGGTTTGGGTGACGCTATTTTAAACGGTCGTCGCTTAATAGGTGACGAGCCCTTCGGCGTGGTTTTATCGGATGACTTGTGTTTAAACACCGAAGGTGGTGATGGTGTTTTGGCGCAGATGGTTCAGTTGTACAAACAATTCCGATGCAGCATTGTTGCAATTCAAGAAGTTCCAGAAGATCAGATCAGTAAGTTTGGTGTGATTGCCGGTGAAAAACTGAAAGACGGTATCTTCCAAGTCACCAACATGGTTGAAAAACCTGCGGTAGAAGAGGCACCAAGTAACCTTGCGATTATCGGTCGATACATTTTGACACCAGATATTTTTGAAATCATCGAGAATACGCCTCCCGGTAAAAATGGCGAGCTTCAACTGACCGATGCTCTATTAACGCAAGCCAAAAATGGTTGCGTTTTAGGTTACAAATTCAAAGGCACTCGTTTCGATTGCGGCAGTGTGGATGGCTTCGTAGAAGCAACCAACTACGTCTACAACAACATTTATAAGATGTAATCTCCAATCTGTATTGCTTGGTAAAGAAATAAGGGTTCCCTTCCGTGGATAACAAAATATCCTGTTTTAAAGCTTATGATATCCGCGGACAGGTTCCCGGTCAGTTAAACGAAGATGTCGCCTATCGTATAGGTCGCGCGTTTGCTCAGTACTTATCGGCTAAAAAGGTCGTTGTTGGGCACGACATTAGATTGTCCAGCCCAGCCCTGACAGACAGTCTTATCGACGGCCTTACCGACGGCGGCGCCGATGTGTTGCACATTGGTGTTTGCGGAACAGAAGAAGTTTACTTTGCGAGTTTTAGTCAAGATGTAGACGGCGGTATTTGCGTGACCGCCAGTCACAACCCCATTGATTACAATGGTATGAAGCTGGTCCGACAAGGTTCTCGCCCAATCAGTGGTGATACCGGATTGTTTGATATCCAAGCACTGGCGGAATCTGGTGATTTTAACCAAGTTAAAAAAGGCGCAGTTAGTCATTCAAATTCAAGACCTTCGTACATTGATCATCTTCTGACTTACGTTGATCTTTCCACGCTCTCTTCTCTTAAGATTGTCGCCAATCCCGGTAATGGTGGGGCGGGTCTTATCATAGATGCGATCGAGGAACGCCTTCCAACCATTAAATTCGTAAAAATTCAGCACGAGCCTGATGGCCATTTCCCAAATGGCATTCCTAATCCTTTATTACCAGAGAATCGTAGTAGCACTTCTCGTGCGGTTATCGATAATCAGGCAGATTTTGGTATTGCTTGGGATGGTGATTTTGATCGTTGTTTCTTCTTTGATGAAAATGGTCGTTTTATCGAAGGGTATTATTTAGTTGGTTTGCTAGCAGAGGCTTTTCTTAAAAAATCGGCTGGCAGCAAAATCGTTCATGATCCGCGTTTGACTTGGAATACCCAAAGTATTGTCAAGCAACACGGTGGTGTGCCGGTTATGAGTAAAACCGGCCATGCGTTTATTAAAGAACGAATGCGCGAAGAAGACGCTATTTATGGCGGTGAGATGAGCGCCCACCATTACTTTAGAGACTTTGCATACTGCGATAGCGGTATGATTCCGTGGTTACTGGTCGCCGAGCTTGTTTCTGTTACGGGTAAACCTCTATCAAAATTGGTGGATGAGTGTATGCGTGCTTATCCGTGCAGTGGTGAAATTAATCGCGTAGTTGAGAACTCTCAGACAGTCATTGATCGTATTGAAGCTTTCTATTCGGCATCTGCCAACCACATAGACTACACCGATGGCGTATCAATAGAGTTCGATGATTGGCGTTTTAATCTTCGCAGATCGAATACCGAGCCCGTTATTCGCCTAAATGTTGAAACTCGCGCTAATCAAGCATTGATGGAAGAAAAAAGGGATGAGCTATTGGCGCTTATGGAATCGCCCTAAATACCTTTCGTTGATTCGAGCGTCGTTTGGTCGCGAGAAAGAAATCTCATTGCCATAGTCTGTCGACTGATCATTTCGATGATTTTCCGAGACGATCTTGCTCCATCAAAGTTGTTCCGATTTCGCTTTTCGAGCCAAGCGGCACAGATAGATTGTTGTTCCTGTGCCGATGCTCGACAGAAGAAGCACCGACCACCATTTACCCACAATGAACATCGATATCACTAATGTGATCCACAAGGTGATCAGTGCTCGATTCCTCACTTTTAATGAGATTCCCCGGCCAGCCTCCCATTCGGTGATAATTGGCCCAAGAAATCGATTCGATACCAGCAGTTGATGAAATCTCTTACTGGATCGAGCGAAACACCATGACGAGAGCAACACAAAAGGTGTGGTAGGCAGTAACGGTAGGAAAATTCCCAAGATACCCAGCGTTAACGATATCCAGCCGGTAACAATGAGTAACCAGCGTTTCGAAAAATGTATTTCGGTGTATTTATCTTGAGAATGCAATTGTGAATTCGCCGGAGACATAGTTTATAGGGCACCGGGCTATTATTGATCTAATGTTATTGTGATTAAAGGGTTTGTTGACCTAAAACTAAGAGGGTATCTCTCTCAATGGTTTCAGTAATTATCAAGAGAGATACACAAAACGGGTATACGCAATTCCGTAGAAATGCCGTGTTTTATTTGCCGGTGGCCCCTAATTTAGCGATCAAAGAGCGAGTCGAAGAGTCCCAAGAGTCTGGGCATTCCCCGCTGGTGAGCGCTGGGTAGATTTTCATCCCGAGTTGTTTGCCAAGCTCAACGCCCCATTGATCAAAAGGATTTAAATCCCAAAGCACGCCTAGGCAATATACTTTGTGTTCGTACAGAGCGATTAAACTTCCCAGAGACTCTGGTGTGAGCTGCTCTAGAAGTAATGTATTGCTCGGGCGATTGCCAGGGATAACTTTGTGAGGCGCTATTTTTCGCGCTTCATCTTCTGTTTTGCCGCTTTCAAGAAGCTCTTCATAAGCCTGTTCAAAAGATTTTCCCGCAAGTAATGCTTGGGATTGGCCAATACAGTTTGCCGATAAATAATGGTGATGGCTGTCTAAACCACTCATAGGTTTTATGCTGGCAATAAAATCCACTAACACCTTGCGAGTGCCTTGGTGCAGTAGCTGGTGGAAAGAGTGCTGACCGTTGGTTCCCTCAGTACCCCAAAGAATAAGTCCCGAATTGTAATCCAGAGGATTGCCATTATGGTTTACGCGCTTGCCGAGGCTCTCCATGTCTAACTGTTGAAGATAAGCGGGAAGGCGATTTAAGCGCTGAGCATAAGGCAGGATTGCTTGGCTCTCGTAACCTTGTGTCGAGCTGTACCAAAACGTCAGTAAAGCGAGCACCGCTGGCATATTTTCTTTGAGCGGAGCATCGTGAAAGTGCCGATCCATTACGGCGGCGCCGTCGAGTAGACGTCTGAAATTATCAAAGCCCAGTGCGAACGCGATTGGCAAGCCAATGGCTGACCATAAGGAATAGCGTCCGCCAACCCAACTCCACATTGGCAGAATGTTGTTTTCAGCAATGCCAAATTCAATGGCTGCTGAAATATTGCTGCTAACGGCCACAAAATGGTGCTGTAGCTGTTCGTGTTTGCAGCCGAAGTTTAATAACCAACGTCGTGCAGCCAGAGCATTCTCACGAGTTTCTAAGGTTGAGAATGATTTTGACGCTATGACGAACAATGTCGTTTCTGGATTTAATGCTTCCAGCTGGTCGGCAAGATCGGCGCCGTCAATGTTTGCTGCAAAATGAACCTCTAAGGATTTATTTTTAAATGCCTTAAGTGCAGTAACTACCATTCTTGGGCCAAGATCCGATCCGCCGATACCAATGTTAACTACATCGGTAATAGCTTTGCCGGTGTGACCAAGCCATTGGCCGGTATGAACCTCATTAACCAATGTTTCAACTTTTTCGAGCGCCGCTTTTACCTCGGCTTGTTTTTCTGAGGGGCAAAGTTCCGGTGTTCTTAATGCCGTATGCAGGGCAGGGCGGTGTTCGGTATTGTTGACCAGATCACCGGAATATAATGCTTGAATCCACGCGGGCAGTTTTGCGTCGTTGGCAATTTCGCAAAGTGCCTCGAAAATGTCTTCGTCGATGTGATTTTTCGAGAAATCCAGAAAGATTTGTCCTACTGAGAGTGAGTATTTCTCGGCTCGTTTAGGATCTTTTGCAAATAGATTGGTAAGATTTTCATCCCAGCTGAGCGCTAAAGACTTTAGCTTTTCCCAGCTGGGGTAAGAATAGTGGTCTTTAATTGAAGTGTTCGAATCTAGATTGTTGGTCATGGTTCGCTGTAATCCCTTGCCTGCTATCCTTGCTTAAGGTTTGTCCTTCTTTAGCGATCTCGGTTTATGGCGAAATTAGCCAAGTCCTCCATCGCATCTCTGTAATCACTTTTGGGCAGTTCTAAAAGAGAATCTTTAGCTCTCTGCACATGGTGTGCCGCCTGCTCATGAGTATATTTTAGCCCGCCGGTCGATTTTACCAGCGCGACGATTTCATTTAGATGTTCAACGCTACCATTACGAATCGCGTTTGCCACCAGATCTTTTTCGGCAGCGGTGCCGTGATTCATGGTGTAAATAAGAGGTAATGTTGGTTTGCCTTCGGCGAGATCGTCGCCGACATTCTTGCCCAACGCTTGTGCGTCACCTTCGTAATCTAAGGCGTCGTCGACTAATTGGAAGGCAAGACCAAGACTGGAGCCGTACGCGGCAAAGGCTTGTCGCTGTTTATCGGTTGCATTGCACAAAACCATGGAGGTCTCACAGGCAGCTTCAAACAGTGCGGCGGTCTTTTTGTTGATAACCTTAAAGTAATTCTCTTCGCTAACGTTCGGGTCTTTGGCGTTAACCAATTGCTGTACTTCTCCTTCCGAAATCACGTTAGTGGTGTTCGAAAGAATGCTCATGATGTCCATATTGCCAATGGCGACCATCATTTGAAAGGCTCGGCTGTATAAGAAGTCACCGACCAAGACGCTTGGCGCATTACCCCAGTTGGCATTGGCTGTAGGGCGGCCTCGTCGCAGTTCAGACATGTCGACAACATCATCATGCAGTAGTGTTGCGGTGTGAATAAATTCAATAATAGCTGCAAGTTTTAAATGGTTTGTGCCTGAGTAGCCCAATGCGTTTGCACCGAGCAGAACCAGAAGTGGTCGCAGGCGTTTGCCGCCGGCTTCGACTAGGTATTGGCCAATATTCTCAACAAGAGTAACGTCGGAATAGAGTTCATCGATGATAAGTTGATTAACCGCTTCAAAGTCAGTGCGGACAACATTATGAAAAGAGAGCATTCGGTGATTCATTTTACAAAAAATAAAGTTAGGCGCATCCTAGGCACGAGAGCTGCTACCGTCAAGCTGTTGTGACGCTTTAGTTATCATTGTATGCCGCTTGTTTTACACATTTTCAGTTCGCTCATCCTTTGGTCTGATTAAAATAAGAGATCCTATTAATAGGCAGTCGTCGCGCTAGGACGTGCTAACGCCGATTATCTGCTCTTTGATGACCACAGCCGGATGACCAACAACTGACAGCAGCGCCTAAGATTGCCGTTTCGCGTTAAAATATTTGGTTATGAAATAGGCGCTTGTATCTTTGCTTCATTTCCCATAAAATCCGCCACCCTTAAACAAACGTCGCAAGTTTTTCATTCGTGTTGACTTGAAAAAATGATGAACAAGTAATTTTTTGCATTCATCATACTTCGTGGCGTCCGATTTCATTAATTGGAGCAAATGCATGTACGCAGTTATTGTTAGTGGCGGTAAGCAACACCGTGTCGCCGAAGGTGAAGTTCTTCGATTAGAAAAAATCGAAGTTGCCACCGGTGAAACCGTTGATTTTGATAAAGTTTTGTTAGTTGCCAACGGTGACGACGTAAAAATTGGTGCACCAATTGTTGATGGTGCAAAAGTTTCTGCAGAAGTTGTTGCCCACGGTCGTGCTGACAAAGTGAAAATTGTTAAATTCCGTCGCCGTAAGCACTCCATGAAGCGCCAGGGTCACCGTCAGTGGTACACTGAGGTGAAAATCACCGGCATCCAAGGCTAATCTAAGAGGTATAATCTAATGGCTCATAAAAAGGCAGGTGGTAGTACACGTAACGGCCGCGACTCGGAAAGTAAACGCTTAGGGGTTAAGCGCTTTGGCGGTCAAGAAGTACTTGCTGGCAACATTCTAGTTCGCCAACGCGGTACTAAGTTCCATGCTGGTGTAAACGTTGGTATTGGTAAAGACCATACCTTGTTTGCAAAAGAAGATGGCACTGTAAAATTTGAAGTTAAAGGCCCAAAAAATCGTAAATACGTAAGTATTGTTCCTGTTGTTCAATAAGCAGGGCGATTAAAGCCAACCTTCTTGTAAGGTTCTTCGAAAAACCCCATCACTCTGATGGGGTTTTTTTTATTATGAAATTAAGTAAATTGGATATGGTAACAAGGCCGCGAACAAAGGGATTCAACTGTTGCGGTTTCCAAGACCGAACAACTCCAAACAGAGGTAGTTGATGAAATTTGTCGATGAAGCACCGATTTTTGTGAAAGCCGGTGATGGTGGTAATGGCTGTATGAGCTTTCGCCGCGAGAAGTTTATCCCCAATGGTGGGCCAGATGGCGGTGATGGCGGTGATGGCGGCAGCGTTTATCTGCTTGCGGATGAAAACTTAAATACGTTGGTCGACTATCGATACCAACCCAAATATCGAGCCCAAAATGGGCAGTCGGGAAGTTCTCGGGATTGCCGCGGCAGTAAAGGCGAAGACCTTTTTCTTAGGGTCCCGGTTGGCACCACGGTTATCGATTTAGATACCGAAGAGCAGCTTGGCGATTTAAAAGAGCCGGGTCAAAAACTGAAAGTCGCTCAAGGTGGCTTTCATGGTTTAGGTAATACGCGATTTAAATCGAGTATTAACCGTGCTCCTCGCCAAACAACGCCCGGCTCAGAAGGTGAAGCTCGTAACATTAAGCTTGAATTACGAGTTTTGGCTGATGTGGGTCTGCTGGGTATGCCAAATGCGGGTAAATCTACTTTTATTCGCGCAGTGTCGGCTGCAAAACCGAAAGTGGCAGACTACCCCTTTACAACGCTTGTTCCTAACCTTGGTGTGGTAAAGGTTAACGAGCACAGAAGCTTTGTGATTGCGGATATTCCCGGCCTTATCGAAGGTGCCTCTGAAGGCGCGGGTCTTGGTATTCGGTTTTTGAAGCACTTAACTCGTTGCCGCATTATGCTGCATCTGGTTGATATGTTCCCCTACGACGGCTCTACTCCGGCTGAGAATATTCAAAAAATTCAGACAGAACTTGAAAAGTTCAGCCCAACATTGTCTCAACGCGAGCAGTGGTTGGTGTTGAATAAAATCGATCTATTGCCACCCGATGAAGTTGAGTCTCGCACCCAAGAAGTAGTCGATGCCCTGAACTGGCAAGGTCGAGTTGTTAAAGTTGCCGCAATCAACAAAAACGGCACCGCACTGGTAGCGTCTCAGGTACTGAATCATCTCGAAGAGCTATGGCAGCTTGAGAAAGATGATCCAGAGGCTGGCGAGCGCGAAATAAACATTCAAAAGCAAATGCAAGAAGAAGCTCGCGAGCGTATTGAAGCCTTAAGAGAGTCGAAGCGAGCAGAGAGAATGGCCAAGAACCTCAGTGATGACGACGATGACTGGGACGACGACGATTACGATGTAGAGATTATCTACGCACCTTAGTAAGGACTATCAAGTAAGGACTATCAAGTAAGGACTATCAAGTAAGTACTCCCAAAACAGAGTTAAAGCCGAGTCGGTGCGTCTAGGTTGATTTACGTGAGGAAGCTCGGCATTTAAACGTGGCTCAAATGAAATTTTTGGTCAGGATTGATCAGTTTTTTTATATTTTTCAATAAGTTAATTTAGACTCTCAAGTTTTACTTATTAACTATAGATCTGAGTAATGGTTGGCTCCCAAAAAAAAACCGAGCGAGTTACACTTGCGCGCTTGCTGTGATAGTGAGCGTTCGCAAGTCATACGAGCCTATAATTATTTCGGGAGTTGAGTAGTCATCATGAGTATCAGGGAAAGCCTACACCAGCGTAAACGCTGGATTATAAAAATTGGCAGTGCATTATTAACCGACAACGGACGTAAACTGGATAAACCCGCAATCGAGCGTTGGGTTGAGCAAATTGCTCGATTGCAAAAGCTCGATAAAGAAATCATTTTAGTTTCCTCTGGCGCTGTGGCCGCAGGCATGAAACGTTTGGGTTGGAACGAGCGCCCAGATCGTATTCACGAACTACAGGCAGCCGCGGCGGTTGGTCAGATGAGTCTGATTCAGACTTATCAAGAAGCCTTCTCGAAGTACTCTATTCAAACCGCACAAGTACTTCTTGATCACGACGATTTATCCAGTCGTGAGCGCTATCTAAACAGTCGATCAACTCTTAATACTTTATTGCATTATGGTGTGATCCCGGTCGTTAACGAAAACGATACCGTGGTAACCGACGAAATCCGTTTTGGTGATAACGACAGTCTTGCGGCACTGGTTGCGAATCTTGTTGATGCTGACGTTCTCGTCATTCTTACCGACCAAGACGGCATGTATACCGCAGATCCTCGCAATAATCCTGACGCGAAACTCATTGCCGAAGCTAATGCCAGTGATACATCTTTAGATGCAATGGCCGGGGGCGGTGGCGCCTTGGGTCGTGGTGGAATGCAAACCAAAGTTCGCGCAGCGCGACTTGCGGCGCGCTCCGGTACTCATACTGTTATTGTTGGCGGTAGAATCGAATCG